>NZ_JCADBG010000060.1:0-9305 GCF_059358815.1 Streptosporangium nanhuense
GCACCGCGCGGGCCAGGCCGGAGTAGCGGTCGACGACCTCGTCGTGTGCCATGGCGGGCTCCTACCGGCAGGCGGGCATCGCGGGAACGGGATTGCCCATCACCACGTCGGCGGCGGTGGGAAAGCAGCTCACGCACTCTTCGTTGATCCGGTACAGGCTGGAGGTGCCGTGCCGCTCCACCAGGACGAACCGCACCTCCGACAGGATCCTCAGATGGTGCGACACCGTCGACTGACCGATCCCGACGGCGGCGACGATCTCCCCGACGCTCATCGGCTCGCGCCGACGGGCCAGCAACGACACGATCTGGATGCGGGTGCCGTCTGCCAGCGCCCTGAACCAGCTCGCGTACTCCTTGGCCTCGGCCCGCCCTAGAGGTTCCTTCTCTGCTTTCATCGAATATCGACGATATTCGATGAAAGCAGAGAAGGAACACTTATTTCCACCTTGAGATCTTCCACAACCGGCAACGACGACACAGTGGCCTGAGGATGTTCACCCCCATCGAGTACGAGATGCTCTATCCGAACGTCCAGTCGGCATGAGAGTCGACCAAGCCGACTCCACCGACCTCGGGGTACATCAGAGTCCATGAAACCCGGCGCGGTTCAAGGCCGCCGGCTCAGCCTTTGATGAAGCGGCGGGTGATGTGGCGGCGCACTGGCGGGAGCGTGGTCAGGCGTAGCGGCAGCTGGGTCAGCCACAGCAGCAGCGGGCTGGTGGGGGCGTAGACGCCTTTGACGCGGCGGCCGAGTTGCTGCTTGCGTTCGGCTTCGGGTCGGATGGCGGCCTCCCACGCGGCCAGCGCGGCGGGCACGTCGCCGGGGTGGGCGGCCAGTTCGGTGCCGAGGCGGTCGGCGCCGCCGACGGCCAGCGCGGAGCCGTATCCGGCGAACAGGGTGACGCACCAGGCGGCGTCGCCCAGCAGGACCACCCGGTCTTTGCTCCAGGACGGTGCGACGACCTGGCTGATGGTGTCGAAGTAGACTGAATCGGCCCGTTTGAGTCCGGCCAGGGCTTCGGGGATGACCCAGCCGAGGTCGCCGTAGACGCGTTGCAGTTCGGTGGCAGCGTCCTCGCCGGGGCGGGCGTGGCTGGTGCGGTAGCCGAAGAAGGCGACGTTGCGGCCGTCGGGGACGCTGATGAAGGCGGCGGTGCGGCCGCGCGAGGACAGGGTGCCGGTGGCTCCGATGGCGATGGTGGCGGGGCGTTTGTCGAGCATGTAGACGGCGACCTTGTGTTCCAGGTCGAGCAGGAAGTCCTCTTCCGGGCCGAACAGCAGGGCGCGGGTGGCCGAGTGCAGGCCGTCGGCGCCGATCAGCAGATCACCCTCCTCGATACCGCCGTCGGTCAAGGTGACGCGGACGGCGTGGCTGTCTTGGTCGACGGCGGTCAGGGTGGTGCCGAAGCGGATTTCGGCGTGGCCCTTGACCTTCTCGTACAGGACGGCTTCGAGGTCGCCGCGCAGGATGGTGATCGAGCGGGGGCCGGTGGTGGCGAGGATGGTGGCGCGGTCGAGGGCGAAGCGGCGTTCGCCGTTCGGTTTGTGGTAGACGAGTTCGTCGGTGATGAAGCCCTTGTTGAGCAGGTCGGGCAAGATGCCCATGCGCTCGGCGGCGTCGTAGCCGATGCCGCCGAAGGTGACGGCGTAGCCGCCGCCGCGCCGCGCCGGGGCGCGTTCGACGATGAGGGTGTCCCAGCCGATCTGGTGCAGGCGCAGGGCGGTGGCCAGGCCGGCGATGCCCGCTCCGATGATGATGGCGCGCATGAAGGTCGTGTCTTCCTTAACGTGAGGGGTGGTTGAGCAGCCGCTGTTCGGCGGCGGCGTCGAGCCAGGTGTCGGGGGAGCTTGGCGGCGGCGTAGTCGGCATCGTCGGTGCCGGCGGGGTCGCCGTCGACCAGGGGTGCGTGCTCGTCGGCGTGCGCGGGCCAGGGCCAGCGGTGCACGCCGCGGCTGGAGACGTAGCCGTAATGCCCTGTCCGGCCGGCCGGCAGGCGGGCGGTGTCGCGCACCACCCGCGGCGCCCAGGCCCAGGTGTCGATGACCGCGTCCCACTCCCCGTGGCCCAGCGCCGGCCGTACGGCCTCGGGGTCGGTGCGGTCGGCCGGCAGCCGCACGCCATCGGTGGCCGGAATCTCCACGTTGCGCCGCACGCGCACCCGGTACCGGAGAGCGGGGCGCACCCCGTACAGGCGGCTGGGCAGGGTCATAGCCGGTCACCTTCCTGGCGACGTAGATGAGCTGTCCCATCGCCGACCAGGCTTCCCGGCACACCATCGAACCTCTCGCGAGAGGCCGACACGAGGACTATACCCACTTTTCGGAAATTTCTGAACAGTCAGAGTGTTCGGTACCCTATTTCCCTCAAGGAGGAGAGCGTGTGAACGACCGGCATGAGCAATGGCAAGCGGCGGAACGGCTGGCCCTGACCCTGACCGAGGGCGGGCTCCAGCGCATGGCCGCGCGCACTTTGGCGTTCTTCCTGTTCACCGACCAGGACAGCGTCACCGCCGGCGAGATCGCCGAGCGGCTGGAGGCCAGCGCGGGCTCGGTCTCCGGTGCGATCAAATCCCTGCTGGCGGTCGGCCTGATCGAACGCCTGCCCTCACCCGGTAGCCGCCGCGAGCACTACCGGCTCCGCGATGACGCGTGGGCCATCCTGTTCACCAGTCAGAACACCGTCATCCAGGCCATGCTGCAGGCTGCGGCCGCCGCAATCGCCACCACCGATGAAGGCGATCTCGCCCATCAGCGCCTGGCGCAGATGCACGCCTTCTACGACTTCCTGCTCGGCGAGTTGCCCGCCCTGCTGGACCGCTGGCACCAGCAGACCGGCTGACCCCAATCCGGCCGATTCCGCTTGGCCAGGGCCGATGCGCATCATGTCGGAGCTTTATCGGGACCCGAGTTTCATTCTACTTCTGACCTGGGGTGATGCAGTGTGGACAGTAGCGTCGACGACGATCGCGGAGTTGGCCTGCCGGCAAGGTCCGGCACGTTCGGCGAAAACGCGCTCCGGCGTGTCGCAAGTTGCGATCTGTCTCAGGATCTCGTCGGCGCGGCGCTCGCCAGGTGCTCGGGCGGATGCGTCGCGAAGTCGCGGGTTGTCGGCTCGCAGCCGGCGGATATGCGTTGTGGAGACCTCCAGGCGGCGCGGCAACGAGGGTCAGAACACAGAGACCGAAAGGTGAGGCCGCCGCCATCTGGTGGACAACCGGAGGCGCTGTTACTGTCGTCATCGGAGCGCCGGGAAGTCTGGTCGGCAATGTCATAGCGGACCGGTTCGTGGAGGCGCCCCGTGGCGAACAGCCCTGCCATTGTCGTCAGTGGCCTGACCAAACACTTCGGCAAGGCCCGCGCCCTGGACGGGCTCGACCTCACCGTACGGACCGGCGAGGTCCACGGCTTCCTCGGCCCGAACGGCTCGGGCAAGACCACCACCCTGCGCATCCTGCTCGGCCTGCTACGCGCCGACGCCGGCCACGCCGAACTGCTCGGCGGCCACCCGTGGCGCGACGCCGTCGAGCTGCACCGGCGGCTGGCCTACGTGCCCGGCGACGTCGTGCTGTGGCCCACTCTGTCGGGCGGCGAGGCCATCGACCTGCTCGGCCGGCTGCGCGGAGGCCTCGACCGGCAACGCAAGGCGGCGCTGCTGGAACGCTTCGACCTCGACCCCGCCAAGAAGGGCCGCGCCTACTCGAAAGGCAACCGCCAGAAGGTGGCCCTGATCGCCGCGCTGGCCTCCGAAGTCGAGCTGCTGCTGTTCGATGAGCCGACCTCCGGCCTGGACCCGCTGATGGAGGCCACCTTCCGCGAGGTCGTCGGCGAGGAACGCGCCCGCGGCCGGACAGTGCTGCTGTCGAGCCACAGCCTGTCGGAGGTCGAGGCGCTCTGCGACCAGGTCACCATCATCCGCGACGGGCGGACGGTGGAGACCGGCACCCTGGCCGGGCTGCGCCACCTCACCCGCGCCACCATCGACGCCGAACTCGACCATGTCCCCGACGGCCTGAACGATCTGGCGGGCGTGCACGGCCTGACCGTCAGCGGCTCCCCGGTCCGGTCCCAGGTCCGCTTCCAGGTCGACGGCGAACATCTCCAGGCGGTGTTGCGCCTGCTCACCGACGCCGGCGTGCGCGCACTGACCTGCCGGCCGGCCACCTTGGAGGAGCTCTTCCTGCGCCACTACCAGGCCGCGGCATGAACGGCATGAACGGCATGACCGGCACGCTGACGCTGGTGCGGCTGGCGCTGCGCCGGGACCGCGTCCTGGTGCCCGTCTGGATCGTCGTGATCGCCGGTCTCATCACCGTCAGCGCCTCGGCCATCGCCGAGTTGTATCCGCAAGCCAGCCAGCGCATCGCGCTGGGCGTCACCGTCGGCGCGGCCCCCGCCCTGCAGGCGCTCACCGGACCGGTCTTCGACGCCACCTCGATCGGCGGGCTGACCGCGTGGCGGGCCACCACCATCGCCGCGGTGCTGGCCGCCTTGATGAGCATCCTCGTGGTGACCCGGCACACCCGCGCCGAGGAGGAGACCGGCCGCGCCGAGCTGGTCGGCTCCTGCGCGGTGGGCCGCCAGGCGGTCCCGGGCGCGGCGGTGCTCGTGGCCGCCGCCGCGAACGTGCTCATCGCCCTGCTCATCACGGTGGGCCTGGCCGGCCAAGGGCTGCCCGTCGCAGGTGCGCTGGCCTTCGGCGCGGCGGTGGGCGGGACAGGCTGGGTGTTCACCGGCGTCGCGATCGTCGCCGCCCAGCTCACCACGCATGCGCGCACCGCCAACGCCCTGGCCTGCGCGGTGCTCGGGGTGGCGTTCCTGCTGCGGGCGCTGGGTGACGCCGCGAAGGTGGAAGCGCTTGCCTGGTCGTCCCCGCTGGGGTGGGCGCAGCGGGTGCGGGCCTTCGCCGGCGAGCGCTGGTGGGTGGTCGCGCTGCTCGCCGTCACCGCCCTGGCGCTGGTGGCCGCGGCGGCGCTGCCGGCCAGGCGGCGCGATCTCGGCGCCGGACTTCTGCCGTCGCGCCCGGGCCTGCCGGAGGCCCGCCCGTATCTCGCCGGTCCCTTGGCGTTGGCGTGGCGGTTGCAGCGCGGTGGCCTGCTCGGCTGGGCGATCGGCTTCACGGTCGCGGGCGTGCTGTTCGGCGCCCTGGCCCACAGCATGGGTGACATCGTCGGCGACAACCCGCAACTGGCCGCCCTCCTGGCGCAGCTCGGCGGCACCGACGCGCTGACCGACGCGTTCCTGACCGCCGAGCTGAGCGTGCTGGGCCTGGTCGCCGGCGGTTACGCGGTCCAGGCGACGCTGCGGCTGCGCGATGAGGAGTTGGCGCTGCGGGCTGGACCGGTCCTGGCCACGGCCGTGACCCGCCGCCGATGGAGCCTCAGCCACCTGGGCATCGCCTTGGGCGGCAGTGCCCTGATCCTGTCGGTGGGAGGGCTGGCGGCCGGGCTCGCGCACGGCCTGCGGATCGGCGAACCGGCCGCTCAGGCCGCGCGCATGCTGGGTGCGGCGCTGGTGCAGGCGCCCGCCACCTGGACCCTGGCCGCGATCGCGATGCTGTTGTTCGGGCTGCTGCCCCGGCTGACCGCGCTGGCGTGGGCGGCCTTGCTGGCCTTCGCCCTGCTCGCCCAGCTCGGCGAACTGCTTCAGCTGGACGACTGGGTCATGAACCTGTCTCCCTTCGCCCACGTCCCGCAGCCGCTGAGCCAGCCCGTGGGCGCCGGTCCGCTGCTGGGTCTCGGCGTGGTCACCGCTGCGCTCCTGGTCGCCGGGATCACCGCCTTCCAGCGACGTGACCTGCAGGAGGGCTGACGGTTCGCTCTGTCTTCGGGCCGCTGCCAGATCCTGGGAGGAGGGGAACGAGCGTCCGGAGCCGGCGTGCCGGTTGATCGGGCAGTGTAGCCGCCGCTCTCTCACCGGGCCGGGTCTTGGTGCGAGAGCCGAGCGCCACGGTGCGTCGACAGGTCGACGTGCCCTTCAGACACTATGAGACCGGGCTTGAGACGCCGCGCTCTACCTCCTGTCAGGCTCGCGAGGTGTCCGCCCTGCGGGGGGAAGCTCAGACGCCTTCAGGCAACACCCCAAGACAATCTTGGTGACGACTATCGCCGGGAATCACGATGGTGTCGGCGACCTCGGCCGGACATCACCGTCAACACATCGTTGAGCATTCGGCAAACGAGGATTGGCAGGGTGGGCGTTATGAGCATCCTGTCACGTTCGGCCATCGCCCGACGCCGCCGCACCCTGGCCAACCTCGTGCTCCGCGACCTCGCCGACACCGGAGACGTCACCATCCCCGCCTGGTGGGACGCGGAGATCCAGCGGGAGTTCGGCGGGCTGGGCGGGTTCCTCTCCGAGCTGAGCCGCCAGTGGTGGACGGCCTACGCCGCGCACCTGGACGCGCTGATCGAACTGGGCCTCGACGACCCCTCCCAGGCGTGGGACGACGTCACCGAGCAGATGCCGTGGCTGCGGGCCGTCCTCGACGCCTACACGGACGACGCGGCGCTCGCCGAGGCCGAGCGGCGGCACTGCGACGTCCTTCGCTGGACAACCCGCCGCGAACCCCGGCACGCGGCCTGAGAGGACCCGGTGAGCGGTCCGACGACGCCGCAGCGCGAGAACGGGCCGGACGAGCCGGCACGCGGCCCGAGAGGACCCGGAACGGCTCGGGCCTCCGGTGGTTCGCGGCCTCCGTATCCTTGGATCTCACGCGCTCCGGGCCCCGCCGGACCGGTTCCTCACATATCGTGCGGGGAATATTCGCGAGGGATCGGGTAGCCATGAACGATGGTCAGATTTGCCGAGGGTAAACCCCCACCTCACAGGAACTCCGACGATCATGCCGCTGACCTGCGGCTGGGTGTACGCCTGACGATGGCGATGGCGGCAGTGGCGATCTTCACCGTGCCGTTCGTGATCCTGCTCGTGCTCGTGAGGACCTCTTCCACCCCGCTCACGGGTCTCGACGAGGGCATCGCCCTGAGCCTGCACGCCCACGCGCTGGAGAACCCCGGCTACACCGCCTTCCTCAGGGTGGGGACCGAGGTGTTCGGCCCCTGGACGTGGCGTGTGCTGGTGGTGCTGGCCGCCGTCTGGCTCTGGCGCCGGGGCGCGCCGCGCCTGGCGATCTGGGCCGTCGCCACGATCACCTTCGGCGGCCTGCTGAACCTCGCGATCAAGGGGATCGTCGACCGCGCCAGGCCCGACCTGCCGAATCCCGTGGCCTGGGCGCCCGGCGCCTCCTTCCCCTCCGGGCACGCGATGGGGGCGGCGCTGGGCACGTGCATCCTCGTGCTCATCCTGCTGCCCTTCCTGCGCAGCACGGCCTCGCGGATCGCCGTCTGGGGCGTCGCCACGGCCATCATGGTGTTCGTCGCGTACAGCCGGGTGGCGCTCGGCGTCCACTGGACCAGTGACGTGATCGCGGGGGTCGCGCTGGGCGTGGTGGTCGTGGTGGGGGCGGCGGCGGGGTTCGAGACCTGGCGCCGGGGAGAGGGCCGCAAGCCCGCCGAACCGCACATGGAAGGCGTCGAACCCGAGGCGTTCCGAGGGAGCCATTCGGGGTAGCAGGCGCCTCATGTCGAAAATGTCGGTGGATTTCAAAGGCGTGACACGCCTCATCCTGGCGCCACTGGCCATCATGGCCGTGCTGACGATCGGCGTCGGGCTCCTCATCACCAAGGTCCTGCAGACGACGACCCTCATCGCGAACGACGAGGGTGTCAACGCGCAACTGGCCGGGGACCGTACGGCCTACTGGAGTTCGATCACCGACGTGATCTCGAGCATGTCCGACACCCCGGTGATCATCACTGCCACCGCCCTGCTGGTCATCGCCTTCCGGCTGGCCTTCAAGCGCTGGAACGAGTCGATCTTCCTCGCGCTGGCGGTCTTCTCGCAGTCGGCGATCTTCCTGCTGGCGACCGTCTTCGCCCAGCGCAAGCGGCCCGCCGTCGAGCACCTCGACCCCGCTCCCCCCACCTCCAGCTTCCCCTCGGGGCACACCAGCGCCGCGGTCGCCTTCTACTGCGGCGTCGCCCTGGTGCTGACCATCCACACCCACCGCTTCAAGATTCTGAACGTGCTGTGGTGGGTGATCGGCCTGGGCATCCCGCTGGGCATCGCCTTCTCGCGCATGTACCGCGGCATGCACCACCTGAGCGACGTGAGCTGGGGTTTCCTGCTCGGCCTGGTCTGCATCGCGGTGGCCGCCAACGCGCTGCTGTTCCGGCCGGTGATCGAGGAAAAAAAGAAAAAAGTTCTGAGCGTGTAGCGATCCCCGCCCGTATCGGGGCTCCGGGGTGGCGAAGATCGCTGCGACGAGGATCGGCGGGGGCGAGAGAGGGACATTCGCCACCCGCCGGGTCGCTTCGCATG
Organism: Streptosporangium nanhuense; assembly: GCF_059358815.1. Classification (NCBI taxonomy): domain Bacteria; kingdom Bacillati; phylum Actinomycetota; class Actinomycetes; order Streptosporangiales; family Streptosporangiaceae; genus Streptosporangium; species Streptosporangium nanhuense. The sequence goes on from NZ_JCADBG010000060.1 coordinate 8,382, forward strand.
AGACCGTTGTGAAGCAGCACCACCAGGGTTCACGTCTGTCACCTCGTGTGGCTCAAAGATCACTATGTGCTACGAAGTAAGATGGAAGCCTCGTTGGGAGGATTCAAGTCCTCCCGTCGGGGCACGAGCAGCCAGCCGGCCGGACCGAGAGACGTTCGACGGCTACCCTCAAGGAAGGAAGCCGGGCCCATGGATCACCAGTCCGTCGTCTGCCACAAATGTTCGGGCGTTCTCCTCGCCACCGACTCCCGCAACTACACAACGCAGCGAAGTCGCCTGATCCTCACCAACGGCTACTGCACCTGCCCCGCCGAGCAGGCCCCCGTCGAGCAGGCCGCCCAGCGGCAGCAGCAGCCCCAGCCCGTCGCGGAGCAGCCCGTCTCGCACCGGCAGCCCACCCACGCCCAGCAGAACATGCCCGCGGGCCAGAACTCGATGGTGGTCGCCTAGCCACACCTCGGGGAGCGGTCGCGGCGCGGGGAGCGCACGCGGCGGCTCGGCTCCCCGGCGATCGCGCGCCGCCTCTGGGCTCTCGCGGATCGCGCTCCTTGACCGACCTGGTCATATTCGCTGATCAGCCGCTGTCACGGATCCGGACGCCTCCCAGGTCGTCCACCCTCTCGGATCCGGACACACCTCTTCGGTCGTCGGCTCGGACCCCTCGACTCCCTTGAATCTTTCGGATCTCCCGAATCCGAGCACATCTTCCCGGTCACCCTCGCGAGTCCGGACGCACTCGCCGATCGGCCACCCTCCCGTATCCCGGCACACTCCCGCATCCCCGCCCGTTCCCGGGCAGGTCGCACTCCCGGATTCTCGCGCCGCCGAGACCGGGGCGTCGCGCGGCGCTCACTGGTGCACCATCGTCTTGTCGGCAGTTGAAAGACCGCCGATGCACCCCAGGTGCCGCCGGATCACCGCCCT
>NZ_JCADBG010000061.1:0-7418 GCF_059358815.1 Streptosporangium nanhuense
CGGCCGTTCCGGCTCCCAGTCTGGCGTTGTTGAAGACGGCGGCGCCGAGCACGGTCGCGGTGGCGGGCCGGACGATCACCTATTCCTATGTGGTCGTCAACGACGGCAACGTCACGTTGACGGGTGTGGGGGTGGTGGACACGTCGTTCTCGGGTTCGGGTGCGCCGCCGGTGGTGACGTGTCCGGTGACGACGCTGGCGCCGCAGGCCTCGACCACCTGCACCGGCACGTATGTGACGACGCAGGCTGACATCGACGCCGGTTCGATCGTGAACACCGCGGTGGCGTCGGGGACGCCACCCACCGGCCCGCCGGTGGCCTCAAACCCGTCGACGGCGACGGTGACGGCCGCCCCGGTTCCCAGTCTGGCGTTGTTGAAGACGGCGGCGCCGAGCACGGTGGTGGCGGCCGGCCGGACGATCGTCTATTCCTACGCGGTCCTCAACACGGGTAACACGACGTTGACGGGTGTGGGGGTGGTGGACACGTCGTTCTCGGGTTCGGGTGCGCCGCCGGTGGTGACGTGTCCGGTGACGACGCTGGCGCCACAGACCTCGACCACCTGCACCGGCACGTATGTGACGACGCAGGCTGACATCGACGCCGGTTCGATCGTGAACACCGCGGTCGCCTCGGGGACGCCCCCGACAGGTCCGGCGGTGGCCTCCGATCCGTCGACGGCGGCGGTGACGGCCGTCCCGGCTCCCAGTCTGGCGCTGTTGAAGACGGCGGCGCCGAGCACGGTGGTGGCGGCCGGCCGGACGATCGTCTACTCCTACCGGGTCGTCAACACGGGTAACACGACGTTGACCGGCGTGAGCGTGGTGGACACGTCGTTCTCGGGGTTGGGGGCACTTGCGGTGATCACGTGTCCGGTGACGACGCTGGCGCCGCAGGCCACGACGACCTGCACCAGCACGTATACGATCACGCAGGCCGACATCGACGCGGGATCGGTGGTGAACACGGCGATCGTCTCGGGGACGCCCCCGACGGGTCCGCCGGTGGCCTCCGATCCGTCGACCGCGACGATCACCATCCCCTCGGTTCCCAGTCTGGCGCTGTTGAAGACGGCGTCGCCGGCCACGGTGGCGGCGGCGGGGCGGACGATTGTCTATTCGTACGCGGTCGTCAACACGGGTAACACGACGTTGACCGCTGTGAGTGTGGCGGACACGTCGTTCTCGGGGACGGGGACGCCTCCGGTGATCACGTGTCCGGTGACGACGCTGGCTCCGCAGGCCACGACGACGTGTACCAGCACGTACACGGTCACGCAGGCTGACATCGACGCGGGGTCGATCGTGAACAACGCGGTGGCGTCGGGGACGCCGCCGACGGGTCCGCCGGCGGCGTCCGACACGTCGACGGTGACGGTGACGGCCGAGACGGCCCCCAGTCTGGCGCTGTTGAAGACGGCGTCGCCGAGCACGGTGACGGCGGCGGGTGAGCTGATCACTTACTCGTACGCGGTCGTCAACACCGGTAACACGACGTTGACCGCTGTGAGCGTGACGGACACGTCGTTCTCGGGGACGGGGACGCCGCCGGTGGTCACGTGTCCGGTGACGACGCTGGCGCCGCAGGCTGCGACGACGTGTACCAGCACGTATGTGACGACGCAGGCTGACATCGACGCGGGGTCGATCGTGAACAACGCGGTGGCGTCGGGGACGCCGCCGACGGGTCCGCCGGCGGCGTCCGACACGTCGACGGTGACGGTGACGGCCGCCCCGGCTCCCAGCCTGGTGCTGTCGAAGACGGCGGCACCGACCACGGTGACGGCGGCCGGTCAGACGATCACCTATTCGTACATGATCATGAATACCGGTAACGCGACGTTGACCGCTTTGACCGTGACGGATACGTCGTTCTCGGGGACGGGAACGCCGCCGGTGGTCACCTGCCCGGTGACGACGTTGGCCCCGCAGGCCTCGGCGACGTGTACGGGCACGTACACGGTCACCCAGGCCGACATCGACGCGGGAACGGTCGTGAACACCGCGGTCGCCTCCGGCACCCCGCCCACCGGTCCGCCGGTCACGTCCGATCCGTCGACCGCGACATTGACCGCCGTGCCGACTTTCGGCCTGACGGTGTTGAAGACCGTCGCTCCGTCGACCATGACCGAGGCGGGTCAGGCGGTGACCTATTCTTACCTGGTCACCAACGCGGGGAACGTGACGTTGACGGGTGTGGGGGTGGTGGACACGTCGTTCTCGGGTTCGGGAACGTCTCCGGTGGTGACGTGTCCGGTGACGACGCTGGCGCCGCAGGCCTCGACGACGTGTACCAGCACGTACACGGTCACCCAGGCCGACATCGACGCGGGGTCGATCGTGAACACCGCGGTCGCCTCCGGCACCCCGCCCACCGGTCCGCCGGTCACGTCCACTCCGTCGACCGCGACGGTGACCGCCGACTCGCTTCCCGGCCTGGCGCTGCTGAAGACGGCGACTCCGTCCACGGTGTCGGTGGCGGGTCAGACGGTGACCTATTCCTACCTGGTGGCCAACACCGGGAACGTGACGTTGACGGGTGTGGGGGTGACGGACACGTCGTTCTCGGGTTCGGGTGCGCCGCCGGTGGTGACGTGTCCGGTGACGACGCTGGCGCCACAGACCTCGACCACCTGTACGAGCACCTACACGGTCACCCAGGCCGATATAGACGCCGGTTCGATCGTGAACACCGCGACGGCCTCCGGGACTCCGCCGACAGGCCCCGTGGTGGTCTCCGATCCGTCGACGGCGACGGTCACGGCGACGACGGCCTCGTTGCTGACGCTCGTCAAGACGGTGGATCCGTCCACGGTGTCGGTGGCGGGTCAGACGGTGACCTATTCCTACCTGGTCACCAACACCGGGAACGTGACGTTGACCGGGGTGGGGGTGACGGACACGGCGTTCTCGGGTTCGGGTACACCGTCGGCGATCACTTGCCCGGTGACGACGCTGGTCCCGCAGGCCTCGACCACCTGTACGGGCACGTACACGGTCACCCAGGCCGACATCGATGCGGGGTCGATCGTGAACACCGCGGTCGCCTCCGGCACCCCGCCGACCGGCCCGGCGATCACGTCCGCTCCGTCGACCGCGACGGTGACGGCTGCCCCGGCTCCCGGCCTGGCGCTGCTGAAGACGGCGTCGCCGGCCACGACGACGGCGGCGGACCGGACGATCGTCTATTCGTACGCGGTCGTCAACACCGGGAACACGACGTTGACCGGGGTGGATGTGACGGACACGTCGTTCTCGGGGACGGGTGCGCCGCCGGTGGTGACGTGTCCGGTGACGACGCTGGCGCCGCAGGCCTCGACCACCTGTACCAGCACGTATGTGACGACGCAGGCCGATGTGGACGCGGGTGCCGTGGTGAACACGGCGGTCGCCTCCGGTACTCCGCCGGCGGGTCCGGCGATCACGTCTGATCCGTCGACCGTGACGGTCACGATCACGGCGGCCCCCAGCCTGGCGCTGCAGCAGACGGCGTCGCCGAGCACGGTGGCGGCGGCCGGCCGGACGATCACCTATTCGTACGTGATCGTCAACACCGGGAACACGACGTTGACCGGGGTGGGTGTGACGGCTACGTCGTTCTCGGGGACGGGTGCGCCGCCGGTGGTCACCTGTCCGGTGACGACGCTGGTCCCGCAGGCCTCGACCACCTGTACGGGCACGTATGTGACGACGCAGGCCGATGTGGACGCCGGTTCGATCGTGAACACGGCGGTCGCGTCGGGGACGCCGCCGGTGGGTCCGGCGGTGGTCTCCGATCCGGCGACGGCGACGGTGACGGCCGAGGCGGCTTCCGGCCTGGCCCTGTTGAAGACGGCGTCGCCGGCCACGACGACGGCGGCGGACCGGACGATCGTCTATTCGTACGTGGTCGTCAACACCGGGAACACGACGTTGACCGGGGTGGGCGTGGTGGACACGTCGTTCTCGGGGACGGGGACGCCTCCGGTGGTCACCTGTCCGGTGACGACGCTGGCTCCGCAGGCGTCGACGACGTGTACCAGCACGTATGTGACGACGCAGGCCGATGTGGACGCGGGTGCCGTGGTGAACACGGCGGTCGCGTCGGGCACTCCACCGGCGGGTCCGGCGATCACGTCCAACCCGTCGACCGCCACGGTCACCATCATCGCGGCCCCCGGCCTGGCCCTCCTAAAGACGGCCTCGCCGAGCTCGGCGACGGTGGCGGGGCAGACGATCACCTATTCGTACGTGATCGTCAACACCGGCAACACGACGTTGACCGGGGTGAGCGTGACGGACACGGCGTTCTCGGGTTCGGGGACGCCGCCGGTGGTGACGTGTCCGGTGACGACGCTGGTCCCGCAGGCCTCGACCACCTGTACGAGCACCTACACGGTCACCCAGGCCGATATCGACGCGGGTTCGGTGGTGAACACGGCGGTCGCGTCGGGGACGCCGCCGGTGGGTCCGGCGGTGGTCTCCGATCCGTCGACGGCGACGGTCACCATCACGGCGGCTTCCGGCTTGACGTTGTTGAAGACGGCCTCGCCGAGCACGGTGGTGGCGGCGGGCGCGACGATCACTTACTCGTACGTGATCGTCAACACCGGGAACACGACGTTGACCGGGGTGGGCGTGGTGGACACGGCGTTCTCGGGTTCGGGGACGCCTCCGGTGGTGACGTGTCCGGTGACGACGCTGGTCCCGCAGGCCTCGACGACCTGCACGGGCACGTATGTGACCACGCAGGCCGATGCGGACGCCGGGTCGATCGTGAACACCGCGGTCGCCTCCGGCAGCCCGCCGACGGGTCCGGCGGTGACATCGGCTCCGTCGACGGCGACGGTCACCATCACGGCGGCTCCCGGCCTGGCGCTGTTGAAGACCGCCTTCCCCTCGGCCCTGGCGGCCACCGGTCAGACGATCACCTACTCCTACCTGGTCGTCAACACCGGTAACGCGACGTTGACGGGCGTGGATGTGACGGACACGGCGTTCTCGGGCACGGGGACGCCTCCGGTGGTGACGTGTCCGGTGACGACGCTGGCCCCGCAGGCCTCGACCACCTGTACGGGCACGTACACGGTCACCCAGGCCGACATCGACGCGGGCTCGATCGTGAACACGGCGATCGCCTCCGGCACTCCGCCGACGGGTCCGGCGGTGGCGTCCGATCCGTCGACGGCGACGGTCATCGTCACGGCGGCTCCCGGCCTGGCGCTGTTGAAGACCGCTTTCCCCCCGGCCGTGGCGACCGCGGGTCAGACGATCACCTACTCGCACGTGGTCGTCAACAACGGAAACACGACGCTGACCGGTGTGGGTGTGACGGATACGGCGTTCTCGGGGACGGGGACGCCGCCGGTGGTCACCTGCCCGGTGACGACGTTGGCACCGCAGGACTCGACGACGTGCACCAGCACGTACACGGTCACCCAGGCGGACCTCGACGCGGGCTCGATCGTGAATACCGCGGTCGCGTCGGGGACGCCGCCGACCGGTCCGGCGGTGACGTCGGCTCCGTCGACGGTGACGGTGACGGCCGCGGGGGTTCCCGGCCTGGCACTCGTGAAGACGGCCTCGCCGGCCACGGTGGTGGCGGCGGGTGCGACGATCGTCTACTCCTACCTGGTGGTCAACACCGGTAACGCGACGTTGACGGGTGTGGGGGTGACGGATACGGCGTTCTCGGGGACGGGTGCGCCTCCGGTGGTGACGTGTCCGGTGACGACGCTGGCGCCGCAGGCTTCGACCACCTGTACCAGCACGTACGTGACCACGCAGGCCGACCTTGACGCGGGCTCGATCGTGAACACGGCGGTCGCCTCCGGTACTCCGCCGACGGGTCCGGCGGTGGTCTCCGATCCGTCGACGGCGACGGTCATCGTCACGGCGGCTCCCGGCCTGGCGCTGCTGAAGACGGCCTCGCCGGCCACGGTGGTGGCGGCGGGCGCGACGATCACCTATTCGTACGCGGTCGTCAACACCGGAAACACGACGTTGACCGGTGTGAGTGTGACGGATACGGCGTTCTCGGGTTCGGGTGCGCCTCCGGTGGTGACGTGTCCGGTGACGACGCTGGCGCCGCAGGCTTCGACCACCTGTACGAGCACTTATGTGACGACGCAGGCGGATGTGGACGCGGGTGTGATCGTGAACACGGCGGTCGCCTCCGGTACCCCGCCGACGGGTCCGGCGGTGGCGTCCGATCCGTCGACGGCGACGGTCACCATCACGGCGGCTCCCGGCCTGGCGCTGTTGAAGACCGCCTTCCCCTCGGCCGTGACGACCGCGGGCACGACGATCACTTACTCGTACGTGGTCGTCAACACCGGTAACGCGACGTTGACGGGTGTGGGGGTGACGGATACGGCGTTCTCGGGGACGGGTGCGCCGCCGGTGGTGACGTGTCCGGTGACGACGCTGGCGCCGCAGGCCTCGACCACCTGTACGAGCACGTATGTGACCACGCAGGCGGATGTGGACGCGGGGTCGATCGTGAACACCGCGGTCGCTTCCGGCACTCCGCCGACCGGTCCGGCGGTGACGTCCAACCCGTCGACGGTGACGATCACCGGGGAGCCGGCCGCCGGCCTGACGTTGCTGAAGACGGCGTCGCCGAGTTCGGTGACGGCGGCAGACCGGACGATCACCTACTCCTATCTGGTGGTCAACTCCGGTAACGCGACGTTGACCGGTGTGGGTGTGACGGATACGGCGTTCTCGGGGACGGGTGCGCCGCCGGTGGTGACGTGTCCGGTGACGACGCTGGCCCCGGAGGACTCGACCACCTGTACGGGCACGTATGTGACGACGCAGGCCGACATCGACGCGGGTGTGATCGTGAATACGGCGATCGCCTCCGGTACGCCGCCGACAGGTCCGGCGGTGACGTCGGCCGCGTCGACCGCGACGGTGACGGCTGTCCCGGCTCCGAGTCTGGCGTTGCTGAAGACAGCGTCGCCGACCTCGGCGACGGCGGCGGGCGCGACGATCACCTACTCCTACCTGGTCGTCAACACCGGTAACGCGACGTTGACCGGTGTGGGTGTGACGGATACGGCGTTCTCGGGGACGGGGACGCCTCCGGTGGTGACGTGTCCGGTGACGACGCTGGCGCCGCAGGCCTCGACCACCTGTACGAGCACGTATGTGACGACGCAGGCGGATGTGGACGCGGGTGTGATCGTGAATACGGCGGTCGCGTCGGGGACGCCGCCGACGGGCCCGGCGGTGACGTCGGCCGCGTCGACGGCGACGGTCACCATCACGGCGGCACCCGGCTTGACGCTGTTGAAGACCGCCTTCCCTTCGGCGGTGGCGACCGCAGGGCAGACGATCACCTATTCGTACGTGATCATCAACTCCGGTAACGCGACGTTGACCGCTGTGGGTGTGGTGGATACGGCGTTCTCGGGGACGGGTGCGCCGCCGGTG
>NZ_JCADBG010000062.1:0-7178 GCF_059358815.1 Streptosporangium nanhuense
TCCCAGATCACCAGGTCCGGTTCCCAGTGCCGGCAGAACGCGGTCAGCTCCCCGATCATCGGGTCGTTCACCACCCGGGCCCACCACGGCACGAACTGCCCGCCGTACCCGTTCTTCAGGTACTCCCAGGTGAGCACCTCGGGGCGGTTCTCGGCCAGGTCGTAGGAGGGGGCCCGCGGCGCCGTCTCCGGCAGCTCCTTCGTCCGGCCCACCAGCCGGTGCAGGATGTGGTCCTTGCCGACGGGGACGGCGGTGAGGCCCGCTCCGGTGATGACGTCGGTCAGCTCGGGCTGGCTGGCGACCCGCACCTCGTGACCGGCGTTGCGCAGCGCCCACGCCAGCGGGACCATCCCCAGGAAGTGGGTCTTCTCCGCGTACGCGGTGAAGAGAACGCGCATGGACCCCCCTAACCGTTCCTGACGGGGCCCAGCGCCTGGGCGCTCAGGTAGTCGACGGCGTCGACGAAGGTGTACGGCTGCATGAAGCCCCCTGCGCGCACGTCGCGGTAGAGCCGCGCCAGCGGGTGGGAGGCGGAGAAGGAGGCGCCGCCGATCAGCGTCTGGGCGTCGAGGACGACGGCGGGCGCCAGCTGGTTCACGACCATCTTCGCGCACTGGAACGGCGTCATCATGGCCGGCCCGCGCTCCTGCGGGTCGCCCGTGTCGTCGTAGGAGAGCCGGTCGGCCCTGGCCAGCGCGGCCGCGACCGTCGACCTCATCGTGAAGAGCCTGGCGTCCATCTCGGCCACCAGCGTCCGGGCCGCAGCGGCCCCCGTCGCCCCCCTGCGAAGGAGGGCCGAGACGGCGATCTCCCGTGCCGACTGGGCGATGCCCGTGTAGATGCCGAGCATGGTGATCGAGCTCACCGTCTGGCCCGCGAGCATGGCGAGGTCCTGCTCGCCCGCCGGGCCGCGCAGCACCACGTCCTCCGCCGCGATGGGACAGTCCTCGAACACGATGTCCACGCTGCCCGAGGCCCGCATGCCAAGCCCGTCCCAGTTGTCCGTCACCGTGAGTCCCGGGGTCTGCCGGGTGAGCACGGCCATCCCTGACTGGGGACGCTGCCCGGGGACGCGCGTCTGCGCGTACACCGCGAAGTCGGTGGCGATGGGCGCCATGCTCACCAGCGTCTTGCCGCCCGACAGCACCCAGCCGCCGTCGCCGGTCGGGGTCAGCGTGGTCGGGCGCCGGTCGCGCGGGATGTCCTTGACGCCGGTGGACACCACGGCCTCGCCGGAGCCCATGCCGCGCAGCAGCCGTTCGGCCAGCGCCCGCGCGTGGGCGGGGCCGGTCCGCCACTCGTAGGTCAGCGTCAGCGCCCGGCTGAGCTGCATGTGCAGGGCGAGCGCCGTCGAGGCGTCGGCCTCGGCGACCCTCAGCAGCGCCAGGGAGACGTCGTGCATCCGCTCGACCCCCAGCCCGCCGAGCACGGAGGGCACCGTGGCGCCGAGGACGCCGTCCTTGCGCAGGCCCTCGAAGACGTCGTGGGGGAAGGTCCCGCGCCGGTCGTTGCCCGCGGCGGCCTCCGCGATCGCCGGCCGGTGCGTCTCGATGAGATGGAGCAGGTCGCGGCCCTCGGACGTGATCGGTTCGAGGAGTTCTCCCTGCATCGCGGCGTCCTCGGTGTGCACTGTCATCGGCCCATCCCGCTTCCCCTCGTTCGTACGTCGGCCCACTGCCGCCGCATGCACCATAAACGACCTTTCCGCGACCGGCCGAAGAAATCAACCGGGAAATTGTCACGGCTCCGAAAAAGGCCATTCGCATGGACATTGAGACCACCGGAGAATAACTTGACCCATAGATCACCCGGAACTAGCATCTGTCCCGCTGGCGAGACGGGCCCGCCTCTTTGATACGGGGACGACGGCCGCTCGGCCCGCCCGATTAATCCTCCGGGTAATCCCATTCAGCCGCGACGCCGAGTTGAAGGTGGAAGAACGTGCTCTTTCCCCACACCAAGACCAGAAGGACGCTGCTGCGCCACGCCAACCCGCCGGAGGGCGTCACGGCGCACGACCTTCTCCTCAAGGCCGGGCTGAACGACCTGCCCTCGGCCGAGGTGTTCGCCGCGCTGTACGCCAAGGAGGTGTCCGCCCAGTTCACCGTGGAGCGCCAGGACAACGACCAGGTCGTGGGATACGTCTCGTTCCACCATCTGGACCTGTCGGGCAGGCACGTGCGGGCGAGCTTCATCACCGATCCGGTCACCGCGGGCAACGGGGTCGGCGCGGAGGTCATTCTGCTGACGATCAACTACGCCTTCGCCATGTGGAACGTCAGGAAGATATATTTCTGGACCGTCGAGCCGGATTTCAAGATTCTGCATACGTCCTATGACGCCAACCACAAAGAGGCGACTCTTCCCGAGCATCTTTACGACCGGGGCGCGCTGCGGGACGTGCATATCCACGCCGTCTACCGCGACTATTGGGAGGAGCACGGCGCCGAGCTCCTCAACAAACTCGTGCAGAGCCCGCTCGAACGCAGGAACGCGGCCTCCGCCGCGTCCACCGATTCCGCAGAGACGCCGTCAGGAGAGATCAGTTGACCGAGATGTTCGTTTCCGACCAGAAGAAGGGCGTGCGCGAGCGGATCGAGCGTGAGGCGCTGAAGATCGTGTTGTTCAGCTCCAACGAGCTCGCCGTCCCCGAGCTGACCGACCTGGGGGAGATCACCGAACCCAGCGATCTGGGCAACCTCGACTCGTTCTCCATCATCCTCCTGATCCTCGCCCTGGAGGACGCCTACGGCGTGCCGCTGCTGGACGACATGGCCGGCTTCGGCGGCAGGAACTTCGACGACCTGGCGGACTTCGTTATCGAGCGTCTCCCCCCGGGCACCGGCGGCCAGGAATAGCCGGTGACGCCCCGCACGACACCGGTGAGCGGGGAGAACGACGCTGACCAGGTCCCCGGTACGCCCCTGTCAGGGCGTCTAGATCTCGTCTAGAACTCTCCCGTGGCCCCTAGGGCAAACTCTCAGCCATCGACGGATCCGTCGAGGCGAAAGGGTGTGACAGACGTGACGACAGACGTGAACGGCTACCCGAGTCTTTCGACCACACATCACGGCCAGACCACGCATCACGGACAGGCCAGGCCCGCTCACAACACGCGAATGGCACTGGACGCGCCGGGCATGACCCGGAGAACGGCCCTCTCCCTGCCCCCGGGCATGTCGCTGACCGCCTGGAGCCGCCTGGGCCGGCAGATCTTCATCATCTCCGACTCGTCCGCCTGGTGGCTGGGAGACTGGCTGATCTACGGCCAGGCCCAGTACCCCGACCGCTACAAGCGGGCGATCGCCGAGACCTCCCTCGACTACCAGACCCTGCGCAACTACGCCTGGGTGGCCCGGCAGTTCAGCCTGCCCCGGCGCCGGGAGAAGCTGAGCTTCCAGCACCACGCCGAGGTCGCCAGCCTGCCCGAGCCCGAGCAGGAGATCTGGCTCAACCGCGCGGAGAAGGGCACCTGGTCCCGCAACGAGCTGCGGCGGCGCATCAAGGCGGAGCGCAACGGCGGGGTCGCCGACGAGGTCACCCACATCCAGATGAACGTCATCGCCGAGCAGAAGAAGCGCTGGCAGGAGGCCGCGGAGAGCACCGAGCAGGACCTGCTCGTCTGGATGGTCTCCAACCTGGACCGGGCGGCGCTGGCGGCCCTGGAGTCCAGGGAGACCGCCGCCAGATCGGACGCGCTCCCCCAGTCCGCCTGACCCCCGAGGTCGCAGGACCTCACCGACCGGACGGAGAAGAAGCTTGAGCCCCGATTCCGGTGACCCTCCCGAGGAGGTCATCGAGACCGCCGTCGCCACCGCCCGGGGATCGCGACACCTCCGCCTGCGCTACCTGCCCGACAGCGTCCGCCTGTTCGCCCGGACGGCCGGTTCCTCCCCCGCGGTCACCTTCGTCGAGTACGGGATGCGCCGCGACACCGGCCGCCGGGAGAAGAGCGCGCGGACGATGGGCTACGCCGAGCTGGACGAGCGGGCCCGCTCGGTCGCGGCGGTCCTGCAGCGGCGGTGCGAGCCCGGCGACCGGGTGGCGGTCCTCTGCCCGCACGAACCCGGCTACGTCGTCGCCTTCCTCGCCTGCCTGTACGCGGGGGTCGTCGCGGTGCCGCTGTACGCGCCCGAGGCGCTGCGCAGCAACGAGCGCCTGCTCTCGGTGATGGGCGACTGCGCGCCGAGGTGCGTGCTCACCGTCTCCGCCGTACGCCCGTCCGTCGAGCGGCTGCTGGACGGCATGGACGACATGGACGACCTGGTCTGCGTCGACGAGGTCTCCTCGGACGAGGCCGGGAACTGGCGCAGGCCGGCGATGCGGCCGGACGACGTGGCGTACCTGCAGTACACCTCGGGCTCCACCGGCGCCCCGGCGGGCGTCCGCGTCACGCACCTGAACCTGGCCGTCACCAACCACCAGATCAGGGCGCACTGGCCGTCGTCGGTCATCGCGTCGTGGGTGCCGTTCTTCCACGACTTCGGCCTCGTCTGCGGGATCACCAACCCGCTGGGCGCGGGCGCGCACTCGGTCAACCTCAGCCCGATGGCCTTCGTGCAGGACCCCTACCGCTGGCTCCGCATGATCTCCGACTACCGGGCCGACTGGAGCATCACGCCGAGCTCCAGCCTGGTCCAGTGCGTGCGCCGGGTGACCGGGGAGCGAAGGAGCGAGCTCGACCTGAGCTCGCTGCGGCTGCTGACGATCGCCGCCGAGCCGGTGTACGCCGAGTCCACCGAGGCGTTCACCTCCGCGTTCGCGGAGGGCGGGCTGTCGGCCACCGCCCCGTCCCCCTGTTACGGCCTGGCCGAGGCGACCCTCCCGGTCAGCGCGCCGCCGGTCGGCGAGGGCATGACCGACCGGTCCTTCGACCGCGACGCCCTCGCCGCCGGGATCGCCCGCGAGCTCCCGCCCGGCAGCCCGAACACCGTGCGCATCGTGTCGTGCGGGACGCCGAGCCTGGGGGTGTCGGTGCGGATCCGGCACCGGGACGACCTCGGCCCGCTGCCGGACGGCCGGGTCGGCGAGATCTGGGTGAGCGGGCCCAACGTGGCGGACGGCTACTGGAACCGGCCCGAGCGGTCGGCCGCCGTCTTCGAGAAACACCTCGTCGAACCGGACGGCGACCTGCTCCCCGGCCCCTGGCTGCGCACGGGCGACCTCGGCTTCCTGCTGGAGGGCCGGGTGCACGTGGTCGGCAGGGCGAAGGACATGATCATCGTTCGCGGCCGGAACCACTACCCGGACGACATCGAGGCCACCGTGCAGGCCGCGCGGGCCGCGCGAGCCGTCGGGGGTGCCGGGGGTGCCGGGGGTGCCGGGGGTGCCGGGAGTGTCGCCTCCGAGGGGTCGGCCGCCGCGTTCTCCGCCGAGATCGACGGCGAGGAGCGGCTCGTCGTCCTCGTCGAGGCCGAACCCGCGCTCCTGGCGGCCGGAGGACCGGAGGCGGAGGTGATCCTGCGCGACCTGCGCCAGGAGATCACCCGCAACCACGGTCTGACCGCGCACGACCTCGTCCTCGTACGGCGCGGCGTCCTGCCGCGGACGACCAGTGGAAAGATCCGCCGTGGTGCCTGCCGGGAGCAGTACCTGCGCGGGGAGTTCGACCGCTGAGCCGAACCGGCTCCCCTTCCGGAGGTGATGTATGACCAGGCCCCTTTACGTCTGGGACTATCTGCAGGAGTACGAGAACGAGCGGGAGGACATCCTCGGCGCGGTGGACACCGTGTTCCGCTCGGGCCAGCTCGTGCTCGGCCGAGGCGTGCGGGACTTCGAGGCGGCCTTCGCCGCCTACCACGGCGTCTCCCACTGCGTGGGCGTCGACAACGGGACGAACGCCATCGTGCTGGGGCTCCAGGCGCTGGGCATCGGGCCGGGCGACGAGGTGATCACCGTGTCGAACACGGCGGCGCCCACGGTCGTGGCCGTCGACGCCGTCGGCGCCGTCCCGGTCTTCGTCGACGTGCACGAGGACACCTACCTCATGGACGTCGGGCAGGTCGAGGCGGCGATCACCGAGCGGACCCGCTGCCTGCTCCCGGTGCACCTGTACGGCCAGTGCGTCGACATGGCGCCGCTGCGGGAGATCGCCGACCGGCACGGCCTGGTGATCCTGGAGGACTGCGCGCAGGCGCACGCGGCCCGCCACCACGGCCGGATCGCGGGCTCGATGGGCGAGGCCGCCGCCTTCTCCTTCTACCCGACCAAGGTGCTCGGGGCGTACGGCGACGGCGGGGCGACCATCACCTCCGACCCCGGGGTGGACGCGGCGCTGCGGCAGCTGCGCTACTACGGGATGAGGGAGCGCTACTACGTCGAGCGGACCCCCGGCCACAACAGCAGGCTGGACGAGGTGCACGCCGAGATCCTGCGCCGCAAGCTGACCAGGCTGGACGGGTACGTCGCGGCCCGCAGGGCCGTCGCGGCCCGCTACGCCGAGGCGCTCGCCGGCACCGACGTCGTCCTGCCCGCGGTCGCCCCCGGCAACGAGCACTCGTACTACGTGTACGTGGTCCGCCACCCGCGGCGGGACGACATCATCGAGGCGCTCAAGGGCTACGGCGTGTCGCTCAACATCAGCTATCCGTGGCCGGTGCACACGATGTCGGGCTTCGCGAAGCTGGGGTACGCGGCCGGGAGCCTGCCCGTCACCGAGGCGGTGGCCGGGGAGATCTTCTCGTTGCCGATGTACCCCTCGCTGGCCGAGGACGACCAGGCGATGGTCGTCGAGTCGCTGCTCAAGGTGCTGGCCACCCTGTGACGGCGGGCGGGAGGGACCGGTCCATGCGCGTGCTGTTCGTCACCCACGCCGAGCGGACCCATTTCCTGGGGATGGTCCCGCTGGCGTGGGCGCTGCGCAACGCCGGTCACGAGGTGCGGGTCGCCAGCCAGCCCGAGCTGACCGGCGTCATCACCGGAGCCGGTCTCACCGCCGTCCCCGTCGGGGGCGACCACATGCTGCAGCGGCTGCTCACGCACGGCGCGAGCCTCGACCCGGACGCGCCGCCGCCGTTCGACATGGCGGAGAACCGGCCGGAGAAGCTCACCTGGGAGTATCTACGCCGGGGGTATCACGACGAGCTGGTGCCGTGGTGGTGGCGGGTGGTGAACGACCCGATGATCGGGGAGCTGACCGCGTTCTGCCGGCACTGGGAACCGGACCTGGTGATCTGGGA
>NZ_JCADBG010000063.1:0-7072 GCF_059358815.1 Streptosporangium nanhuense
CTCGAAACCACATCGGATGATCGGGGAAGGTACACCCCTTCCTGGCAGATCCACAGGTTTCGATCATTGCTCCCGTCGTTCCGCTTCTCCAACTGTCTGTCGATCGCGTCCGTGATCGCTCTGTCCGCACCGCGTACGGTGTGCTGGTAGATCATCGCGGCGCGCACGTTGTCATGTCCCATCCGGGCCATCAGGTCCTTAAGACGGCGCCGAAGTCGAGCGCCAGGACCGGCGTACGGGCCGGGTAGGGGTGGTTGGTGGCGCGGGCGCCACGGCCGGTGTTGAGAGTGATGGTGCTGATGCGGTGAGTCCTGCGACGCGTCATCAGGCGACGTCCTTTCCAGCGGTGGAGGTGTGCTTGGCGGGAGCGGAGGCGACGGGACCGGTACGCGGGGCACGCATCTCGCGGACCTTGATGGAGTAGGCGAGGCGTCCGGCGCCGTTGACGTACGGAGTGGCGGTGACGTGGTCGAACTCGACCGGGGTGAAGGGCAGGTTCGGCATGGGGGCCGGCGGAACGGGCTGGACCGGAGCGAGGATCTTGACGGCCACGGTCTTCTGTCCGGGCTTGACGGTCGGGTCGGCGTCCATGACCGCGACCTGCCAGACGAGTTCTCCGGTGGTCTTGTCGCGGGACTGGACGAAGCGACCGTTTGTGGAGGCGTCGAAGTCCTTGACCGCCTCGACCTCCCCGACGACGTAGCAGCCGTGCGGGAAGACCTGGGCGAAGGTGACGGGGATCGGGCCTTGCAGAGCCATGACAAGCTCATTCTATTGAGTGACAGGCACTTAATCTATCAACTTGCTTGAGAGTACGACGGCTTACTTGGTAGGTCAAGTGCCTAAGTAGGCTCAGGGTGAGGCGACACAAGGAAGCCGGTAGATCCGCCCATCCAGAACGTCTACACCGAATCGACTGAAACCACTTATGCTGCCGGAATGATCAGGTCTCGCGCCTTATGCAGTGCTCTAGCTATAGGTGTTGTGTTAGCCATGCTCGCGGCTTCTCCTGTGTCTGCACAGCAGCCCGATGAGGTCGACATCAAGCTGCCCGACGCTGATGTGACCTTGCATGAGCGCGTCCACGATCCCGTGAAGGTCACCGCCTTCTCCCGGGCCGTGAGCGACTCACGAATAAACGCTTACCTTCGCGTCTCGGACAAGGGCAGATTCGCGGAGAAGAAGGACTACACAGAACTGGTCCCCGCGCCGAAGGGCGGCAGGGTGGCCGGCGTGCCTCAGTCCTCTCCAGGCGAGTTCGACTCGGTTGTGATTTTCGACGCCAAGGGCAAGGCCACACGTATTCGCACAGTGCGCAAACCATTGCAGACCAGAGGCATCCAGTGGTCGCGCGATGGTCGCAAGCTGGTGTTAACCGTTGAGAAGGAGCACTTCACCGCGGTTGGTTTTGCGACGGTCGACATCGCCACAGGCGCTGCGAAGGTCGCCACGGTTCGCGGAGTCGATGGGCTCGCAACTTTTCAATGGACACCAGACGGCAAGCACCTCGCCGCCGGGTACGCAGACCCCTACCAAGGGGTACGGCTGTATCGGACAGACGGACGCATGCATCGCACGCTGCGCAAGATCGGCTGGATCATCGGCGACGACTCCTTCTCCCCCTCGGGCAAGCAGCTGCTCACGGTCTGCCCGGCCACCTACAACGAATCCAGCTACTGCCTCTGGAACGTGAAGTCCGGCAAGCTGGCCACACGAGTAAAGATCAACTTTAATAGCACATATGGGTGGTGGGATGACCGCCACCTGGTCAGCAAGGTCGATAGGGATGGCGCTCGACAGATCGTCGTGATTGACCTCAAGGGAAAGATCACTCGCGTCCTTGCACACGACCGCACGAGACTAGGCCGAGGTGTCGCGCTCGTCTACACGCCAAGCAACTAGCACGGACCTTGGACTCTACGGTTCACCCGATCGGGTAGGCATCCTCCAGTTCGTGCCGATCGGCGGGGAGGAGGACCTCCACCACAGCCAGAGCCGTGCCTGAAGCATCCTTGACTGCACCGTAGACGGCCAGCAGCGGCGCGTTCTTCGGCATGCCGAGTCGCTTGACCTCATCGGTTGTGGGCATGCGTGCGGTGATCTGCTCCACCACGTGGTCGAACCGCACGCCCTTGCGGGACTGGAGGTGTTCGCGAAGGCCCTGCGGGAGGGGATCGGCGCTGGTCAGGTCGGTGCCCTGGGACAGTTCGACCGGCACCCACAGTGAGACCATCTCGGTCGGCTCTCCGTCCCGGCTGACGAGTCGTCGGCGCAGGAACGCCTTGCTCTTCGGAGTCAGACCAAGCAACGAGGCGACGCGGTTGGGGGCGGTGATCGCCGCCGCCTCGATGACCTCGCCCTGCGATGCGCTCTCCGGAGCGATCAGGTACGCCTGTCCGGGGCGGGGCTGTTCCATCGAGGTCATCGCCGGACGACCGCGCACGAAGCGGCCCTTGCCCTGCTGGGAGTCGATCCAGCCCTGTTCGCGTAACACGCGCAGTGCGGCGACGACGGTGGGCCGGGAGACACCGAACTCGTTGATGAGCTGGTTCTCACTGGGCAGGAGTGAGCCCGGAGGGTAGTCCCCCGACTCGATGCGCCGTTGAAGTGCCTGAACAAGCTGGGCGTACTTCGGAGGCACGGACTCTAGTGACATTACGACCGTCCATCACCCGACAGGTTGTTTGACCAAGTCAGAGCGTAACCTGGCTTCCCCCGCCTGTCACGTCACCGGAAGGCAAGGGGAACGAGAGCAGAGAAGGTCCCGGCAGGCAGAGAGAGGGAAGAAGGGCGCCGCGGTTACATGGGTGGGGCCGCATACGCCGTCTCCGCTACCTGCCGGGACGTGATCAGACGCGACGGGGCAGCGGTAACGCTCTTCGGTGCCCTCCGCACCAAAGGACACCACCCCGCCGCGCCCGCCTATCGACCGACGTACTCGGCCAGAACCTGGGCAGCGCCCGCCACGTCGCTGATCGGGTGGCGCTTCTCGGCCGACTGCCAGGAGTAGAAGGCGCCGCCGTAGCCGACGAACACCCACACCGGCAGGCCGACCTGTGGACGCGGGATCATCAGCGCACTGTCGTTGTCGCGCAGTTCGGCCCGCACACCGAGCCGTAGCAACGCGTTCCGCAGTCGAGTGAGGGCATGCGCCTCGTTCTCCTGGCGTTCCTGCTGAAGGCAGGCCGCAGCGGTCTGCATGATCGGATTCATCTCACGTTCCTTTCGACCCGGCCGGTTGCGAGGCAGTCGAGACATTCCTGTTCTCCCTGCGTCTCGGGATCACCACCGCTCTCGCCGACGAGAAGGGCACGGCGCGAGCTGCGCAGCTTGGTTCCACGTCCCCGGCACGCGGGGCAGGGGCGTGTCTCGCTGGTCTCCTCTGGCCGGGTCACCGTCGCCATCTCCTCGAATTTGATCCGCGTTCCCTGCGGCGGAAAGCGGGCTGACGTACCGTGTTGCTTGATGGCAAGTCCACCGGCAATCCGAGAAGGACAGGACCCCCAAACGGCCCCCCTGAATCCCCCTCTTGAGCCCTCAGCCGGGAGGAAGGCCCTAGATGCCCGACAACATCCCCAACGTCCAGCTCCGGGCGTGGCGTAACGAGCACCGTCTGACTCGCGCCGAATTGGCCCACCGGATCAATACGACGCTGATCGGCATTAAGGAGTCCCTGGCGTGCGATGAGGAGCGCATTCGGCGCTGGGAGGCCGGAGAGGTCAGGTGGCCCCATTCTCCGTACCGGCTCGCCATCACTCAGTTGACCGGACTTCAACCCGAAGACCTGGGATTCCGACCGAACAGACGCGGGGCCGGCCAGCTCATCGAGGCCACCGGCATCATCCCCATGGACGCGTTGCGAGCCGAAGCCGACCTCTACGGCACCATGGAACTCGCCCAGCAGCTCCAGGCGTCCGACGTCGGAACTGGCACGCTGGAAGCTCTCGCCGAGGCCGTCGATCTGCTCTGCCGCGCCTACCCCGTTGTTTCAGCCGCCACGTTGCGCGACCGGACCCAGAAGCGTCTCTCTCAGGTCAACGGTCTACTCGGCGGACGGATCACCCTCGCCCAGCACCGTGAACTCCTCGTCATCACGGGATGGCTGACGGCCTTGCTCGGGTGTGTTCACTACGACCTGGGAGAGCGCGAGGAGGCCGAGACCGCCCGCCGCGCCGCCTACGAGATGGGCCGCCAGGTCGGGCACGGTGAACTCATGGGCTGGGCACACGAGATGTCAGCGTGGTTCGCCCTGGTCGAGGGCCGTTATGAAGACGTGGTCACCGCCGCCCGCATGGGCCAGGCCGTCGCCGGCCAATCCAGCGCTCAGGTTCAACTCACTCTGCAAGAGGCCCGCGGACTGGCCCGAATCGGCGACCGCCGCGAAGCGGACAAGGCCCTCACTCGCGGAGCCGATGCCCTGGCGAAGCTCCCGCTCCCGGGTAACCCGGATCATCACTTCGTGTTCGACCATGCCAAGTGGGTCTTTTACGCGGCTACCGCCTACACCTGGCTTGAAGACAACGAGCGCGCCGAGGAACATGCCCTTGAGACGATCCAGATGCACACCCGCCCGGATGGCACCTCCAATGCCCCTATGCGCGTCGCCGACGCTCACATCGACCTTGGCATCATTCATGCCCGACGCGGCAACCTCGACGCCGCTGTGGAACAAGGCATGGCGGCCTTTGATATTGAACGTAAATCGCTCACGGACCTTATTAACCGCGCCGGAGATTTGGATAGATTCCTACGCCAACGCTACCGTCGCGAAGCTCTCGCAAAAGAATTTCACGAACGATACGTCACAGCACGCAAAGCACTCACGGAACACCAGCTAGATTTTTTCGACTGAAATTCACGTTAAGACACAGCTAATCGTCGCAATTATTGCATCGGGCGCAGGATTAACTAATCCTCCACCTTTCCCCAAAGATTCAAAGGCTTAAGTAGCCTTCGCAGGTCATCTAGATTTTTAGGGAGAAGTGCATATTCTTGCTTCACATAGACATGAACGCGCCCTGCTGTATGCGTAACCCATTCCTCCCCTTCAGCTTGCCGGTCGTTAATAGTGGAATTGAAGTTCGGCCAGATCACATTCTCGTCCATGTCGATGGATATTAACATCGCCGCATCAGATGCTGATCCCGCTAAACGAATGTTAAAACGCCCAACGGGACGGTTAATCGAGGATTTCCAGCCATCTGGGATTTCATCGAAATCTCTCCGATGGCTGTTCTTATAAAGATCGGCCCATTGCTGAACCGATCTGGACGCACTCCACTCGAAAAGTGCCGTCTCTCCAGGCTTCAAAAGATACTCTCTCCCTCTACCTAGACGCTGAGGGATAGGAACATTGCCTGCGACCAAGGATGACTCTCCTTCAACAAAATTAGGTTCGTCTGCAAGTACGTGCGCCGCAACCTCTCCAACATTTATCATTAATCCGCGAATTAAAAAAGATAGTTCATCGTGCTCATTCTCATTAGTGTTATAGACGATAAAATTTCGACGAGAGTCTAGCGACGGATATTTCGAACCCTCCTCACCCCTCCCACCCCATTCGCATTTATTCCACAGGGGAGGATACTCCGCCGACTCTAGTCCTATTACAATCTTGGGTAGGCTAGATTCCATGAATCCGCGATATTCGATTAACGCAGAAACTTCGGCAATGCGCTCTGATTCCGCAGCCCTACTACTCCACATCTGTTCCCTAGCCGCAATCACCTGCTCCTTTGCCGCATCCACTTGCTCTTCCGCGGCTTTAGCCTGAATTTCCGCTGCTCTAGCGCTACGCCTCGCATGGCGAACGCCCCGAACAGCTACGCTAAATGCTAGAAGGGAAATTACCAGCGATACTCGCTCCACCGATGAATTAACGACAATCCATGACCATGCCGCCTGCCAGAACTGCTCCATGTTCGTCATGTCATGTTGAACGGCCGTCATCTCTTAATAGTTCCCTACAGACTTCCAGCTTCCTAGCCTCCATAGGCTCACGTCCCCGAAACATAGTTTTAGCCCTTGTGTAGGCCTCACAGCCTGGTTCCGAATGACTAGCTATAAGGCCTTGCCGAATTGTTCTCATAGGTATCAAGGCGACGGCGCGGCGCGCCGCCGCACGGCCCGGCGCCCGCCTGCCGTCCGGGCGTGCGGCGTGGGCGCCGGTCCCGGACTGCGCGGGACTCTGGGCCGCGCGCCGCACCCGGCGCCCGCCGTACCATTCCATCCCGCCGTACCGAGGCCGCACCGTCGCCCTGACACGCTTGGCTTAGTATCGGGATACCTACGAGGTTTCGCCGGTTGCGGCATGCTCTGTCGAACTGGACACCGTTTGGCCAGCCTCTTTGGTGGCCGCCTTCCGGCGTTTGTACTCAGTGAGGACCACGCCAAAGCCGCTGATCCAGCCAAAGAACACCGTGTAGCCGATGACGCTCTGCCAGCTGAAGACTGTACTCAGAGGCCAGAGATCGTTGTTATAGAGCCACAACGCGAGGAGGCTTACCAGAAAACCTCCGGCGGCGCCTTGCCCGAGACCACGAAGGCCCACTCGCCATAAGGGAGCTTGCTCATGTTGCATGCTCAACCTCTTTGATCTCCCAGGGAAACCCAGCTCCGCAATGATCACGCTACCCGAGCCAGGGCCGTACGTGACTAGGGAAAGCGAAATATCCTGAACCGGCATCGCCCTCACGATCGCCTGATGACGGCTGATCTTTGTGAGGGTCAGGGGCGATCGACGGTCCGTGGCTTCGTCCCTCAGCCCCGGCCCACCGGGACACCAGGGCGACGAGGGCGAGACGCTCCGCGTGTCCTTCGCGTGCCCGTTGCGTGCCCGTCAGGGAGGTGATCAAGGGGGACTCACGGGGAACCGCGGGTAATCGACCCCCTCCCTCGCAGGTCAGCGTCTCCCCAGCTCAGTGGCCAGGCGCGATAGAGACTTCCCAAGCTGACAGCGCGGGTTCGATTCCCGTCACCCGCTCCACGCTTCGAGGTGGGCTTCCCCTTCTAGCGTGGAGACCTGACCTAAGGAGAAGGTTAGGTCGTGGGAGAGACCAGACGCAGGTTCGAT
>NZ_JCADBG010000064.1:0-5816 GCF_059358815.1 Streptosporangium nanhuense
CGGCGCGATCCCGGCGGCCTGCCCGGCCTCCAGGGGCTCGCGAACCAGCGGCGGGCTGCACTCAAGGATCTGCAGCAACTCCATCAGACCTCCGGACATAGATACTCATCGAAGTCATGCACTGTCTATATCGACAGACGTCTATGAGTGCTCGGCATGTGGGGGGTCAGCTGACCGGCACGCCGAACTCGCCGAGGAGGGTGCGCACCCGGCGCTCGATCTCGTCGCGGATCGGGCGCACCCCCTCGGCGCCCTTGCCCGCCGGGTCCTGCAGTTCCCGGTCCAGGTAGCGCCTGCCGGGAAAGATCGGGCAGGTGTCCCCGCAGCCCATGGTGATCACCACATCGGCGGCCCGGACGATCTCCTCGGTCCACGGCTTTGGGAACTCCCGGGAGCCGCCGGCCGGCGCGCCGCGATGGCGATCGCCGGTTGCTGATCGATGGTCAGGTCATCGCTGGCTTCAGGGGCGTCCATGCACGGAATCGACGAGTGCCTAATTCGACTCATGCCGATATTGACATCCATCGATCCCAGCGCGGGCGAACGGCGCATGAACAGCTGACGTGCACCCCGCCCAGACTCAGGCGAGGTCTCCATGTGCCGCATCCTCTGCCAAGGCGACACGGGGGCGTCAGTAGATGCGCCATATGCGAGCGTTCGGCTCATCGTGCCTGATGGTGCAGCTTCCAGGGAGTATCAAACCGGACTTTGGCGCTGCCGCCGGCGGCTCCACAGCCACCACGGGCTCGCGTCACGTCAATGCTTCACTCCTGGAGTGCGCGGGCTGTCGGGGCGGGCTAGAGGAGGGTGCAGACGACAGGGGCGATCAGCACGGCCAGGGGCCCGCTGAGCAGCCCGGCCGCGGCACCATAGGCCGCGACGGCCGTCCCGCGGCCCGGGACGGTCGCGTCGGTCAAAAGGCGCTGGAGGCGTTGGGCGACGTCCACCTGGGCCAGAGCCAGAGCGTGAGCCGGAGCCGACCGCTGCTCGCCGGGGGTGACCATCTCGACGATGGCCTGGGCGAGGACCAGGTCACCGTGGTCGCGGCGTGCTTGGTCGTCGGCGAGCATCTCCAGCAGCGCCGACACCGCCCGCACAGCCGTCTTCGGGGCGCCGAGGATCGGCAACGCCCGCATCAACGCAGCGAACGGCAACAGGACCAGGCCGTGATGCCCGCGGGCGTGCGCGCGTTCGTGGGCCAGGACGGCGTGCACGTGGCGAGGGCTCAGCCGCTCCAGGGTGCCCTGGCTGACCACGACGCGGGCGTGGCGTCCGGGCACGCAGTAGGCGAGGGGCCGGGTCTCGGGCAGGATGTAGGCGCCGTAGTCGCGATCCAGGTCGGCGACCAGGTCGATCAGCAGGCGCTGGCGTCGCCGGCCGGCGACTGTCGTGACGAGGGTGCGCACGGTGTGGGCCAGCAGCCAGGCCGGCAGCGCCAGCGACCACGCCAGCGCGGCGACGTGGCCCCAGCCCAGGCCGGACAGGCCCCGCCCGTCGGCGATCTGGTCGCCGAGGGTGTGCACGCCGTGCGGGAAGGCCGCCGCCAGCGGCGCGACCGCGGCGACCAAGCCCAGCCCGAGGGCGCCCAGGCCGGCGGACAGGCCGATGGCCTGCCACAGCACCAGCGCGGCCCGCGGCTGGCGACTCGTCCACGCGGCCGAGGCCAGCCGCGCGGTCACCTGCCCGCCGAGCAGAAGGGGAAGCGGCGCGATACCGGCGGCGAGCATCCACGCCGTCATGGCGCGTGCCCCTCTCGCCGGTTCTGCTCGTCGTGCCCTGCTTCTCGGTGCTGCAGGGCCAGGCGCAGGGCCGCGGCGACCTCGGGGGAGACGGTTCCGACGAAGCGGTGCACCACGGCGTCAACGTCGCCCGCTTCGCCGAGGACTTCCTGCATGACCTCGGCGACGAAGGCGTCCTTGCCGGCACTGGCCCGGTAACGATGCGCCCGGCCGATGCGTTCCCGGGTGACCAGGCCCTTGTGCGACAGGCGTAGCAGCACGGTCAGCACGGTCGTCACCGCGGGCTGGGACGGCAGGGAATCGGCGAGGTCTTGGGCGAGCATCCCGTGCGGGTGCTGCCACAGGGCCTCCATGATCGAGCGCTCCAGATGGCCGAGCCGCACTGGTGGCCCCTTTCTTCGTGGTCGCTTCACCGTGGGCAGAAGGGTACGCCAGTGCCTCGGCACACCCTTCGGGCCGGGGACCCCGGCTCTCAGGCGGAGTGGGTGCGGACAGTTTTTACGTGGATCTTCTACGCCGTGTAGAAGTATGGGGGCGGCCGTCAGGCCCCGGCCACCCGGCCGGGGCGTCCCCGAGCGGCGGCCCGAGGCGTGAGGAGCGTAGGTGTCGCAGCAACACGACCGGAGTACAGGCGGGCGCGCCAAGATCGCGGCGATGCGTGCCGCGGACGCCCGCCAATCCGCCCGCAAGAAGAACCTCGCGGTGACCGCGGCCGTGGCGGGCGCGGTGGTCGTGGTGCTGGCCGCCTTCGTCCTCATCAGCAGGATCAGCGGCGGTGACGGGGCCACGACCGGCGCCGTGGCCGCCGGGGAGTCGCAGCTGGTGCGGGCCGACAGCCACACGGTACAAAGGGCCGCCGACGGCAAGGTGACCTTGGTGGAGTTCCTCGACTTCGAGTGCGAGGCCTGCCGGGCCTACTTCCCGGTCGTGGAGGAGCTGCGTAAGCAGTACGCGGGCAAGGTCACGTTCGTGGTCCGCTACTTCCCGCTGCCCGGCCACTTCAACGCCGAACGCGCCGCCCGCGCCGTGGAGGCCGCCGCCCAGCAGGGCAGGTTCGAGGCGATGTACCAGCGGATGTACGAGACCCAGACCCAGTGGGGAGAGAAGCAGGTCCCGGCCGATACGGTCTTCCGCGGTTTCGCCCAGGGACTCGGCCTGGACATGGCGGCCTGGGACAAGGCGTACGACGACCCGGCCACCTTGGCGCGGGTGAACAAGGACGTCGCCGACGGCCAGGCCCTCGGCGTGAGCGGTACGCCCACGTTCTTCCTCAACGGCACCAAGATCCAGCCCCAGTCCCGCGACGAGTTCAAGGCGGCCATCGATGCAGCACTCGCCGGCTGAGTCCGCCCCCGCCGACCTTCCCGGCCACCTCGAACACGGCGGTCACCGGCCAGGCGGTGAGAAGGGAGGCGAGCGGTGGCCCGGGCAGCCGTTCCCCCGCCTGCTGCCCTGGCTGCTGGTGATCGGCGGCGCGGTCGGACTGCTCGCGGCGTTCGTCCTGACCGTCGAGAAGATCGCCCTGCTGAGGAACCCGGACTACGTGCCCAGCTGCAGCATCAACCCGGTGCTGTCGTGCGGATCGATCATGACGACCCCGCAGGCCGAGCTGTTCGGCTTCCCCAACCCGCTGCTGGGCGTCGCCGGTTTCGCCGTCGTCGTGACGGTCGGCGCCGCGCTGCTGGCCGGGGCCGCCTTCGGCCGGTGGTTCTGGCTGGGCCTGCAGGCCGGGGTCACCTGCGGCGCGGTCCTCGTGCACTGGCTGATCTTCCAGAGTCTCTACGTCATCGGCGCCCTGTGCCCGTACTGCATGATCGTGTGGGCGGTGACGATCCCGCTGTTCTGGTACGTCACCGTGCACAACCTCGCCCGGGGCCACCTACCGGGCGGCGGCTCTGGCGCCGTCGGGGACGCGCCCGCTCGCGGGGCCCGCGTCGTGGCGACGTTGAGGAACTATCACTCGGTCGCGCTCGCGCTGTGGTTCGGCGCGCTCCTCGCGCTGATCGCGGTGCGCTTCTGGTCGTTCTGGATCACCCTCGTCTGACCCAGAGAGTACAGGGTTTTCTGAATTCAGATAATTCTGTACTCTCGGGGGTATGTTGACGATCGCCTCCGAGATCGAGGTCCTGACGCGTTTCGGCCGCGCGCTGGCCGACCCGATCCGCTGCCGGATCCTGCTCGCGCTGCGCGAGGCTCCCGCCCACCCGGCCGACCTGGCCGAGGCGCTGGGCGTCTCCCGCACCCGGCTGAGCAACCACCTGGCCTGCCTGCGCGACTGCGGCCTGGTCGTCGCCGTCCCGGTCGGCCGCCGCACCCGCTACGAGCTCGCCGACCCCCGGCTCGGCCACGCCCTGAGCGACCTGAGCGGCGCCGTCATCGCGGTCGCGGCCGACGCCGAGCGCACCTGCGCCGACGCCGAGGAGAAGGGCTGCTGCTGATGGCCGCCATCACGCTCGGCCCCACCCCGGCCCGGCGCGCCGCGCTGGCCCGCCGCATCCGGCTGCTGGTGGCCGCGACCATCACCTACAACGTCATCGAAGCCGGCGTGGCCATCACCGCCGGCACCATCGCCTCCTCGAGCGCCCTCATCGGCTTCGGCCTGGACTCCGTCGTCGAGGTCGCCTCCGCCGCCGCGGTCGCCTGGCAGTTCTCCGCCACCGACCACCAGGCGCGAGAGAGGAGCGCGCTGCGGGTCATCGCGCTGTCGTTCTTCGCGCTGGCCGCCTACGTCACCTTCGACGCCGTCCGCGCGCTGCTCGGCACCGGCGAGGCCGAACACTCCACCCCCGGCCTGATCCTGGCCGCCCTGAGCCTGGTCATCATGCCGTTCCTGTCCGCCGCCCAGCGCCGCGCCGGCCGCGAGCTCGGTTCGGCCTCCGCGGTCGCCGACTCCAAGCAGACCCTGCTGTGCACCTACCTGTCCGGCGTGCTCCTCATCGGGCTGGCGCTCAACAGCCTGTTCGGCTGGTCCTGGGCCGACCCGGTCGCCGCCCTGGTCATCGCCGCCGTCGCGGTCAAGGAAGGCCGCGAAGCCTGGCGCGGCGATGCCTGCTGCGCGGTCCCGGCCGCCACCTTGTCCGGTAACGCGGTGTCGGGCAGCGCCCTGTCCGGCAGCACGGCCTCGGAGGCGGGCGGCTGCTGCTCACCCGTTCAGGACACGCCGCGAGACACGTGATGATCGGCCGTCCGATGCCCGCACCCGTGCGGGCCGCCTACCGTGCCGAGATGCGCGCCGCCCGCACCACCGAGGCGGAAGCGCGGTGGAGACACCTGGAGCGCGCGCACATCATCTCCCAGCCCTGGCCCTGGCCGCACACCGCCAACCATCTCGCGATGTTCGCCCTCGCCGTTGCTCAGCGCGACCGGCGCGAGGCGTTCGGCCAGGTGATCCGGATCGTCGTGGCCGCGCCCGGCTCGGCGCTGGGCCGCTACCCCGAGGGCAACACCGGCCGCGCCCGCGTCGGCCTGACTCAGCCCATGCCTGTGCCCGACGACCTGGCCGCGCTGCTGCGGGCCAGCCGGTGACTGGCCGCCGGGCCCGTCCCGGCCGAGTTCTACGTTGCCGAAAATCTGATGAACGCCCTGCCCGCGCACGTGCTGTGCGACGACGACACCCGGGTGGCGCAGTGGGCCGGACTCATCGCCGCCAAGGACTGGGACACCCCGGGCGACCGCGGCCAGTACCTGGCCT
Source organism: Streptosporangium nanhuense (assembly GCF_059358815.1). NCBI lineage: Bacteria > Bacillati > Actinomycetota > Actinomycetes > Streptosporangiales > Streptosporangiaceae > Streptosporangium > Streptosporangium nanhuense. Next base: position 5,431 of record NZ_JCADBG010000064.1, read on the forward strand.
GCATCTCCTGGCTCCTCGACATCGACCACGCCCTGCGCTGGCCGCGGCTGCGCCCGCCCATGCTGGTTCTCGCCCTCGAACACGACCTGATGTTCCCGCCGCGCACCGGCCGCCATGCTCTCCAGCCCCGGCGAGATCGCGGGCTTGACCGCCTGGACGATCGCCGAGTGAACTCCGTCGCCGTGATCGGCGGTCAGCGTGATCGAGGCGGCCACGAAACCGGTCTCCAGCGGCAGCCGGCGATACTCGGCGACGCTGAGCGAGCCGGCGACGCAGCCCACCCGAAGCTCGGTGGCCGCCCGCGGCTCGGCGTCGAGGGCGCCTTCGGTGACGACGTCGCCGAGACCCAGGCGGCCGCCGGGCCGCAGTACCCGGAAGGTCTCGGC
>NZ_JCADBG010000065.1:0-5535 GCF_059358815.1 Streptosporangium nanhuense
CAGGTGGCGGCGCTGCTGGCCGAGGTGTCCCCGGGGCACCCGCTGACGGCGGTGATCCACACCGCGGGCGTGCTGGATGACGGGACGATCGCCTCGCTGACGCCCGAGCGGCTGGACACCGTACTGCGACCCAAGGTGGACGCCGCCTGGCACCTGCACGAGCTCACCCGTGACGAGGACCTGGTGGAGTTCGTGGTGTTCTCGTCGGTGGCGGGGACGTTCGGCGGGGCGGGGCAGGGCAACTACGCGGCGGGCAACGCGTTCCTGGACGCGCTGGTCCAGCACCGGAGGGCCGCGGGACTGCCCGCGGTGTCGCTGGCCTGGGGCCCGTGGTCGCAGGACGTCGGGATGACCAGCCGGTTGTCGCAGGCGGACGTGCAGCGGTGGAACATGAGCGGCCTGCTGCCGATCTCACCCCCGCAGGGCATGGCCCTGTTCGACGCGGCCGTCGCGTCCGGCGAGTCGGCGGTCGCACCCGTACGCCTGAACATGCCCGCGCTGCGGGCGCACGCGGCGCTGCCGCCGATGTTGAGCGGGCTGCTTCCCGCGGTACGCCGCTCGACGGCCGCCGCCCCGCAGGTGCGGAGCAAGCTGCCGCAGAGACTGGCCTCGCTGGGCGCCGCGGAACGCGTCGAGGTCCTCCTGGAAGTGGTGCGGACCGAGGTGGCGCTGGTGCTGGGGCACGCCACGCCGGAGACGGTGGAGGTGCGGCGGGAGTTCCGCGAGCTCGGCTTCGACAGCCTCACCGTGATCGAACTGCGCAACCGGCTGAACGCCGCGACGGGACTGCGCCTGTCGGCCACGGTGGTGTTCGACTATCCCACCCCCACCGTGCTGGCCAGACACCTGCTCGACGAGCTGATGGGCGCGCGGCCGGAGGTCGCGGACACGGTGCCGCAGGTGCCGCCGCCGGTGACCGACGACCCGATCGTGATCGTGAGCATGGCCTGCCGCTACCCGGGCGGGGTGAACTCCGCCGAGGACCTGTGGCGGCTGGTGGCCGGGGGCGGGGACGGGATCGGCGGTTTCCCGACGACCCGTGACTGGGACCTCGACGGGCTGTACAACCCGGATCGGGAGAGCCGCGGGACCAGCTACGTGCGCGAGGGCGGCTTCCTGCACGAGGCCGGGGAGTTCGATCCGGGGTTCTTCGGGATCTCCCCGCGTGAGGCGCTGGCGATGGACCCGCAGCAGCGGCAGCTGCTGGAGGTGTCGTGGGAGGCCTTCGAACGGGCCGGGATCGACCCGGCCTCGCTGCACGGCAGCCGTACCGGCGTGTTCGCCGGGATGATGTACCACGACTACCGGTCGGGACGCCTTGAGTTCCCGCCGGAGGTGATGGGCTTCATGGGGACCGGCACCGCCGGAAGCGTGCTGTCCGGCCGGATCTCCTACACCCTGGGCCTGGAGGGGCCGGCGGTGACGGTGGACACCGCCTGCTCCTCCTCCCTGGTGGCGATCCACCTGGCGGTGCAGGCGCTGCGCGCGGGCGAGTGCTCGCTGGCGGTGGCCGGCGGCGTGACGGTGATGGCGTCGCCGAGCGCGTTCGTCGACTTCAGCGCGCAGGGCGGGCTCGCCGGTGACGGGCGGTGCAAGTCCTACTCGGACGCGGCTGACGGGGTGAGCTGGGCCGAGGGCGCCGGCATGGTCGTGCTGGAGCGCCTGTCGGACGCGCGTCGCAACGGTCACCGGGTGCTGGCGGTGGTACGGGGCTCGGCGGTGAACCAGGACGGCGCGTCCAACGGCCTGACGGCGCCGAACGGTCCTTCACAGCAGCGGGTGATCCGCCAGGCCCTGGCCGGCGCTGGACTGTCCCCCGCCGAGGTGGACGCGGTGGAAGGCCACGGTACGGGAACGACGCTGGGCGACCCGATCGAGGCTCAGGCGCTGCTGGCGACCTATGGCCAGGATCGGCCGGAGGGTCGTCCGCTGCTGCTGGGTTCGATCAAGTCGAACCTGGGTCACACCCAGGCGGCGGCCGGTGTGGCGGGCGTGATCAAGATGGTCATGGCGCTCCGGAACGGCGTGCTGCCCCGGACGCTGCATGTGGACGCGCCGTCGTCGCACGTGGACTGGTCGATGGGTGCGGTGGAGCTGCTGACCGAGAACAGGGGCTGGCCGGAGGCCGGTCGCCCGTGGCGGGCGGGGGTGTCGTCGTTCGGGATCAGCGGCACCAACGCGCACATGATCCTGGAGCAGTTCCCCGAGGGCGACACCGAGGAGGCGCGGGGCGAGGCCGAGCCGGGTGTGGTGCCGGGTGTGGTGCCGTGGGTGGTGTCGGGCCGGACCGATCAGGCACTGCGGGCGCAGGCCGGACGCATGGCCTCGTACGTGGACGGCGAGCCCGGCCTGGGGCTCGGCGATGTGGCGTTCTCGCTGGCCACGACGCGGTCGGCGTTCGAGCACCGGGCGGTGGTGCTGGCCGGTGATCGTGAGGGCGCGCTGGCCGGGCTGCGAGCCGTCGCCGAGGACCTGCCGGGCGCCGGTGTGGTGCGCGGGGTGGCCGGGGACGAGCCGAAGCTGGCGGTGCTGTTCACCGGTCAGGGCAGCCAGCGGGCCGGCATGGGCCGGGGGCTGTACGAGCGGTTCCCGGTGTTCGCCGAGGCCTTGGACGAGGTGATCGCCGAGCTGGATCCGCTGCTCGACGGGTCGTTGCGTGACGTCCTGTTCGCCGAGCGGGCGGAGGCGCTGGACCGGACCGGGTGGGCGCAGCCCGCGCTGTTCGCGGTGGAGACGGCGCTGTTCCGGCTCATCTCCTCGTGGGGTGTCAAGCCGGGCGTGCTGGCCGGGCACTCGATCGGGGAGATCACCGCTGCCCACGTGGCGGGAGTGCTGTCCCTGGCTGACGCGTGCGCGCTGGTGGCGGCGCGGGGCCGGTTGATGCAGGCGCTGCCGGCCGGTGGGGCGATGGTGGCGGTCCGATCCTCCGAAGAGGAGCTGGCCGAGCTGCTGGCGGGCCGCGATGGCGAGGTGTCGGTCGCGGCGGTGAACGGCCCGTCCTCGGTGGTGATCTCCGGGGTCGAGGAGGCGGTTCTTGAGATCGCCGCCGTTCTCGAAGGGCGCGGGGTCAAGACGCGGCGCTTGCGGGTGTCGCACGCCTTCCACTCGCCGTTGATGGACCCGATGCTGGAGGAGTTCCGGGCGGTGGCCCGGACGCTGACCTACGACCCGCCGCGGATCCCGGTCGTGTCGACCCTGACCGGTGAGGCGGCGACGGCCGAGCGGCTGTGCTCGCCGGACTACTGGGTGGAGCAGGTCCGCGGCGCGGTCCGCTTCGCCGACGGCATCCGCACCCTGCACCGCCAGGGTGTGCGGGCGTTCCTGGAGCTCGGCCCCGACGGGGTGCTGACCGCGATGGCCGCCGACACCCTCGCCGTCGACTCGTACGAGCCGGATGCCGTGCTCGTGCCGGTGCTGCGCGGGGACCGGGACGAGCAGGTCGCGTCCATGACGGCGCTGGCCGAGCTGCACGCGCACGGGGTGGCGGTCGACTGGCGGGCCGTCCTCCCCGGCGCCCGCCGGGTCGACCTGCCGACGTACGCCTTCCAGCACCGGCGGTTCTGGCCCAGGAGGGCGGGGACCGGCGCGGGCAACGTGGCCGCGGCCGGGCTGGCGACGGCCGGGCACCCGCTGCTGGGCGCCGCCGTGGGCCTGGCCGACTCGGACGGCGTGCTGCTGACCGGGCGGTTGTCGGTGCGGTCGCATCCGTGGCTGGCCGACCACGTGGTCTCGGGAACGGCGATCTTCCCGGGGACCGGGTTCCTGGAGCTGGCGATCCGGGCGGGCGACCAGGTCGGCTGCGACCTGGTGGAGGAGCTCACCCTGACCGCCCCGCTGACGCTGGGCGAGAACGACGCCGTCGCGGTGCAGGTATGGGTGGGCGCGGAGGAGGAGACGGGCCACCGCGCCGTGAACATCTACGCGCGGCCGGCCGAGGCCGCGAGCGACGAGCCGTGGGTACGGCACGCCACCGGCACGCTTGCCACAGGTGACGAGGCCGCCGCGCCGTTCGACGCCACGGTGTGGCCCCCGGCCGGCGCGACCGCCATCGAGCTGGACGGCCTGTACGAGGAGCTGGCCGCGGGCGGGTTCGTCTACGGCCCGGTCTTCCGGAACCTGCGCGCCGCCTGGCACGGCGCCGACGGGGAGGTGTTCGCCGAGGTCGCGCTGCCCGAGCAGGCCGGTGACGCCGGTTCGTTCGGGATGCACCCGGCGTTGCTGGACGCGGCGCTGCACGCGGTTCCGTTCGCCGGGCTGGAGCCGGTCGAGGGCGGCCGGTTGCCGTTCTCGTGGGGCCGGGTGAGCCTGCGCGCGGGTGGCGCGTCGGTGCTGCGCGTGCGCCTGGCCAGGACGGGTGACGACTCCGTGTCGCTGGTCGCGGCGGACGCCGCCGGTGAGCCGGTGCTGTCGGCGCGTTCGCTGGTGCTGCGGCCGGTCGCGGCCCACCGGCTCGCCGCCGCCGGTGGTCGCGGTGTGGAGCGGGACGGGCTGTTCCGGGTCGAGTGGAGCACGCTGCCCGAGCTGCCTGAGCCGGCCGCCGGGCTGAGCGTGGCCGAGCTGACCGGGCTGAACGGGGACCTCGCCTCCCTGGATCCGGTGCCGGACGTGGTGACGTTCACCGTCGCCTCCTCCGAGAACACCGGCGAGGTGGCCTCGGCGCACGAGGTGACGGCCGGGGTGCTGGGTCTGCTGCGGGAGTGGCTGGCCGACGAGCGGTTCGCGGCTTCGCGTCTGGTGTTCGTCACCCGGGGTGCGGTCGCGGCCGGTGAGGGTGAGGCGGTCGCCGATCTGGCGGGCGCGGCGGTGTGGGGGTTGGTGCGGTCGGCGCAGTCGGAGAATCCGGGCCGGTTCGTGCTGGTGGACGTCGACGGTGAGCTGTCCTCGCCGGTGCCGGCCGGGGTGCCGGCGTGTGGCGAGCCGCAGGTGGCGGTGCGTGCCGGTACCGTGCGGGTGCCCAGGTTGGCGGCGCTGGCCTCGGGCGCGGGGTTGTTGCCCCCGGCCGACGGAGGGCCGTGGCGGCTGGGCAGCCGGGCCAAGGGCAGCCTGGACGCGCTGGAATTGCTGCCGTTCCCGCAGGCGGCCGAGCCGTTGCGGGACGGGCAGGTTCGGGTGGAGGTGCACGCGACCGGGGTGAACTTCCGGGACCTGCTGGACGGGCTGAACGCGCTGGGCTGGTTCCAGGACAGGGTCGGCCTGATGGGCGGCGAGGTCGCCGGGGTGGTGCTGGAGGCCGGTCCCGAGGTGAAGGGCCTGTGCCCGGGGGACCGGGTGATGGGCCTGTCCGAGGGCGGCTTCGGCCCGGTGGTCGTCGCCGAGGCCACGACGTTGGTGAAGGTCCCCGAGGGGATCTCCTTCGAGCAGGCCGCGACGATCCCGGTGGCGTTCCTCACCAGCTACTACGGGCTGATGGACCTGGCCAGGTTGCGGGCGGGGGAGAAGCTGCTGGTGCACGCCGGTACGGGTGGTGTGGGTATGGCGGCGATCCAGTTGGCGCGGCGGTTGGGTGTGGAGGTGTTCGCGACGGCGAGTCCGGCC
>NZ_JCADBG010000066.1:0-2500 GCF_059358815.1 Streptosporangium nanhuense
TTGCTTTGTGGTCAAGTCCTCGGCCTATTAGTACTGGTCAGCTCCACACATTACTGCGCTTCCACTTCCAGCCTATCAACCCGGTCGTCTACCGGGAGCCTTACCCACTCTCGTGGTGGGAGACCTCATCTCAAGGCGAGCTTCCCGCTTAGATGCTTTCAGCGGTTATCCCTTCCGAACGTAGCCAACCAGCCGTGCTCCTGGCGGAACAACTGGCACACCAGAGGTTCGTCCGTCCCGGTCCTCTCGTACTAGGGACAGCTCCTTTCAAGTCTCCTGCGCGCGCAGCGGATAGGGACCGAACTGTCTCGCGACGTTCTAAACCCAGCTCGCGTACCGCTTTAATGGGCGAACAGCCCAACCCTTGGGACCTACTCCAGCCCCAGGATGCGACGAGCCGACATCGAGGTGCCAAACCATCCCGTCGATATGGACTCTTGGGGAAGATCAGCCTGTTATCCCCGGGGTACCTTTTAGCCGTTGAGCGACGGCGCTTCCACATGCCACCGCCGGATCACTAGTCCCAGCTTTCGCTCCTGCTCGACCCGTCGGTCTCACAGTCAAGCTCCCTTGTGCACTTACACTCGACACCTGATTGCCAACCAGGCTGAGGGAACCTTTGGGCGCCTCCGTTACTCTTTAGGAGGCAACCGCCCCAGTTAAACTACCCACCAGACACTGTCCCTGATCCGGATCACGGACCGAAGTTAGACGTTCAAAACGACCAGAGTGGTATTTCACCAATGACTCCACCACCACTAGCGTGATAGCTTCACCGTCTCCCACCTATCCTACACAAGACGTTCCAAACGCCAATGTCAAGCTATAGTGAAGGTCCCGGGGTCTTTCCGTCCTGCTGCGCGTAACGAGCATCTTTACTCGTAGTGCAATTTCGCCGGGTCTGCGGTTGAGACAGCGGGGAAGTCGTTACGCCATTCGTGCAGGTCGGAACTTACCCGACAAGGAATTTCGCTACCTTAGGATGGTTATAGTTACCACCGCCGTTTACTGGCGCTTAAGTTCTCAGCTTCGCGGAGTAAACTCCACTAACCGGTCCCCTTAACGTTCCAGCACCGGGCAGGCGTCAGTCCGTATACATCGTCTTACGACTTCGCACGGACCTGTGTTTTTAGTAAACAGTCGCTTCCCCCTGGCCTCTGCGACCCCCACCAGCTCACACAGCAAGTATGATCACCAGCGGAGGCCCCCCTTCTCCCGAAGTTACGGGGGCAATTTGCCGAGTTCCTTAACCACAGTTCACCCGATCGCCTTAGTATTCTCTACCTGACCACCTGAGTCGGTTTAGGGTACGGGCCGCCACGACACTCACTAGAGGCTTTTCTCGGCAGCATAGGATCACCCACTTCGCCACAATCGGCTCGGCATCACATCTCAGACTTAATGCGCTGCGGATTTGCCTACAACGCGTCCTACATGCTTACCCCAGGACTACCATCGCCTGGGCTGGGCTACCTTCCTGCGTCACCCCATCGCTTACCTACTACCAGTTCAGGCCAGGCGTTCACCCTCACCCCAAGCCCGAAGGCTCGGAGGGGTTAAGGACCCTTAGTATCACTGGATTCAGTATTGGCGCATCGTAGCGGGTACGGGAATATCAACCCGTTGTCCATCGACTACGCCTGTCGGCCTCGCCTTAGGTCCCGACTTACCCTGGGCGGATTAGCCTGCCCCAGGAACCCTTGGTCATCCGGCGCAGAAGTTTCTCACTTCTGATTCGCTACTCATGCCTGCATTCTCACTCGCACAGCCTCCACAGCTGGATCACTCCGCTGCTTCCCCGGCCGCACGACGCTCCCCTACCCATCCACACACCTAAACCACAAAGGCTCGGATAATATGTGAATGCCACGACTTCGGCGGTGTACTTGAGCCCCGCTACATTGTCGGCGCAGAATCACTTGACCAGTGAGCTATTACGCACTCTTTCAAGGGTGGCTGCTTCTAAGCCAACCTCCTGGTTGTCACTGCGACTCCACATCCTTTCCCACTTAGCACACGCTTAGGGGCCTTAGTCGGTGGTCTGGGCTGTTTCCCTCTCGACTACGGAGCTTATCCCCCGCAGTCTCACTGCTACGCTCTCACTTACCGGCATTCGGAGTTTGGCTGACGTCAGTAACCTTGTCGGGCCCATTAGCCATCCAGTGCTCTACCTCCGGCAAGAAACACGTAACGCTGCACCTAAATGCATTTCGGGGAGAACCAGCTATCACGGAGTTTGATTGGCCTTTCACCCCTAAACACAGGTCATCCCCCAGGTTTTCAACCCTGGTGGGTTCGGTCCTCCACGCGGTCTTACCCGCGCTTCAACCTGCCCATGCCTAGATCACTCCGCTTCGGGTCTACAGCATGCGACTCAAACGCCCTATTCAGACTCGCTTTCGCTACGGCTCCCCCACACGGGTTAACCTCGCCACACACCATAACTCGCAGGCTCATTCTTCAAAAGGCACGCAGTCACATCACAAACAAGGCGAACCTC
>NZ_JCADBG010000067.1:0-4983 GCF_059358815.1 Streptosporangium nanhuense
ACCGCCGAGGCGAACCCGACCGTGCGCCGCAGGTTCTCACACCAATACCCTGCTTCGAGTTCTGGTCCTTCCAGCCATTGGCCGGTCACCGTCGACAGCATCGGCACCCGCACCGGTCGTGGGTCCACCTCCGCGAGGATGTGGGCCAGTTCCTCGCCGATCAGGTCGACCTGCGCCGAATGTGAGGCGTAATCCACCGCGATCCGCCGGACCCGCACCCCCTCCCCGGTTAGCCGCTCAAGCAGTTCTTCCACGGCGTGGACCTCACCGGCGACCACCACCGAATTCGGGCCGTTGACCGCCGCGACCGACACCCGCCCATCCCAGGCCGCCACCTGCTCACGCACCCGCTCCACCGGCAACGCCACCGACGCCATCGCCCCCAGCCCGGCCAGCTTCTCGCCGATCAGACGACTGCGCAGCGCCACCACCCGGGCGCCGTCCTGCAGCAACAGGCCGCCCGCGACCACCGCCGCCGCGATCTCCCCCTGCGAATGACCCACCACCGCATCCGGGCGGACCCCGAGCGACTCCCACACCGCCGCCAACGACACCATCACCGCGAACGACACCGGCTGCACCACATCCACCCGATCCAGCGACGGGGCACCCTCGGCCTGCCGGACCACCTCCAGCAACGACCACTCCACGAACGGCTCCAACGCCGCGGCGCACTCGGCCATCCGGCCCGCGAACACCGCCGACTCCTCCAGGAGGGCGGCCCCCATCCCCACCCACTGCGCCCCCTGACCCGGGAACACCCACACCGACCTACCCTCGACATCCGCCACACCGGTGACCACGCCGACCGCAGGCTCACCCGCGCGCAGCGCACCCACACCCGCTAGCAGACCCTCACGGTCGCTCCCGACCACCACCGCACGATGCTCGAACACCGACCGCGACACCACCAGCGACGACCCCACACCCACCGGGCCAAGATCGTCATGCGTCTCCACATGCGCCAGCAGCCGCCCGGCCTGCGCCCGTACCGCCTCCTCGGTCTTGCCCGACACCACCCACGGCACCACACCCACCGGCTCGTCCGCCGCCGGGCCCGCGACCTCCACCGGCCCCTGCTCCAAGATCACATGCGCGTTCGTGCCGCTGATGCCGAAGGAGGAGACACCAGCCCTGCGCGGGCGACCGGTCTCCGGCCACTCGGTCGGCTCGGTCAGCAGTTCCACCGCGCCCGAGGTCCAGTCCACGTGGGACGACGGGGTGTCCACGTGCAGCGTCCGGGGCAGCACCCCGTGCCGGAGAGCCATCACCATCTTGATCACGCCCGCCACACCCGCAGCCGCCTGCGTGTGGCCGAGGTTCGACTTGATCGAGCCCAGCAGCAGCGGGCGGTCCTCGTCCCGGTCCTGGCCGTAGGTGGCCAGCAGCGCCTGCGCTTCGATCGGGTCACCCAGCGTCGTACCGGTGCCGTGTGCCTCGACCGCGTCCACCTCGGCCGGCGACAGGCGCGCTCCGGCCAGGGCCTGGCGGATCACCCGCTGCTGCGACGGCCCGTTCGGCGCGGTCAGGCCGTTGGACGCGCCGTCCTGGTTCACCGCCGACCCACGGACGACCGCGAGCACCCGGTGACCGTTGCGCCGGGCGTCCGACAGGCGCTCCAGCACCAGCATGCCCACGCCCTCGGAATAGCTGGTGCCGTCCGCGGTGTCGGAGAACGTCTTGCACCGGCCGTCGGGGGCCAGCCCGCCCTGTGCGCTGAAGTCGATGAACGCCACCGGGGTGGCCATCACGGTCGCGCCGCCGGCCAGTGCCAGACTGCAGTCACCCGAACGCAGGGCCTGCGCCGCCATGTGCAGCGCGACCAGGGAGGACGAGCAGGCGGTGTCCACCGTCACCGCCGGGCCCTCCAGGCCCAGCGTGTAGGAGATGCGGCCGGTCGCGACGCTTCCGGCGGTGCCGGTGCCGACGAAGCCCATCGCCTCCGGCGGGAACTGGGCTCCCATCCCGTAGTCGTGGTAGAAGATGCCGGCGAACACGCCTGTCTGGCTGCCGCGCAGGGAGGTCGGGTCCACGCCCGCCCGCTCGATCGCCTCCCACGACGTCTCCAGCAGCAGCCGCTGCTGCGGGTCCATCGCCAGCGCCTCACGCGGAGAGATCCCGAAGAACCCCGGGTCGAACTGCGTGGCGCTCTCCAGGAAACCGCCCTCGCGCACGTAGCTGGTGCCCCGCTTCTCCGGATCCGGGTCGTACAGCGCCCCCAGATCCCAGCCGCGCGTGGTCGGGAACTCGGAGATCGCGTCCCCGTCCTCGGAGACCAGCCGCCACAGGTCCTCCGGGGAGTCGACCTCACCCGGGAAGTGGCAGGCCATGCCCACGATCACGATCGGATCGTCGCTCAGGGGCGTGACGGGCGCGGGGATGATCGCGCCGGCGTCCTCACCCAGCAGCTCGGCCAGCAGGAACTCCGCCAGCACGGTCGGTGTCGGGTAGTCGAAGACCAGCGTGGACGGCAGCCGCAGCCCGGTCACCGTGTTCAGCCGGTTGCGCAGCTCGACGGCGGTGAGGGAGTCGAAGCCCAGCTCGCGGAACTCCCGCCGCACCTCGACCGTGTCGGGTGAGACGTGGCCCAGCACCATCGCCACCTCAACGCGCACCAGGTCCACCAGGACCTCGGCACGCTCGGCCGCCCCCAGCGGGGCCAGCCGCTGCAGCAACGTCGCGGCCACCACCGAGCCGGACGCCGCCGACCGGCGCCCACCTCGTACCAGGCCCCGCAACATCGCCGGCACCTCGCCGTGGGCACGCAGCACCGCCGGTTCCAGCCGGAGCGGGATCACCACCGGCCGGGCCACCCGCCCGGCGGCGTCGAACAGCGCCAGGCCCTGCTCCACCGACAGCGGCGGCATGCCCGTCCGGGTGATCCGCCGCATGTCGGCGTCGCTCAGCGTGCCGGTCATCCCGGTCTCCTGGGTCCAGGCGCCCCAGGCCAGCGACTGCGCGGGCAGCCCCTCGGCCCGGCGTGCCTGCGCCAGGGCGTTGAGGAACGTGTTCGCGGCTGAGTAGTTGCCCTGCCCGGGTGCCCCCATGACGCCCGACAGTGACGAGTACGTGATGAACGCCGCGAGGTCCAGATCACGGGTGAGCTCGTGCAGGTGCCAGGCGGCGTCGACCTTGGGCCGCAAAACCCTGCCCAGCCGCTCCGGGGTCAGGGACGGGATCGTCGCGTCCTCCAGCACACCGGCGGTGTGGACGACCGCCGTCAGCGGGTGATCGTCGTCCACCCGCGCCAGCAGGGCCGCCACCTGCTCCCGGTCGGCCATGTCGCAGGCGGCGATCTCCACCTCGGCGCCGTGCGCGACCAGCTCGGCCCGCAGCTCCACCGCACCGGGAGCGTCCAGGCCCCGGCGGCTGGTCAGCAGCAGATGTCGTACGCCCCGCTCGGCCACCAGGTGCCGGGCGAGACTGCCCCCAAGACCACCGGTTCCACCGGTGATCAGCACCGTGCCCTCGGGATCCCACGACCGTCCGGTCTCCTCCGCGGGTGCCACCCGCGCGAGGCGCGGGACCCGCGCCTCACCCTCGCGGACCGCCAGCTGCGGTTCGCCCAGGGCGAGTACCGACGGGGGGAACTCATCGTCGGCGTCGACCAGCACGAAGCGGCCCGGGTTCTCCCACTGCGCCGAGCGGACCAGACCCCACACCGCCGCGGCCGCCAGGTCGGCGACCACGTCGCCCTCCCGTGCCTCGACCGCGCCCCGGGTGACGAACACCAGGCGCGAAGCCGCGAACCGCTCGTCGGCCAGCCACTCCTGCAACAGGCCCAGGACGTGGGCGACCAGCTCGTGCGTCGACCCCACCAGGCTCTCGGCGTCGGCCGATCCCACGGCGACCATGACCACGTCCGGCACCGGATCGAGTGAGGCGAGATCCCCGCTCAGCTCGACCACGCTCGCGTCGGTCGCCGCGCCCGCCACCTGCGGCAGCGCGACCCAGTCCAGCCCGAACAGCGAGTCCCGCTCCACCCCGCGACCACCACCGGCGCCGACGAGCTGGTCGGGGGTGAAGGGCCGCACGATCAGCGACCGCGCCGACAACACCGGCTCCCCGGCCAGGTCCACCGCCGTCAGGGAGACCGAGTCGGTTCCCGTCCTGGTCAGCCGGACCCGCAGGAGCGCCGCGCCACCGGCGTGCAGGCACACCTCTCCCCACGAGAACGGCAGCCGGCCGCCCTCGGCCACGTCCAGCCCGGCGAAGCTCACCGCGTGCAGCGCCGCGTCCAGCAGCGCCGGGTGCACCCCGAACGCACCCGCGTTCGAGGCCGCCTCCTCGGGCAGCGCGACCTCGGCGAAGATCTCCCCGTCGTGCTGCCACGCGGCCCGCAGCCCCTGGAACACCGGGCCGTACCCCAGCCCTCGGGTGGCCAGCTCGTCGTAGAGCCCGTCCAGCTCGATCGCGGTCGCGCCGGCCGGGGGCCACACCTCCGCGTCGAACGGCGCGGCGGCCCCGGTGCCCGTGGCCAGGGTGCCGGTGGCGTGCCGCACCCACGGCGTCTCCTCCCCGGCCTGCGCCGACCGGGAGTAGACACTCACGGCGCGTCGGCCGGTCTCCTCCGGCGCACCGACCGCGATCTGGACCACGACCGCGTCGTCCTCACCCAGCACCAGCGGGGCGGCCAGTGTCAGCTCCTCCACCACCTCACAGCCGACCTGGTCCCCGGCCCGGATCGCCAGCTCCAGGAAACCGGTCCCCGGGAAGATCACCATTCCGGCCACCGCGTGATCGGCCAGCCAGGGGTGCGACGAGAGCGACAGGCGGCCGGTCAGCACCACCCCGTCCGAGTCGGCCAGGCCCACGGCGGCACCCAGCAGCGGGTGATCCGTCGCGGCCAGACCCGCCGCGGTCACGTTCCCCGCACCACTCGCGGTCCCATCGGGCCAGAACCACCGGTGCTGGAAGGCGTAGGTGGGCAGATCGACCCGGCGACCGCCCGGCAGCAGCTGCCGCCAGTCCACCGCCACACCA
>NZ_JCADBG010000068.1:0-4881 GCF_059358815.1 Streptosporangium nanhuense
GACGACACCCCCGCCCGGCGCGGACGACCCGTCTCCGGCCACTCGACCCGGTCGGTCAACACCTCCACCGCACCCGACGCCCAGTCCACGTGCGACGAGGGCTCGTCCACGTGCAGCGTCCTGGGCAGCACCCCGTTCCGGAGCGCCATGACCATCTTGATCACACTCGCCACACCGGCGGCGGCCTGGGTGTGGCCGATGTTCGACTTGACCGAGCCCAGCAGCAGCGGACGGTCCTCCGGCCGGTCCTGCCCGTACGTCGCCAGGACCGCCTGCGCCTCGATCGGGTCGCCCAGTGCCGTACCGGTGCCGTGCGCCTCCACCGCGTCCACGTCGGCGGGGGTCAGACCGGCGACGGCCAGGGCCTTTCTGATCACCCGTCGCTGAGACGGACCGTTCGGCGCCGTCAGGCCGTTGGACGCGCCGTCCTGGTTGATCGCCGAGCCGCGCACGATCGCCAGCACCCGGTGACCGTTGCGGCGCGCGTCCGACAGCCGCTCCAGCATCACCAGGCCGACGCCCTCGGACCACCCGATGCCGTCCGCCGAGTCGGAGAACGCCTTGCACCGGGCGTCCGGCGCCAGCCCGCCCTGCTCGCCGAGCTCCCCGAACGCCGCGAGCGTCGATATGACGGTGACCCCGCCGGCCACGGCGAGCGAGCACTCCCCGTTGCGCAGTGCCTGGGCCGCCATGTGGATGGTCACCAGCGACGACGAGCAGGCCGTGTCGACCGTCACCGCCGGCCCCTCCAGCCCGAAGGTGTACGAGATCCGGCCGGAGGCCACGCTGGCCAGCTGGCCGGTCATGATGTGGCCGCGCGACTCCTCGCCGGGCATGTAGCCCGAGCCGACGGAGCCGATGAAGACGCCGGTGTCGCTGCCGCGCAACGAGTCCGGATCGACTCCGGCGCGTTCGAGGACCTCCCAGGCGGCCTCCAGCAGCAGGCGCTGCTGCGGATCCATCGCCAGCGCCTCGCGCGGCGAGATCCTGAAGAACTCCGCGTCGAACTCGGGCGCGTCGAAGACGAACCCGCCCTTCAGGTCGAGGTGACCGTGGGCCTGCCAGCCACGGTCGGTCGGCAGCGGGGTGATGGCGTCCCGCCCCTCGGCGACCAGCCGCCACAGGTCCTCCGGGGAGTTCACCCCTCCGGGATAGCGGCAGGCCATCGAGACGATGACGATCGGGTCGTCCCCGACCGGGACCGCGGCCACCGGGAGGATCGTGTCGCCGTGCGCGCCGAGCACCTCGCCGAGCAGGTACTCACCGAGCACGGTCGGGGTGGGGTAGTCGAAGACGAGGGTGGAGGGCAGGCGCAGCCCGGTGGCGGCGTTGAGCCGGTTGCGCAGCTCGATCGCGGTGAGGGAGTCGAAACCCAGCTCGCGGAACTCGCGGCGCACCTGCACCGCTTCCGGAGAAGGGTGGCCGAGGACGGCGGCGGCCTGGGCCCGGACCAGGTCGACCACGAACCGGGCCCGGTCGGCCTGGGTCAGCCCTGCCAGCTGCCGCTTCAGCATCCCCTCACCGGCGGACACCGAGGAGGCCGTACGGCGGGTTCCCCGCACCAGGCCGCGCAGCAGCGGCGGTACCAGCTGGGCGGACATCGCCTGCGGGTTGAGCCGTACCGGGACCACGAGGGGGGAGTCCGAGCCGGCGGCGGCGTCGAACAGTGCCAGCCCCTGCTCGGTGGTGATCGGCGGCAACCCGGCCGCGGTCATCCGCTGCACATCGGCCTGCGACATGCCGCCGGTCATCCCGGTGGCCTGCGCCCACAGCCCCCACGCCAGCGACAGTCCCGCCAAGCCCTGCGCCCGCCGCCGCACCATCAGCGCGTCCAGCCACGCATTGGCCGCCGCGTAGTTGCCCTGACCCGCCCCACCCATCAACCCGGCCAGCGAGGAGAACACCACGAACCCCGCCAGATCACTGTCCGCGGTCAGCTCGTGCAGGTGCCAGGCGGCGTCCACCTTCGGCCGCAACACCTTATCCAGCCGCTCGGGCGTCAGCGAGGTGATCGTCCCGTCATCCAGCACACCGGCCGCGTGGATCACCGCCGTCAGCGGATGCTCCTGCGGCACCTCGGCCAGCAGCGCCGCCACCGCGTCCCGATCGGCCAGATCGCAGGCGGCCACGGTCACCCGGGCACCCCGCTCGCTCAGCTCCTGGTGAAGCTCTGTCACACCGGGGGCGTCGAGGCCTCGGCGGCTGGCCAGCAGCAGGTGCCGCACCCCCCGCTCGGCCACCAGGTGCCGGGCCATCTCCGCACCCAGACCACCCGTGCCACCGGTGATCAACACCGTGCCCTCCGGATCCCACCGACGAGGCATGGTCAACACGATCTTGCCCGTATGCCGGGCCTGGCTCATGAACCGGAACGCCTCCCGCCCCCGCCGCACATCCCACGCCGTGACGGGCAGCGGCTTCAGTTCACCGGCCGCGAACAGCTCCATCAGCTCGGCCAGGATCTGCCGCAGTCTCTCCGGTCCGGCGTCCAGGACGTCGAACCAGTGGTACTCCAGCCCCGGGAACCGCTCCTGATCGCGGATGTCGAGCTTGCCCATCTCGACGAACCGGCCACCCGGACGCAGCAGGCGCGCGGAGGCGTCGATGAACTC
This sequence comes from Streptosporangium nanhuense, assembly GCF_059358815.1. NCBI lineage: Bacteria > Bacillati > Actinomycetota > Actinomycetes > Streptosporangiales > Streptosporangiaceae > Streptosporangium > Streptosporangium nanhuense. Next base: position 2,613 of record NZ_JCADBG010000068.1, read on the forward strand.
CCCGGTCAGGGAGTTGAGCACCACGTCGATTCCCTCGTCACCGACCACCGCGCGGAAGCGCTCCTCGAACTCCAACGAACGCGAGGAGGCGATGTGGTCATCGGGGACGCCCAGCGAGCGCAACACCTCCCACTTGGCCGGACTCGCCGTCGCGAACACCTCCACGCCCAGCCGCTGGGCGAGCTGGATCGCGGCCATCCCGGTCCCGCCGGTACCCGCGTGCACCAGCAGCCGCTCCCCCGCCCGCAACCCGGCCAGGTCCATCAGCCCGTAGTAGGTGGTGAGGAACGCGACCGGGATCGTCGCGGCCTGCTCGAAGGAGACCTCATCGGGAATCTTGGTCATCCCGCCTGCGCCGGTGACCACCACCGGGCCGAAACCACCCTCGACGAGGCCGACCACCCGGTCACCCACCCGCAGGTCCTCGACGCCGGGACCGACCTCCAGCACCACTCCGGCGGCCTCGCTGCCCATCAGGCCGACCTTGTCCTGGAACCAGCCCAGCGCGTTCAGCCCGTCCAGCAGATCCCGGAAGTTCACCCCCGCCGCGTGCACCTCCACCCGAACCTGCCCGGCCTCCAGCGGCCCGGCCGCCTGAGGGAACGGCAGCAGCTCCAGCGCGTCCAGGCTGCCCTTGGCCCGGCTGCCCAGCCGCCACGCCACCTCACCGGCCGGAGGCAGCAAGCCCGCCCCCGAGGTCAGCGACACCAGCCTCGGCACCCGCACCCCATCCTCGCGTACCGCCACCTGCGGCTCGCCACACGCCAGCACCCCGGCCGGCACCGGCGAGGACAGCTCACCGTCGACGTCCACCAGCACGAACCGGCCCGGATTCTCCGACTGCGCCGACCGCACCAACCCCCACACCGCCGCGCCCGCCAGATCGGCGACCGCCTCACCCTCACCGGCCGCGACCGCACCCCGGGTGACGAACACCAGACGCGAAGCCGCGAACCGCTCGTCGGCCAGCCACTCCCGCAGCAGACCCAGCACCCCGGCCGTCACCTCATGCGCCGAGGCCACCGCGTCCCCGGACGTCCCGGACGCGACTTCGACCAGCACCACCTCCGGCACCGGCCCCGCCTCGCCCAGCGCCCGCAGATCACGATGAACCGTCACCGGCTCCCACGTCGCCGCGAGACCCAGCGCGTCCGGCTCGAACGCCGCGAAACCCACCACCGTCACCGGCGCCGGATCGGCCACCGGGACCTCGGAGAGCGGGCTCCACTCCAGCCGGAACAGCCCGTCCCGTTCCGTCACCTGGCCACCACCGGCGAGCCGGCCGGGCGAGAACGGGCGCAGCACCAGCGAGCGCGCCGACAGCACCGGCTCACCGGCGGCGTCCACCGCCGTCAGCGTGGCCGCGTCGCCGGCGGTCCGGATCAGCCGTACGCGCAGCATCGTCGCGCCGGTCGCGTGCAGGCTCACCTCACCCCAGGAGAACGGCAACCGGCCGCCCTCGACCGGCTCCAGCCCGACGAAGGCCACCGCGTGCAGCGCCGCGTCAAGCAACGCCGGGTGCACCCCGAACGCACCCGCGCCCGACGCCGCCTGCTCGGGCAGCGCGACCTCGGCGAACACCTCGCCGCCGACACCGTTCCAGGCGGCCCGCAGCCCCTGGAACACCGGGCCGTATTCGAAGCCGCCCGCGGCCAGTCCCTCGTACAGGCCGTCCAGCTCGATGGCGGTCGCCCCCTGGGGAGGCCACACCGCCGTGTCGAACGGCGCGATCGGGGCGGGAGCGGCCGCGGGGGTGCCCGTGGCCAGCGTGCCGGTGGCGTGCCGCACCCACGGCACGTCGTCGGCGGCCTCGGCCGAGCGAGCGTAGAGGCTCACGCTCCGATGGCCCGTCTCCTGCGCGACGCCCACCCACACCTGCACCGCGACGGCGTCGTTCTCGCCCAGCACCAGCGGCGCGGTCAGCGTCAGCTCCTCCACCCGGTCACAGCCGACCTGGTCGCCCGCCCGGATCGCCAGCTCCAGGAACCCGGTGCCCGGGAAGATCACCGTTCCGGCCACCGCGTGGTCGGCCAGCCAGGGGTGCGACGAGAGCGACAGGCGGCCGGTCAGCAGCACGCCGTTGGAGTCGGCCAGGCCCACGGCCGCGCCCAGCAGCGGATGCCCCGCCACCACCAACCCCGCCGCCGCCACATTCCCCACCTGGGAACCCGCCCTCGCGGGCCAGTACCACCGGTGCTGGAAGGCGTAGGTGGGCAGATCGACCCGGCGACCGCCCGGCAGCAGCTGCCGCCAGTCCACCGCCACACCA
>NZ_JCADBG010000069.1:0-4839 GCF_059358815.1 Streptosporangium nanhuense
TTCGACTACCCGACTCCGGTGGTGCTGGCGGAGTTCCTGCTGGGCGAGCTGCTCGGCGACAGGGCCGACGTGATCATCCCGGCCGCGCTCGCGTCGGTCTCGGACGATCCCATCGTCATCGTGTCGATGGCGTGCCGCTACCCGGGGCAGGTCGACACGCCCGAGGATCTGTGGCGGCTGGTGGCCGGGGGCGGGGACGGCATCAGCGAGTTCCCGACGACGCGCGGCTGGGACCTGACGGAGTTCTACAGTCCCGACCGGGAGAGCCGGGGCACCAGTTACGTGCGTGAGGGCGGCTTCCTGCACGAGGCGGGAGAGTTCGACCCGGGGTTCTTCGGGATCTCCCCGCGCGAGGCGCTGGCGATGGATCCCCAGCAGCGGTTGCTGCTGGAGGTGTCGTGGGAGGCGGTTGAGCGGGCGGGCATGGACCCGGTCTCGCTGAAAGGCAGCCGCACCGGCGTGTTCGCCGGGATCATGTACCACGACTACGCGTCGAGCGTGGAGTTTCCCCCCGACGTGATGAGCTTCTTCGGCATCGGCAACGCCGGGAGCGTGCTGTCGGGCCGGATCTCGTACGCGCTGGGGCTGGAAGGTCCGGCGATGACGGTGGACACGGCGTGTTCGTCGTCTCTTGTCACGATTCATCTGGCGGCGCAGGCGCTGCGCTCGGGTGAGTGCTCGCTGGCGCTGGCCGGTGGGGTGACGGTGATGGCGTCGCCGGGCGCGTTCATCGACTTCAGTGCCCAGGGCGGGCTCGCCGGTGACGGGCGGTGCAAGTCCTTCTCGGACGCGGCCGACGGGGTGAGCTGGGCCGAGGGCGCGGGCATGGTGGTGCTGGAGCGCCTGTCGGACGCCCGTCGCAACGGACATCAGGTGCTGGCGGTCGTCCGTGGGTCGGCGGTGAACCAGGACGGCGCGTCCAACGGTCTGACGGCGCCGAACGGCCCCTCGCAGCAGCGGGTGATCCGCCAGGCCCTCGCCGGGGCGGGCTTGAACCCGGCCGAGGTGGACGTGGTGGAAGGGCACGGGACCGGTACGACGCTGGGCGACCCGATCGAGGCTCAGGCACTGCTGGCGACCTATGGCCAGGACCGGCCGGAGGATCGGCCGCTGCTGCTGGGTTCGATCAAGTCGAACCTGGGTCACACCCAGGCCGCCGCCGGTGTGGCGGGTGTGATCAAGATGGTGCTGGCGATGCGGCATGGCGTGTTGCCCAGGACGTTGCATGTGGACGCTCCGTCGTCACACGTGGACTGGTCCATGGGTGCGGTGGAGCTGCTGACCGAGGCGAGGTCATGGCCTCAGGTGGGACGGCCGTGGCGGGCCGGGGTGTCGTCGTTCGGGATCAGCGGCACCAACGCGCATGTGATCATCGAGCAGTTCCCCGAGGTCGACACCGAGGAGGCGCGGGGCGAAACCGAGCCCGGTGTGGTGCCGGTGCTGGTGTCGGGCCGGTCGGCGGAGGCGCTGCGGGCGCAGGCCGGGCGGCTGGCGTCCTTCCTGGACGGCGGTTCCGAGCCGGGTCTGGCCGATGCGGCGTTCTCGCTGGCCACGACGCGGTCGGCGTTCGAGCACCGGGCGGTGGTGCTGGCCGACGGCCGCGAGGGCGCGCTGGCCGGGCTGCGGGCCGTCGCCGATGATCGCCCGGGTGCGGGTGTGGTGCACGGGGTGGCGGGGCCGGAGCCGAAGCTGGCGGTGTTGTTCACCGGTCAGGGCAGCCAGCGGGCCGGGATGGGCCGGGAGCTGTATGAGCGGTTCCCGGTGTTCGCGGCGGCGTTGGACGAGGTGGTCGCCGAGCTGGATCCGCTCCTTGAGGGGTCGCTGCGTGAGGTGATGTTCGCCGAGCGGACGGATGTGCTGGACCGGACGGGATGGGCGCAACCCGCGCTGTTCGCGCTGGAGACGGCGCTGTTCCGGCTGGTCGAGGCGTGGGGCCTGCGGCCGGAGGTGCTGGCCGGGCACTCGATCGGGGAGATCACCGCTGCGCATGTGGCCGGGGTGTTGTCGTTGAAGGACGCGTGCGTTCTGGTGGCGGCGCGGGCGCGGTTGATGCAGGGGTTGCCCGCTGGTGGGGCGATGGTGTCGGTCCGGGCCTCTGAGGAGGAGGTCGCCGGGCTGCTGGCCGGGCGTGAGAAGGAGGTGTCGATCGCTGCCGTCAACGGCCCGTCCTCGGTGGTGATCTCCGGGGTCGAGGAGCCGGTTCTGGAGATCGCCGCAGCCCTGGAGGAGCGCGGGGTCAGGACGAAGCGCCTGCGGGTGTCGCACGCCTTCCACTCGCCTCTCATGGACCCCATGCTGGAGGACTTCCAGGAGGTGGCCCGTACCCTCACCTACAGCCCGCCGCGGATCCCGATGGTGTCGACCCTGACCGGGAAGGCGGCTTCGGCGGAGCAGCTGTGCTCGCCGGACTACTGGGTGGAGCAGGTCCGTGGCGCGGTCCGCTTCAGCGACGGCATCCGCGCCCTGCACGCGCAGGGAGTACGGGCCTATCTGGAGCTGGGCCCCGACGGGGTGCTGACCGCCATGGCCGACGACACCCTGAGGGTGCTCGCCGACTCGGACGAGGCCGCCCGTGCTCAGGTGGCCGGGGATTCGGGCGCTCACCACGTCACCACGGGCACGTACGCGGATTTGCCCCCGCTGCTGGTGCCGGTGCTGCGGAGGAACCGCGACGAGCGGTCGGCGGTCATGACGGCGCTGGCCGAGTTGCACGTACACGGGATGCCCCTCGACTGGCAGGCGGTGCTCGCGGGCGGGCGCCGGGTGGGGCTGCCCACCTACGCCTTCCAGCGTCAGCGGTTCTGGCCGACCGGCAAGCGCGTCGGGGACGCCCGCGGCCTGGGTCTGGCCGCGGCGGAGCATCCGCTGCTGGGCGCCGCCGTCCGTCTGGCCGACTCCGACGGCGTGCTGCTGACCGGGCGGCTCTCGGTGCGGTCGCACCCGTGGCTGGCCGATCACGTGGTGGCCGGAAGGGTGTTCTTCCCCGGCACCGGGTTCCTGGAGCTGGCCGTTCGAGCCGGTGACCAGGTCGGCTGCGACCGGGTGGAGGAGCTGACCCTGACCGCGCCGCTGGTGCTGGGCGAGGACGACGCGGTCGCGGTACAGGTGTCGGTGAGCGCCCCGGACGAGTCGGGCAGGCGCACGCTCGGCGTCTACGCCCGCCCGGCCGAGGCCGAGGACCAGGCGTCGTGGACCCGGCACGCCACCGGCACGCTGACGACCACAGACCCTTCCGCCGGAGCCGGAGCCGGAGCCGGAGCCGAGGCCGGAAGCGATGACCGGGCCGCCGCGTTCGACGCCACCGTCTGGCCCCCCGCGGGGACGACGGTGATCGAGCTGGACGGGCTGTACGACCGGCTCGCCGAGGGCGGCCTCGCCTACGGGCCGGTGTTCCAGGGACTGAAGGCCGCCTGGCGCGGCCAGGACGGCGAGGTGTTCGCCGAGGTCGTCCTGCCCGAGCAGGCCGCGTCGGGCGCGGGCGCGTTCGGGCTGCATCCGGCCCTGCTGGACGCGGCGTTGCACGCGGTGCCGTTCGCCGGGCTGGAGACGGCGGAGGGCGGAAGGCTGCCGTTCTCCTGGAGCGACGTGAGCCTGCGGGCCGGAGGCGCGTCGGCGCTGCGCGTGCGGCTGGCCAGGACCGGTACCGACTCCGTGTCGCTGACGGCGGTGGACGCCGTCGGCACCCCGGTGCTGTCGGCGCGTTCCCTGGTGCTGCGGGCGGTCTCGGCCGACCGGCTCGCCGCGGCCTCACCCGGACGCGGGGTGGAGCGGGACTCGCTGTTCCAGCTCGACTGGGTCTCCGTGCCGATGACGGTCTCCCCGGTGGACGCCGTGATCGGGTTGGAGGTGGCCGAGCTCACCGGTGACCTCGACGCGCTGGAGCTGCCGTTCGGCAGGGTGCCCGACCTGGTGACCGTCGAGATCGACGTCGCCGGCTCCACGGATGTCGTCGGATCCGCGCACGCGCTCACCACACGCGTGCTCGGCCTGCTGCAGCAATGGCTGGCCGACGAGCGGTTCGGCGGCTCGCGCCTGGTGTTCGTCACCCGGGGCGCGGTCGCGACCGACGACGGCGAGACCGTGTCGAACCCGGCAGCGGCCACCGTGTGGGGACTGGTCCGCAGCGCCGAGGCGGAGAATCCCGGCCGCTTCCTGCTGGCCGACGTGGAGGAGTACGAGACGGCCCTGTCCGCGCTGCCCGTCGTGCTGGCGTGTGGCGAGCCGCAGGTGGCGGTACGCGAGGGCGGGGTGCGGGTGCCGAGGCTGGCGGCGCTGGCCTCGGGCGCGAGCCTGCTGCCCCCACCCGGTGAGGTGGCGTGGCGGCTGGGCAGCCGGGCCAAGGGCAGCCTGGACGCGCTGGAGCTGTTGCCGTTCCCGCAGGCGACCGAACCGCTGGAGGCCGGGCGGGTACGGATGGAGGTGCACGCGGCGGGGGTGAACTTCCGGGACCTGCTGGACGGGTTGAACGCGCTGGGCTGGTTCCAGGACAGGGTCGGCCTGATGGGCGGCGAGGCCGCCGGAGTGGTGCTGGAGGTCGGTCCCGGCGTCGAGGACCTGCGTCCGGGTGACCGGGTGGTCGGCCTGGTCGACGGCGGCTTCGGCCCGATGGCGATCACCAGCACCCACGTGCGCGCCAGGATCCCCGACGGGATCTCCTTCGAGGAGGCCGCGACGATCCCGGTGGTGTTCCTGACGGCCTTCTACGGGCTGATGGACCTGGCCGGGTTGCGGGCGGGGGAGAAGTTGCTGGTGCACGCCGGCGCGGGTGGTGTGGGTATGGCGGCGATCCAGTTGGCGCGGCGGTTGGGTGTGGAGGTGTTCGCGACGGCGAGTCCGGCC
>NZ_JCADBG010000007.1:0-357625 GCF_059358815.1 Streptosporangium nanhuense
CGACAGCGACTCCTGGCTCGGCGCCAACACCAGCCCGCTGCTCTTCGACACCTCGGGCAACAAGAAGGCCGCCTACACCTCGGTCCTCAACGCCCTCAACGCCGCCGACCCCAACCCCGACCCCGACCCGACGCCCACACCCACACCGACCCCGACGCCCACGCCGACCGTCACCCCGACCCCGGGTCCGGGGGCGTGCTCGGCGACGGTCACGACGACCAACAGCTGGCCGGGCGGCTTCCAGTCGACGGTGACGGTCAGCGCGGGCAGCGCGCCGGTCAACGGCTGGACCGTACGGTGGACCTGGCCCGGCGGGCAGAGCATCAGCAGCCTGTGGAGCGGCCAGCACACCGTGTCCGGCTCCAGCGTGAGCGTCCGCAACGCCGCGTACAACGGCTCCGTCGCGGCGGGTCAGTCGACCACCTTCGGCTTCACCGCCAACGGCACCGCGGCCGCCCCCACGGCCACCTGCACCAGTCCCTGACCCGATCCGGAACGGGCCGGGCCGTGGTTCCCACGGCCCGGCCCGTTCGTCACGTCCTCGGCTCACCCCCACCCCCGTGGGGGTGAGCCGGTTCTTCCACGTCGGGGGAACGGTCTTTCCTGGAAGGGAGCGGCGGGGTGGCCGAGTCGGCGGACACCCCGCCGCCCGCTCATCGCCGGGGCTTCTGCGGAAGCCTCGGCAGCACGTGGGGCGGCCCGGAGAAGACCAGGTCCGCCTTGACGGTGTTGTAGGCGCGCTTGGGCCGGTAGGACTCGTCGTACAGGGTGGCCAGGCCCTCCGGGGGATCGGTGAACCAGCCGGGCACCCAGGAGTGCCTGTCGGTGAATCCCCAGACGGTGTACGACAGGCAGTGCCGGTTGGCCAGGCACGCCTGAAGGAGCACGCTGTGGTTCGCCGCCGACGCCTGGAGGCGGGGGTTGATCTCGTTGGAGTCGCCCGCCCGCACGCCCTCGGTCATCTGGCTGCGCACGTCCACCTCGGTGAACGCCGTGGCGAGCCCGAGGCCGGAGAAGGCGTCGAGCACCTCGAGCGCCTGGAAGGCGTCGAAGTTGCCGTACTGGGTGCCGAGGTGCCCCTGGCTGCCCACGCCGTCGATGGGGACGCCGCTCGCGCGCAGCTTCCTGACCATGTCGTAGACGTACCAGGTCTTGTCGGAGGGGCCGCGGTCGCCGAACGCCTCGATGTTGTAGTCGTTGTAGAACAGCAGGGCGTTCGGGTCGGCGGCGCGGGCCCAGCGGAAGGCGTCGGCGATGTAGCCGGGGCCGAGGTGCTGCGCCCAGAAGCCCTTCAGGTGGATCGACGACGGGGTGTCCCACGGGTCGCTGGCCGCCTCGTTGACGACGTCCCAGTGGGAGATCTTGCCCTTGAAGCGCTTGACGACGGTGGTGATGTGATCGCGCAGGATGTCGCGGAGTTGCGCCTTGCCGATCGTCCCGTCGGCGACGCCCTGGGTGAGCCAGGCCGGCAGCTGGTTCTGCCAGACCAGCACGTGCCCGCGGACCTGCTGCCTGTTCTTGCGGGCGAACTCGATCAGCTCGTCGGCCGGGCCCCAGTTGTACGTGCCGCGGGTGGGTTCGAGCGACTCCCACTTCATGGCGTTCTCGGCGGTGACGGAGGAGAACTGCGAGGCGGCGAGCGCGCGGTACTGCGGATCGGCCGCGTCGTTCAGTGTGTCCAGGTCGATCGCGGTGCCGATGGCGAGACCGTGGCGGGCGGCGAGCGCGCGCAGGCTCTGCTCGGAGACCGTGGGGTGCCGCTCCTCGGCCAGGACGGGAACGGCGTTCAGCGTGCCGGCCAGCATGAGCGTGGTGGCACCGACGGTCAGGAAACGCTTCATAGAACTCCTTCGGGATCGGCCCCCCGAAACTTTCGGTTCATCAGCGAAATGAATCGTATTAAACCTTTCCCCAAGAGGAAAGGCCAATACCGGAACCCCGAAACACTTCAAAAACACTCGGCGGGCGGGGACGTCCGGCCGTCAGGCATCGGCGGCGTCGCGGCCGCCCGGTCCCGGGTGGCCGGCGGGCGCGCTCCAAGACGTCATCACCGGCCTCTTCGTCCCGTACCGCGATCGGAACGCGTACCGCGGCCGCGGTCGCGCCTCCGGCGTCGGACCCGTCTCACCGGCGCCCTTCGGGCCCGGCCGCACCTCGACGGGCCGGGGGCGGGGCGTCGCGGGAGGTGAAACTTTCAGAATCGCCGGTCTTCCGGCGGCCGGGCGGCGCCGTTGAACGACCTCGATCTCACGCGCCGGGTTTTCGCTGATGGAGAGGCGAATATCTTCCGTGCTGGGAATGTGCCGTTCGCGAATGGCCGCGTCCGTGTGGCGGCGAGCCGCCCGAAACTTTCCAGCCATGTCCTTGACACCTTTCTGGGCCTTTCCCACACTTGGGTGCCGAGCGGGACGTACGCCTTCATTCGATTGTTAGCGCAAACATGCGGTGACCGCCCTTCTCGGGCCGGCGGCGTCCGTCGCGGTGACCACGCTCGGGGCGGTGGCGACAAAGAAGGGCACTCTCGTCGGCGAGCCAGGTGCGCGGCGGGACGAACCGCCGCGGAAACCGCCGGGCCGCCCCGGCCAGACCAGCTTCGCCCGCCGGCAGCATCCGGATGGCACGATCTCGGGAGGGTCCGTGGTACGGATCGTCATGGCAGTCGCCCTTCTCGGCACCTCGCTGGTGGCCGTGGCAGGGCAGGCCGCGACAGGGCAGGCCGCGACAGGGCAGGCCGCGGCCGCGCCCGTCATCACCGTCTCGGACGGTGTGCGTTACCAGGAGATGGACGGCTTCGGCGTCTCCACGGCGTTCCGCCGGGGTGAGCTGCTGCGCAACCTGTCGACGGCGCAGCAGAACGACGTCTTCCGCCTGTGGTTCGACCGCGAGAGCGGCGCGGGACTCAGCATCCTGCGCCTGGGCATCGGCGCCTCGCCGGTCGGCAGCCCGTACGACAAGATGGTCTCCATCCAGCCGCAGAACCCGGGCGGTCCCAGCGCGTCGCCGAAATACGTGTGGGACGGCGACGACGGCGCCCAGGTGTGGGTGGCCAAGGTCGCGCAGTCGTACGGCCTGAAGCGTTTCTACGCCGACGCCTGGAGCGCCCCCGGCTACATGAAGGACAACGGGAGCGAGAACAACGGCGGCACCCTCAAGTCCGAGTGGAGCGCGGCCTACGCCCGCTACCTGGCGCAGTACACGAAGTTCTACGCGCAGGAGGGCATCAAGATCACGGACTTGGGGTTCACCAACGAACCCGACTACACGGCGACCTACGAGTCCATGCGCTTCACCCCGGCCCAGGCCGCCGCCTTCGTCAAGGTCCTCGGCCCGATCGCGCCCGACGTCAAGATCGCGTGTTGCGACTCCTTCGGCTGGGACCAGGGCAAGGCGTACACCAACGCCATCGAGGCGGACTCCGAGGCCCGCCGCTGGGTGTCCACCTACACGGCTCACACCTACGCCAGCCAGATAACGAGCCCGCAACCCGGCAACAAGCGCAGCTGGATGTCGGAATGGGGCCCCGACGGGAGCACCTGGAACGAGAGCTGGGACGACGGGAGCGGCCAGGACGGCTTCACCGTGGCCCAGGCCATCCATCAGGCTCTCACCGTCGGCAACGTCAGCGGCTACATCTACTGGCTGGGGGGCTCCTCGGGGGCCACCCGGGCGCTGATCCAGATCGACCCGGCGGCGCGGACCTACCGCGTGTCCAAGCGGCTGTGGGCGATGGCGGCGTACAGCCGGTTCATCCGGCCGGGCGCGGTCCGGCTCGGCACGTCGACGAGCAACTCGTCGCTGAAGGTGTCGGCGTTCCTCAACTCCGACGGATCGAAGGTCGTCGGGGTGCTGAACACCGGCAACTCGGCCGTCACCTGGGACGGCCTGCAGGGCGGTACCACCGCCTACGTCACCGACAACTCCAACTCGCTCACGAGCGCCACGGTCACGGGCGGCGCCGTCACCCTCAGGCCGCGCTCCCTCACGACCGTCGTGATCGGCGCCACGCCCACCCCGACTCCCACGCCCACGCCGACCCCGACTCCCACGCCGACTCCTACGCCCACTCCCACGCCCACGCCGACCCCCACGCCGACGCCGACTCCCGGCCCCGGTGGGTGCACGGCGACGATCCAGACGGTGAACGACTGGAGCGGTGGCTTCCAGTCCAACGTCACCGTGCGGGCCGGCTCCAGCGCGGTCAACGGCTGGACGGTGAGCTGGACCTGGCCCGGCTCGCAGGCCGTCAACCAGCTGTGGGGAGGCGTACGGTCCGGCTCGGGAGCGGCCGTCACCGTCCGGAACGAGACCTGGAACGGCGGCCTCGCCGCCAACGCCACCACCACGTTCGGGTTCACCGCCAACGGCACCGCCGCCACACCGGTACTGACATGCGGAGTCTCCTGACCCGATGACGACGACGCGCCGCCGCTCCCCCCGCGTGAGGGGGAGCGGCGGCGTCCTTCGTCCGGTCCACGGCATCGGCGATACCACCCTCACCGTGCCGGCGGCCGGCCGAAAGCGAGGGGTCAGCCCACCCGGCAGGAGACCGCCGGCCAGGTCCAGTCGCCGCCGTGCATCACGGTGAAGCCGAAGGTGTTGCCACTGCCGTTGGGGCGCATCGTCATGACCTTGCCGCTGCCGTCCCAGGTCGGGCTGCCGTTCCAGGTGCTGCTGACCCGATGGGCGTTGCGCAGGGTCACCGTGACGATCCAGCTGGTGCTTCCCGAGACGTTGACCGACAGGTTGAACCGGTCGCTCCACTGCTGGCCGGCGGTGACGGTGGCCGTGCAGCCGCCGCCCGGCGAGGTCGTCGGCGTCGGCGAGGGGGTCGGGGTGCCGCCGTCAGGTGCCACGGCCCTGCCGGTGGAGGGCGAGATCATGCCGGCGCACAGGTTGCGGCTCCTCAGGTTCGCGGCGATCTGCGGGATCGCGTTGAGCGTCGTCGCGTACTGGTCGTGCATCAGGATGATCTGGCCGTTCTGCAGCCGTCCGGCGGCCTGCACGATCTGGGCGGTGCTCGCGCCGTTCCAGTCCTGGGAGTCGACGTCCCAGATGATCTCGGTGAGGCCGAGCTGCTGCGCGACCGACCTCAGGGTGGCGTTGGTCTCCCCGTACGGGGGCCGGAAGAGCCTGGGCGCGGTCCCGGTGGCCTGCTGGATGGCCTGCTGGGTCCGCTGCAGCTCCGACTGGATCTGCGAACCGCTCATGTTCACCAGGTGGGGGTGGGTGTAGCTGTGGTTGCCGATCCACATGCCGGCGTCCCGCTGGGCGCGGACCAGAGCCTGGTTGTTCTGAGCGTTCTGCCCGGTGTTGAACATGGTGGCCCGCAGGCCGTTCTGCCGCAGGGCGTTCAGCAGGTTGGCGGTGTTGCCGGGGTTGGGGCCGTCGTCGTAGGTGAGCCCGACATACCCGGCGCCGCAGTCGGCGGCCTGTGCCGCGGGTGACGAGGTCACGGTGAGCGCCGCGCCGAGGACGGTGAGAAGGCCCATCACGAGCGAGCTCCGGATGCGTGAGCGGCGTAACCGGCTTCCGCCGGTGACGGTTGCGTTGTCGATCACTCTGTTCCTCCAGTGGAACATCGATCGGTAAGGACGGGGGGACGCACACGCGCACGGTCGCGGCGTAACGCGTACGGAATGCGCGGAGCCAGGGTGAGCCCTGAGTCTCGTCGCCGGTCACCCGGGTGAGGTGAGCGGGCCTGTCTGGTGAGTCATTCTGTGTATCGCCACGAAACCTGTCAAGAAAGCATCGAAAGCTTTCGGATACATTGGCCAGATTCTGATCATGAGACAGCTGTTTTCATCGGTCGATTCCAAACGCGACCGGCCGGGCGGGATTGATGAACAGGGAAAACGTCCTGCGCGGTAATCAAAATCAAGATCGTATTTCCGATATATTTCTGAAAGTTGTTGACAGTCAGGCGTGCCAAACCCACACTCTCACCATTGACAGGCCCCAACCGCTGTCGATCCGGGTCACCCGCCGCGCGGCCTGGTCCTCCGGTCGCGACCGCGCGACGACCGGCCGGCCCTGCCGCGTTGTACGACCCCGACGCGCGGTGGACGTCACCTCGGCCACCGCCCGCCCCGCGAGTCGTGTCACGCTGCCTGCCCCCACCGGCCCTCACCGGCCTTCACCGGCCTTAACCAGGAGGAAACGCGCATATGAACGATGCCCCCGCCCCCTCGAAGAGCCGAGGGCGTGGCCGTACCAGATCGCTCGTCGGCCGTGTCTGCGCCGTGGCGCTGGCCATGGCCGTGGCGGTGCTGCCCGGCCCCGCCTACGCGGCCATCACCACCAACCAGACCGGTACCAACAACGGTTACTTCTTCTCGTTCTGGACCGACAGCCAGAACACGGTCTCCATGGAGCTGGGGTCCGGCGGCAACTACAGCACCTCGTGGAGGAACACCGGGAACTTCGTCGCCGGCAAGGGCTGGAGCACCGGCGGGCGCAGGAGCGTGAGCTACTCGGGCAGCTTCAACCCGTCCGGCAACGCGTACCTCACCCTCTACGGGTGGACGAGAAACCCGCTGGTGGAGTACTACATCGTCGACAACTGGGGCACCTACCGGCCCACCGGGACGTACAAGGGCACGGTCACCAGCGACGGCGGCACGTACGACATCTACCAGACGACGCGGTACAACGCTCCGTCCATCGAGGGCAACAGGACGTTCAACCAGTACTGGAGCGTCCGCCAGTCGAAGAAGACGGGCGGCACCATAACCTCGGGCAACCACTTCGACGCCTGGGCCCGTAACGGCATGAGCCTGGGCAACCACGACTACATGATCCTCGCGACAGAGGGCTACCAGAGCAGCGGGAACTCCAACATCACGATCGGCGGCTCCTCCGGCGGCGGCGGCGGTGGTGGTGGAGGCGGCGGTGGCGGTGGTGGCGGCGGCTGCACCGCGTCCCTCTCCGCGGGCGAGCAGTGGAGCGACCGCTACAACCTCAACGTCGCGGTCAGCGGTTCGAGCAACTGGACCGTGACGATGAACGTCCCGTCCCCCGCGAAGGTCCTCTCCACCTGGAACGTCAGCGCCAGCTACCCCAGCGCCCAGGTGCTGACCGCCAGGCCCAACGGCAGCGGCAACAACTGGGGCGTGACGATCCAGCGCAACGGCAACTCGACCTGGCCGACGGTCTCCTGCAGCGCGGGCTGACCCCGGCACATCCAGCACATCCAGCACATCCGGCACATCCGGACACCGCCCTCACGGCGCGACGGCCCACCGCCGCCGCGCCGTCGAGGGCGACGGCCGCGTCGGTGGCCGCGCCGGTCGAGTCCGTGGCCGAAACGGCCGCGCCGGTCGAGTCCGTGGCCGGGAACGGGGCGCGTCGGTGACCGGCGCGGCGCGGTGCGGGGTGCGCTCAGCGACGTCGCCGCGTCGCGTCGAGCAGGGCGGGCGGCGTGTCGAACTTCTCGTGCGGGGCGAGGTCGACACCGGGGGCGACGATCGCGTCGATCGCGTCGAGCACGTCGGCGGAGAGCACGGTGTCCGCGGCGGCGAGCTGGGAGCGCAGGTGGTCCATGGTGCGGGGACCGATGATCGCGCTGGTCACGGCGGGGTGCGCGGTGACGAACCCGAGCGCGAGCTGGATCATCGTCAGACCGGCCTCGTCGGCGACCGCCGCCAGCCGCTCGACCGCGTCGAGCCTGGCCCGGTTGGCGGGGACGGCGATGTCGAAGCGCTCCGGCAGGATTGCCGAGCGGCTGGTGGTGATCTTTCGGCCCTCGCGGACCGCGCCCGACAGCCAGCCCGAGGCCAGCGGGCTCCACGCCAGCACGCCGAGCCCGTACTGCTCGGTCACGGGCAGGACGTGGGCCTCGATCCCGCGCTGCAGGATCGAGTAGCTGGGCTGCTCGGTGACATAGCGGCCCAGGTGGTTCTCCCGGGCGGCCCACTCGGCCTGCACGATGCGGTACGCGGGGAACGTCGAGGAGCCGAAGTAACGGATCTTTCCCGCGCGCCGCAGGTCGGTCAGGGCCGACAGCGTCTCCTCGTCGTCGGTGCCCGGGTCCCACCGGTGGATCTGGTAGAGATCGACGTGGTCGACGCCCAGGCGGCGCAGGCTGTTGTCCAGCTCGGTGACCAGCCAGCGGCGCGAACCGCCCCGGTGGTTGCGCTCGTCACCCATCGGCATGCTCGCCTTCGTGGCCAGGACGATGTCGTCGCGGCGGCCGGCGATGGCCTTGCCCACCATCTCCTCCGACTCGCCCTGGCTGTACATGTCGGCGGTGTCGATGAGGTTGATCCCTCCCTCCAGGGCGGCGTCGACCATGGCGGTGACCTCGTCCTGGGTGGTGCGTCCCAGGGCGCCGAAGTTCATCGCGCCGAGTACGAGGGTGCTGACCTGCACGCCGGTGCGGCCCAAGGTGCGGTACTGCATGACTGTTCCTCCTGGGGAGGTGAGGTGAGTGTGCGATGCCCGGCTTGGTGGTGGCTCGCCTCTTCTGGCATCCTGGACAAGCGGAACCGTGTTCCGCTAACCAATATGCGGAACACGGTTCCGTTTGTCAAGCGGGGTGACGGAGGGAGCGGCGCGATGGCCGACATCGACAGCGGATCGGGGGCGCCGGTCCCGCGGAAGCGGGCCGACGCCCGGCGCAACGAGGAGGCGCTGCTGGACGCGGCCGCCGCGGCGTTCGTCGCCTCCGGCGTCGACGTGCCGGTACGCGACATCGCGGCCAGGGCCGGCGTCGGCGTCGGCACGATCTACCGCCACTTCCCGACGCGGGCCGATCTCATCGTCGCCGTCTACCGGCACCAGGTCGAGGCGTGCGCCGAGGCCGGGCCGGCGCTGCTGGCGAGCAGCGACACACCGCACGCCGCCCTGGCGCGGTGGATCGACCTCTTCGTCGACTTCCTGGTCACCAAGCACGGTCTCGCCGGGGCGCTGCAGTCCAACGACGCCGCCTTCCAGACCCTGCACGCCTATTTCCTCGACCGTCTCCTCCCCGTGTGCGCCCGGCTGCTCGACGCCGCCGCCAGCGCGGGTGAGACCCTCCCCGACGTGGCCGCCCACGACCTGATGCGCGGCGTCGGCAACCTCTGCATCGGCGCGGAGAACGACCCCCGCTACGACGCGCGCCGCATGGTCGCGCTCCTCGTCGCGGGACTGCGCCTCCGCTGAGAGCCTCCACTGAGACGACACCGCGGGGCGTCCGACGTACGGACGCCCCGCGGCGGCGTTACCTGACAGGGCGGGCCGGGCCCGCCGTGGTGATCAGCTTCCGTAGACCTCGAAACTGAACAGGGAGTAGCCCCACGCCGTGGCGCGGGTGGTGCCGTAGATGCGCACGTACCTGGTGGAGGCGCTCAGGCCGGTGTTGTCGTCCTCACCGCCGTTGCCGCCGGTCACCGTCCTGGCGGTGGTCCAGGTGGTGCCGTTGGGCGAGGTCTGGATCTGGTACGCCGACCCGTAGGCCGCCTCCCACACCAGGCGCACCCGGTTGATCGTGTACGTGGCGCCCAGGTCGACCTGGATCCACTGCGGGTCGGAGAAGGCGCTGGCCCACCGGGTCGTCGCCGACGCGTCCACCGCGGCCGAGGCCGGGTAGGCGGCCGCCTCCACGCTGGACGCCGTCGCCGTCTTGTTCAGCGCGAGGTTCGACGTCGGTGTGCCACCGCTGGCGAACGTGAAGGAGTCGATGTCGAACAGCGAGCCCGCGCCACCGGTGAAGACGAGGAACAGGTTCGTCGTCCCCGACGGCGGCGTCACGGTGCCGGTGACGTTGGCCCAGGTCTCCCAGCCGCCGGTCGGCGCGACCGTGGCCGTGCCGATCACCGTCCCGGTCGCCGAACCGGCCCGCAGGGTGAGCGTGCCACCGGCGCCGGCCGACGCGACCCGGGCCGTGAACGACGTCACCCCGGTCAGGTTGTACGGCGTGAACGAGATCCAGTCCCCGTTCTCGACGTAGCCGATCGCGTTGCCGCCGTTGGCCGAGGGCTTCGCCACTACCTGCACGCCCTGCTGGGCGCTGAAGTGCTCGGCCTGGCGGGTCCGCGGCTGCAGGACGGCCTGCGGAGCGTGGACCGCGGTGGTCGAGCCGACCGGGGTGTACTCCGCGTCGAAGACGCCGAAGATGTTCGCGTTGGCGTCGTGCTCACCGTCCACCGGGGTCTGGATGGTGCCCGAGCAGCCGGTCGCGCTGGTCATCTGGTGGCCGTGGCTGTCGTGGCCGAGGATGTAGTTGATCTTCACCCGGCTGCAGTCGACGGTCGGGGCGTTCGGGTCGGTGACGCTGATCTGGAACGGGACCGCGTCGCCGAAGTTGAACACCCGCCCGTTGAGCGGCAGGTTGAGGGTGACCACCGGTTGCCCGACGCTGATGGTGGTGCTCGCCGTGGCGCTGCGACCGGTGTTGTCGCTCACCGTCAACGTCGCCGTGTACGTGCCGTTGGCCGTGTAGGTGAACGACGGGTTGGCCGCGGTCGAGTCGGTGCTGCCGTTCGTCGTGAAGTCCCACGCGTACGTGATCGGGTCGCCGTCCGGGTCGGTGGTCCCGGCCGAGCTGAACTGCACGGTGAGCGGCGCGTTGCCGGCCTTCGGGTTGGCGCTGATCGCCGCGATCGGGGCCTGGCCGGTGCCCGAGTTGTACTCGATCCTGTACACGGCCGAGTTGGCGTCGCCGCCGAACCAGCCGGTGCCGTAGTCGAGCACGTACAGCGCCCCGTCAGGCCCGAACTCCGAGTCCATCACCTGCGTGCCGGTCCAGGTGGGGAAGGGCTCGATCGTGCCCACCCCGCCGCTGCCGTTCAGGGTGACCGTCTTGATCCACCGCCGGCCGAACTCGCTGATGAACACCTTGCCGTTCATCGACGCCGGGAACTTCACGTCCGAGACGAGCGCGGCGTTGTAGTTGTAGACCGGGGCGCCCATCGGCGACCAGCTTCCGCAGCACAGCTCCGACCGGTCCTGGCCGACCCCGTACGGCAGCCAGGCCGCGCGCGAGGCCGGGAGCTGGGTGATGCCGGTGTTGTTGCGCGAGTTGTTCGTCGGCCCGCCGGCGCAGTTGAACGCGGAGCCCGAGGGCCCGGAAGGGAACGTGAAGTCGACGTAGGGCACGTTGAACTGCGAGCAGTACGGCCAGCCGTAGTTGCCGGGCTGGGTGATGCGCTCGAACGAGACCGACGCCGCCGGGCCGCGGGTGGCGCTGGCGGTGCCCGAGTCCGGCCCGTAGTCACCCAGGTAGACCGTGCCGGTGGCCTTGTCCACGTTCATCCGGAACGGGTTGCGGAAGCCCATCGCGTAGATCTCGGGCCGGGTGTTCGCGGTGCCCGCCGGGAACATGTTGCCCGACGGGACGGTGTAGCCGCCGCCCGCGCTCGGCTTGATCCGCAGAACCTTGCCCCGCAGGTCGTTGCTGTTGCCGGAGGTGCGCTGCGCGTCGAAGGCCGGGTTGCGGTCGGTCCGCTCGTCGATCGGCGTGTAGCCGCCGGAGTCGAACGGGTTCGTGTCGTCGCCGGTGGAGAGGTAGAGGTTGCCCGCCGCGTCGAAGTCGATGTCGCCGCCGACGTGACAGCACATGCCGCGGCTGGTGGGGACGTCGAGGACGGTGACCGCGGAGGCCGCGTTGAGGGTGTGGTCCGCGTTGACCGTGTACCTGGCCAGCCGGTTCACCCCGTTGAACGGGGCGAACTGGGCCGCCGTGCCCGAGGCCGGGGCGTCACCGCCCGGGGTCGACAGCGGCGGCGCGTAGTAGACGTACACCCACCGGTTCGTCGCGAAGTTCGGGTCGGCCTTGATGCTCTGCAGACCCTCCTCGTCGTGCGTGTACACCGGGATGGTGAGCGCCACCTTGGTGTTGCCCAGCACGTCGGTGTAGCGGATCACGCCGTCGCGTGAGGTGTGCAGCACGCCCCGGTTGGGCAGGACGGTGAGGCCCATCGGCTCGCCGGTCTCCGCCACGCCCTTGGCCAGCGTCACCTGCGTGTAGCCGGGCGCCGCGACCGCGGCGGCCTTCGACGCCGCCTTCGACGCGGTGCTCGGCGCGGCCTGTGCGGCCGGAGGGCCCAGGCTGAGTGCGGTCGCCAGTACGGCGACGCATGCGACTAGCTTTCTCAACATGATCGGTGGTGCTCGCTTCCTGTAGTACGAGTCCATACAGGCGTGCGCCGATCACGCCAACGACGCGGAGAGGCGGGGGGAGATCCCTCAGCGACGTCGTTCGGACAAACTGTGACCCTTATGTGTAAAACAGTCAACAGGTCTCTGTCAGGGGTTGTGAGTCACCTCGTATTCGAGTTTTCGAGGTTTTGAGGCTTCGAGGTTTTGAGGCTTCAGCCGGCCGCGAGCGGACGTGTCGGAGCGCGGCACGAAGGTGAGCGTGCGCGGGAACGCGAGGGGGGTCCCGCTCGCCGTCCGGGGAGGCCGGTGACCGGTGGGCGCCGGTGTCGTCGGCGCCCGTCGGTCTCCGCCGGCGGGTGACGAGCGAGACCGGGCCGGCGGGGGCGGTCGGCGTACGCCCCCGCCGGCCCGGCCATCTCCCTCGTGCCGGCGGCGCGGCACCACCTGGCGCCGCGCCCGCCGTCAGCAGGTCACGGTGGGGCGGATCAGCAGTCGCATGAGACGACCTCCAGGCCGTTCTTCGAGGGGGGTGTGGGGGGTGTGGATCAGCTGATCACCGCGACCGGGGAAGCCACGTCATCAGATGCGGTGGTACGGGTACGGGGTGAGCCGGGGCCGTGGAAGCCCGGCCGCCGCCGTACGGCGGGCCCTGTGGGTGAGGTGGTTCGCTCCCGGCCGATCCGGTCCGGCGGCCGCGCGCACACGCGGTGATCCGGGCCGGTCGCCGATCTCGGCTTCGGACAGCGACCTCGTGCCGCGCGGGGGACGAAGGTGCGGTGCTGCAGTCGCAAATCGCTGCACCTCCTGAACTTTCGCCACTTTTACGGCTTATTTTGTCATTCTGGTGCGATCTTAAAATGTTACGTACAGACTGTCTAGATGTTACGGCCGACTTCGTCGGACTTTCGTCGGTTAGCGACGAAAGTCCAGCGTTATCGGTCGAAACTCCAGGCTGTGGCCGTGGACCCTCGCCGTCCATCCAGGAAACCACCGGCGGTCCTCGCGTTCCCGCGACGGCGACCCCCGAGAAATCATTCCGTTCCCCGCCACCGTTGCCTCCGGCCGGTCGGGCCAAGGAGGATCTTCTTGTCAGGCTGAAGTCAGGGGACGCTGTGTCAGACGGTCACTTGGTCGGGGTCTACCGGATCACCAGGACGCCCGACGAGAACGGATCCACCGATACGGCCCTCGCCACGGGGCCCGACGGCACGCCGGTCGTCATCACCTTCCTGGACGTCGGCGACGATCCCGACGGGTCGGTCGCCCGGCGCACGCTCGACGAGGCCGAGGTGCTGCGCCGGATACCGTCCGCCGGCGTCGCCCGGGTGCTGGACGCTCAGCTGCACGAGGGCAGGCCGTACCTCGTCACCGAGCACGTCGAGGGCCCCACCCTGGCCCGGCGGGTGGCCGGCGAGGGTCCGCTGCGCGGCGACGAGCTGCACCGCCTCGCGCTCGCCACGGTCACCGCGCTGTCCGCGATCCACCGGAGTGGATTCGGCCACCCGCGGGTCGGCCCGGACGACATCGTGCTGGCCGAGGGCGGGGCACGGCTGACCGGCCTGCGCCCCTTCACCGTCCCGGCGGCCGGCGCGGTGACCAGTTCGGCCGTCTCGATAGGTTTCTCCGCGCCGGAGCGGTTGCACGCCTCGGCCACCGACCGGCCGGATCCGGCCTCGGACCTGTTCTCGTGGGCCGCCTGCGTGGTGTACGCCGCGACCGGCAGGCCGCCGTTCGGCACGACGCCGACCGAGGTGGCCGCGCGTCTCGGCGCGGGCGTGGCCGCCGTCGCGCCCGCCGACCTCGCCGCGGTCGGTCCCGGCCTTCAGCACGTGGTGAGCACCTGCCTCTCGCCCGACCCCGGACGCCGGCCCACCGCCGACGAGGTGCTGCTCCGCCTGGTGGGGCAGGACACGAGCCAGGTGGCCCGGCACATCGGCCGGCCCGAGGGCACGACACCCGCCCGGTCGTGGCGGCGGCCCGTGTGGATCGCGTCCGGGGCGGTGGTCCTGGCACTCGCGACGGGCGGCGCCGTGCTGCTGGTGGCCGCCCCCTGGGACGAGCCGGAGCAGCGGCGGTCGGCGGTCCCCGCCCGGTCGGGCCCGGCCACCCCGGCGACCTCGGCGGGCGCGACTTCGGCCGCCCCGAGGCCCGACGTCGTGCTGCCCGCCACGCGCAGGGTGGAGTTACCCGACATGGGCGCGGTGCTCAACGAGAACCCGGACGATCCGGTCCTGCTGGCCGGATACCTCGCCCCCGGCACGGAGGCCACCTACGTCAGGGACGCCGACGGCGACTCCTTCAGCAAGACAGATGACCTGTACCAGCCGGTCCGCTCACCCGACGGCAAGTGGACGGCCATGGTGAGCTGGGCCAAGTTCGGCGGCGGCGTGAACACCGACCATGTCCGGTTCGTCAGCCAGGAGAACGGCGAGCAGTTCGACGTCGAGGTCGGCAGGAAACCGGTCGGCGTGGTCGCGCCCGTGTGGTCCAGGGACGGCGAGCGGGTCCTGCTCACCTTCTACGACAGCACGCCGGGCGCGTCGGCCGCGCAGGGGTTCGTCATCGCGAACCTGGCGACCAGGACCGCCTACGAGGTCCCGCTCGGCAAGGGCCCCGACGTCAGCTCCTTCACCTGGTCGGCCGACGGGAAGGAGGTCGTCAGGGTCGCCGCGCCGGACCCGAGGCGCCCGAGCGTCCTGCGCGCGATCTGGTACTCCGAGACCGGGCGCGAGCTGCGAAGGTCGCCCGAGGAACTGGGACCGACCGTCAGCCGGGGGAACTGGCTCTCGCCCTCGGGCACCAAGTACTTCGCCGTGTGCGCCGGCACCCCCAAGAACGTGTGCGTGTACGACGCCCGCACCGGCAAGCGGCTGGCCGTGGTCCCCACCGGCACGTCGGAGGACGTCGCCAGGCCGCAGGCCTGGTTCGGCGAGGAACACCTTCTCGTGGTCAAGCCCCGGGGCAAGAACAGCCGCTACGAGGTGATCGGCTTCGACGGCGAGGTGCGGCGGGTGCTCGCGGACATCCCCGCCAAGCGCGTCCTCGACTTCCTGATGGACTTCGCGTCCACCCCATGACCCCCCTTCGCGCCGGTGACCCGGACCAGGTGGGCGGTTACCGGCTCCTGGGCCGGCTCGGCGAGGGTGGCCAGGGCGTGGTCTATCTGGCACGGGAGGCGGACAGCGACGGCGGTGGCGAAGGCGACGGCGGCGGCAGGGTCGCGGTGAAGCTGCTGCGCCGCCTGGACGACCCCGACGCCCTGGCCCGCTTCCAGGACGAGGGCCGGATCCTCCGGCGGGTGGCGTCGTTCTGCACCGCCCGGGTCCTCGACTCCGGTACGGAGGGGCGCCTGCCGTACCTCGTCAGCGAGTACATCGAGGGGTCGTCCCTGGCCACGGCCGTGGCCGAGCGCGGGCCGCTCGCCGGTTCCCCGCTCTTCCAGCTCGCGGTCGGGACGCTGACCGCGCTGGCCGCGATCCATCAGAACGGTGTGGCGCATCTCGACTTCAAACCGGGCAACGTCCTGCTGGGCCCCGACGGCCCGCGCGTCATCGACTTCGGCATCTCACGCGTCACGCGGGCCACCCAAACGGTGGAGGAGCTGGTGGGGACGCCCGCGTTCATGGCCCCCGAACAGCTCGGCAGCAACTCGGCGGGACCGGCCTCCGACCTGTTCGCGTGGGCGGGCACCATGGTGTTCGCCGCGACCGGGCGCCCGCCGTTTCCCGGTGACGCGCTCCCGGTGATCTTCTACGGTGTCCTGCACCGCGAGCCCGACCTCTCCGCGTTGCCCTCGGGACTGCGCGAGGTGGTGGCCGCGTGCCTGGTCAAGGATCCGGCACGGCGGCTCTCCGCGGTCGACGCGCTGCTGCGGCTGCTGGGCCGCGACCTGCCGTCCGAGGCGCTGCTGGCGGAGGCCACTGCCATCGCCTCGGGCGCGCCCCGCGGGAGGGGCCGCGCGGTGGCGGCCGTCAGCGCGGTCGCGGCCCTCGCCCTGTCCGCCGCGGCCGTCCTGTACGGCCTCAACCACGGCCTCAACGGCGGGCAGGCACCCCCGGCCGCCGCCCCGGCGAGCGCCGCCCCGCCAACCCCCTCCTCGTCGCAGCGGTTGCCCGGCGCGGACGTCGTCCTGTACGAGAGACCCGGCGACCCCGTACGGCTCGGCAGCTACATGACGCGCGAGTCCGGCTCCATCGGCGCCTACGCCCGGGCGGCGGCCGGGTTCCGCCTGGTGGCCCGTTTTCGCGAGCCCGCCGCCGCACCGTCCGGGGACAGGACAGCCATGATCACCAGGAACAAGTTCGCCGACGGGTCGCGCGACTTCGTCGAGATCACGAGCCCGGAGGGGACCATCACGATCCCCACCACGAGCCGGCCGGTCGGCGCGTACCAGCCGCGCTGGTCGAGGGACGGGCGCCGGCTGGTGCTCACCACCATGGAGGAGACCGGCGAGGCCAGGCGCCCGCGCGGGTTCGTGATCGTGGACGTGGCCGCGCGCACCGCCCGAGCCGTCACCGTGCCCGCCGACGAGGACTCCGGCGAGGACGACCACTACTTCTGGAGCCCCGACGGCACCACGGTCGCGCACGCCTCGGGGACGGGGGTCCGCTTCCACGCCCTCGACGGCCGGCTCGTCCGCGAGATGCGCGACGTCGGCGAACCGGTGAGCCTGGGCGACCCGTTCTCGCCGTCGGGCACGAGAATCCTCACCCGCTGTCCCGACGGCGAGGGCACCCTGTGCGCCTGGGACACCGCGACCGGCCAGGCCAGGGGCCGCTATCCGGCCCTCTCACGCCAGGTCTACGGCTGGTACGGCGAGGACGGCGTGCTGGTGCTCGACCACGGCGCCGAGCCGTACCGGCTGGTCGCCACCGACCGGCGGGGCGGCGAGACACGGCACCTCGCGGAGATCTCACGCGCCGCCTCCGAACGCTGGATCCCCCAGTTCGTCCCCGGCACCCGCTGACCACGTCCGGCATGGACGTGACGCGCAGGGGGACCGCCACCGGCCGTCGGCCGTGAGGACCTACCGCGGGGAAGGCGACCAGGTCGTGCGGATCCGGGCATCGTGAAGATCAGCCACACCCGGCCACCTGAACCCAAGGCGGCCCTCCGGCCTCGCCGGCGCAGCGGTGTTCCCGGCGGCGCCCCGCCGCCGGGAACACCGTCTCCCGCGCGAGGACGACCATGACCGCACCTTCCGCGACCCAAGACCAAGTTGGAGCGGCTGCTGTCGCGGCGCGATCTCCCGCTCCGGGGAAGACGCTCTACCGGATGTGGGCTTACAGCCGGGTAGCCGTGCGGATCAGGCCGGCGAGGGCGAGGGAGCGGCTGTGCGCGGGCCAGGCGATGTGGGTGACGACGGGGGGCGCGTCGATCAGCGGGACGGCGGTGTGTTCGGCCCACAGCCAGGCGCGGGCGGAGTCGGGGAAGATTGCCACGGTGCGTCCGAGGGCGATCAGCTGGGCCAGTTGCGTCTGGTCGTTGATCTCGGGGCCCGGGCCGGGAGGGTAGGTGCCATCGCGGGACCAGCGGGCGAGCGGCAAATCCGGGATGCTGGTGACCTCGGCCAAAAACAGCGTCTTGCGCGCGGCGAGGGGATGTCCGGCGGGCAGGATGACGATCTGCCCTTCGGTCAGCAGTTCCTCGCTGTCGAATCCGGCGAGGGAGTTGAACGGTGCGTGCATGAGTGCCACGTCGGCGCGGCCGTCGCGCAGCATCTCTCCCTGCTCGCACGTGCCGCTCGGCAGCACCTCGACCTCAACGGCGTCGGGCTCGGCCGCGTAGGCGTCGAGGAGTTTGTGCAGCAGCTCGTGGGACGCGGCGGCCTTCACCGCCAGCACCAGTCGGTTGCGGCGGCCGCCGGGGCTCCCGTCGTCGTCGGCACGGCGGGTGCGGCGCGCGGCGGCGGTGATCGCGTCGAGGGCCGCGCGGCCCTCGTGCAGCAGCATCTCACCGGCGCCGGTCAGGGCGACGCCGCGGCGGTTGCGTTCCAGCAGACGGACCCCCAGCTGCCGCTCCAACCGCTGGATCGCCCGGGACAGAGGCGGCTGGGCCATGCTCAGGCGCTCGGCGGCACGACCGAAGTGCAGTTCCTCCGCGACGGCCAGGAAATACCTCAGCTCGCGGGTCTCCAAGGTCTCCATGCCCGCCAGCGTAACCGGTGATACCTGCCGGGTATCACAGGGTGTCGTTTCGGTATTGGCTGTGCTGCTGCCGGACGGGCGAACATCGACGGTAGCGGAGCAGCGAAGCCCGCGCCGGTGCCCGGCACGGGCGCGACACGCAGCCCTCTGGAATATCCAGCTCAGCAGGGAAGACACAGCCATGAACACACCATCTGCCTCACTGCCCGGTGGCACCTGGCCCCTGGGCGACCTGACCGTCACCCGCTTCGGCTACGGCGCCATGCAGCTCGCCGGCCCCGGGGTCATGGGCCCGCCCGCCGACCACGACGGCGCGCTCGCCGTCTTGCGGGAGGCCACCGAGCTCGGGATCACCCACATCGACACTGCTGGCGCCTACGGGCCACGCATCACCAACCGGCTGATCCGTGAAGCGCTACACCCCTATCCCGCATCGCTGCACATCGTGACCAAGGTCGGTGCGGTCCGCGACCAGCAGGGCGGCTGGCCCACCGCCCGCAAGCCCGAGGATCTGCGCCGCGCCGTCCACGAGAACCTGGAGGACCTCGGCCTCGATGTGCTCGACGTGGTCAACCTGCGGCTCGGCGACGCCCAGGGGCCCCGGCCCGGCTCGCTGGCCGAACCATTCGAGACCCTCGCCGAACTCCAGCAGCAGGGCCTGATCCGACACCTGGGAGTGAGTAACGCGACCGCAGAGCAGGTCGCTGAGGCGCAGACAATCGCACCGATCGTATGCGTGCAGAACCTGTACAACCTCGCCTACCGCCACGACGACGAACTGATCGACGAGCTCGCCGCCAAGAACATCGCCTATGTGCCGTTCTTCCCGCTCGGCGGCTTCACCCCGCTGCAGTCCGCGACGCTTACCGCCGTGGCCACCCGGCTGGAATCGACACCGATGTCGGTCGCCCTGGCGTGGCTGCTGCAACGGACGCCGAACATCCTGCTCGTCCCTGGTACCTCGTCCGTGGCACACCTGCGCGAGAACGTCGCCGGCGCAGGACTCTCACTCTCCGACGAGGACCTCGCCGAGCTGGACAAGATCGGCCGCTAGCAGGACCAAAGAGCTGGGGGCGGCAGACCGGGTACGTCATGCGCTGTGCGGCGTGCGGCCGGGCCTGGTCACCGTCGAAGTGACGTCTCCTGAACCCGCTCCAGCGTCCTGCCCAGCCGAAACGCGGTCGAGTCCGAGGGGCGGCCGACACGGCAAGCCGGGCTGCCGTTGACCGATGGTCGCCAGCCGCCAGACCTGTTCTGATCTGGGACGTCTTGGGGAACAACCGAACCGCCGGGCCGGGGTCACTTGAGGAACTCGCCAGCAGCGGGACCCGCTCGGGGTCGTTGGGGTAACCCGAGCGGGGGCCTTGCCATCCCCCCGTGATTACCTCAAGTGACTGTAATGCCACTAAAAGCTATCGGAGGGGAGTGGCATGGCGACGGGTCGAGTGAAGTTGTACGACGCAGACAAGGGCTCTGGCCACATCACTCCGGATGCTGACTGTGACCGCAGGCTCAAGCGGTACAGGGCGGCTCTGGACGTCGGAGGAGATCCTGTCGTGGTCGCCGGGTGGATCAAGCAGACCCAGGGCGAGCGCACGAGGGCCGTGGCCGCACTGTATGAGTCCGGCAGCAAGCCGAAGATCACAAGAGAACTGATCGTCCGCACCATCGAGAACCTGGGAGACATGGTGAGGACCCTGCGGGAGGGGACCGCGGAGCGGAAGAGCGATGTCTATCGAAGCATCGGCCTGCGCGCCGAATTCGATCCCGAGAACAAGAAAGTGCGGGCCGAGGTGAACCTCGATCCCGCACCGTCTGGCAAATCCCGTTGGGATTTGGCTGGTGTCCGAGGGGGGACTTGAACCCCCATGCCCCGCAAAGGGCACTAGCACCTCAAGCTAGCGCGTCTGCCTATTCCGCCACCCGGACGTGGTGCCTGCACGCTGGACCGTCATCCCGCGTCGGCGGACTTAGGTTAGCAAACTCTTGAGCCGGCGTCATATCGGTAAGAGGGCGGGCACGGGCGGGGTGCCGGGAAGGGGAGGCCGACGGCAGGATGGGAGGTGGAAGCCGTACCGAACCCCAAGGAGTCCACATGACGGCGATCAACGCTGAGGACGAGGTCGTCGGGCTGTGCCGCGACCTGATCCGGATCGATTCGACCAACGCGGGCGACAACTCCGGGCCCGGTGAGCGGGCCGCCGCCGAGTACGTGGCCGAGAAGCTGTCCGAGGTCGGACTGGAGCCGCAGATCTTGGAGTCGGACAGCCGCAGGGCCAACGTGGTCGCCCGCATCGCGGGAGAGGACTCCTCCCGTGACGCCCTGCTGCTGCACGGGCACCTGGACGTCGTCCCCTTCAACGCCGGCGACTGGACCCGGCACCCGCTCAGCGGCGAGATCGCCGACGGCTGCGTCTGGGGGCGCGGCGCGGTCGACATGAAGAACATGGACGCGATGATCCTCGCGGTCGTGCGGCAGCGGCTCAGCGAGGGCCGCCGCCCGCCGAGGGACGTGGTGCTGGCGTTCACCGCCGACGAGGAGGCGGGCGGCAAGTACGGCGCGCAGTGGCTGGCCGACGAGCACAAGGACCTGTTCGACGGGTGCTCCGAGGCGATCGGCGAGGTGGGCGGGTTCAGCGTCTCCATCGACGAGGCGCGCAGGCTCTATCTGATCGAGGCCGCTGAGAAGGGCATCGCCTGGATGCGCCTGACCGCCACCGGCAGGGCCGGGCACGGCTCTATGCTCAACGCCGAGAACGCGGTCACCGAGCTGGCCGAGGCGGTGGGCCGCATCGGGCGGTACGAATGGCCGGTGCGGATGACGCGGACGGTCAGGACGTTCCTGGAGGAGACCTCCAGGGCCCTGGAGCTGGAACTCGACCTGGACGACGCGGAGAAGACCGTCGCCAAGCTGGGGCCGCTCGCCCGGATGATCGGCGCCACGCTGCGCAACACCGCCAACCCCACGATGCTGGAGGCCGGCTACAAGGCCAACGTGATCCCCCAGACCGCGACCGCGCACGTGGACGGCCGCTTCCTGCCGGGATACGAGGACGAGTTCTTCGAGACGCTCGACGGGCTGCTCGGCCCCAACGTGACCAGGGAGTTCGTCTACCACGACATCGCCATCGAGACCGGCTTCGACGGGCCCCTGGTGCGCGCGATGGCCGACGCCCTCCTCGCCGAGGACCCGGGCGCGCTGGCCGTGCCGTACACGCTGTCGGGGGGCACGGACCTCAAGGCGTTCAGCAGGCTGGGCATCCGGGGGTTCGGGTTCGCGCCGCTGCGGCTCCCCGCCGACCTGGACTTCTCCGGGATGTTCCATGGCATCGACGAGAGGGTTCCGGTGGATTCGCTCCAGTTCGGCGTCAGGGTCCTTGACCGTTTCCTGGACGGCTGCTGAGCCGTTCCCGGGAAACGCGTTGCGTTAACTCGATGTGGTGCTAGCGTAACTCTCCGTCGAGGGATGGCTCGTGTCCGAACGGGCCCGTCCAGGAGCTTTGGGGAGGTCACGTGGCACGTGTGCCGCACGGGCAGTGGAGGGCGTCCTCGCCCGCTGCCCGACGCGCGCCCGTGACCCTTCCCGTCGACGACACGATCCCCGACCGGGCTGACCGGATGGCGCGGTTCGCGGCCGGCACTCGGCGGGGCGTCAGGCGAGCCCTCGCGGTCGGCGGTCTCCTGGCCGCCGCATGGCTGCTCGCGGTCGTCTTCGGGCTCATCGGCGCCGCTCCCGCGGTCGCGGACACCACCGCGACGACAGGAGAGGCCCGCTCCCAGACCCCTCACACAGCCGCCTCCGGATCGGCCGTCAGGGCCGATGTCTTCCCCACGGTCAGCGGCGGGCTGTCGGCGACGCACAACGCCGAGGCTATGGCG
Source organism: Streptosporangium nanhuense (assembly GCF_059358815.1). Taxonomy (NCBI): domain Bacteria; kingdom Bacillati; phylum Actinomycetota; class Actinomycetes; order Streptosporangiales; family Streptosporangiaceae; genus Streptosporangium; species Streptosporangium nanhuense. The sequence goes on from NZ_JCADBG010000007.1 coordinate 22,104, forward strand.
GGGCGCGGTGTGGACGGGCTCACCAGCCAGTCCAGGCCGGGGTTCCCGGCACCCGCCACCGTCGAGCACGGCTCTGGCGCCAATGGATTCGTGCCCCAGAGCGGCAATGGATCCGGTCTCCCAGGATCGGGTCCGGGAGATGTCGCGTGGTTCTCCTACGACCCGCGGCAGACGACGCGGCGTGTCCCGCCGGCGTTCGTGCTCCCCCCTGTCGTCCGCACAGCGGCGGACGACCCTTCTTTCTCTCCTGACTGATCTCGTCGCACGGACCGGCCCATCCCCTTTCGGGTGATCCGCCGGTCGCGGAGCCTGCCTTCATCCTCCATCCCCAGGAGAACCGCTCCGTTCGGTGAGCGATCAGCAGGCGGCAGAAAAGGCAATCCCCATTCCTCGTGACGGCCGTCGGGGCTCCCGCTGTGCGGGTCTGTCCGGCCTTCGCATGGCCTCCATGCCCTCACGAGGGTCAGGTCCCCCCCGAAACTGCTAGGAGCTTCAATCATGCGTACGTGGGTTACGGGCACGGCCCCCGCGGCACTGCTCGCACTGGGCGTCATGGCCATGGGCGGCGGTACGGCCTTCGCCGACACCGACGGCGACCACTCGATCGGCGGCGGTAACCAGGTCAACCTGCCGATCACCCTGCCGATCGACATCAGCGGCAACGCCGCCGGCGTGGCCGGGCAGTCGACCGCGGCCTCGGAGGGCGGCGCCTCCGTCGAGAACGGCGGTGGCGACCCGGGCGCCGGTGGCAACACCACCTCCGGCCGGGGCAGCGTCCTGGGCGGCAACCAGGTCGTCGCTCCCATCACCGCGCCCGTCAACGCCTGTGGCAACGCGGTCTCGGTGTTCGGCCGTTCCGAGGCGGGATGCCGCGGCGGCTCCTCGGTGCGGAACCAGGGCGGGAGCGGCGGCGGAGCCGGCGGCAACCGCACGAACGGAGACCACAGCATCGGCGGCGGCAACCAGGTGGTGGCGCCGATCACCGCCCCGATCAACGCCTGCGGCAACTCCTTCGCGATCTTCGGTGGGGCGGCCGCCGGTTGCCGCGGCGGGGCCTCGGTGAGCAACCAGGGTGGGGCCGGCCGCGGGGCCGGTGGAAACACCACGTCGGGCCGGGGCTCGGTGCTGGGCGGTAACCAGGTGGTGGCGCCGATCACCGCGCCGATCAACATCTGCGGCAACTCCGTCGCCGTCGTCGGCGGTGCCTTCTCCGGCTGTGAGGGCGGCGCCGAGGTCATCGGCGGCGGCACCCCGGGCGGCCCCGGCAACCCGGGCGGTCCCGGGCACCCCGGTGGTCCGGGGCACCCGGGTGGACCTGGTCACCCGGGCGGCCCGGGACGTCCGGGGCACCCGGGTGGTCCGGGGTGGCCCGGTAAGCCCGGTGAGCACGACGGGCCCGGCCGGCCCGGCGGGCCCGGCGGTTCCGGAGAGCACGGCAGGCCGGGCAAGCCCGGCAAGCCGGGTTACGGCGACAACGGCGGCCGTGGGAAGCAGGGGCCGCGTCCCGGTGGCGGCTGGGAGCACGGCCCGCGTCCCGGCGGCCCCGGCTCGGGCGGCCCCGGCGACGGCTGGGAGCGCGGTCCCCGTCCCGGCGGCCCCGGTGGTTACGGCAGGCCCGGCAACGACACCGACGGGCGCTTCGGCGCCGGCAGCGGCAACCAGGTGGTGGCGCCGATCACCACTCCCGCCGAGGTCTGCGGAAACGCCGTCGGCAACGGCCAGGCGGGTTGTCCCGGAGGAGTGTCGGTGCCGGCGGGCCGGGGCGGCGGTGCGGGTGCCGGTGGCAACACCACGTCCGGCCGGGGCTCGGTGCTGGGCGGTAACCAGGTGGTGGCGCCGATCACCGCGCCGATCAACGTCTGCGGCAACGCGGTGGCCGTCCTGGGCGGCGCGTTCGCCGGTTGCCAGGGAGGCGCGTCCGTCACGGGCGGCGCCGGTGGCGGCGGTGGCGCGGGCGGTAACACCACGTCGGGCCGGGGCTCGGTGCTGGGCGGTAACCAGGTGGTGGCGCCGATCACCGCGCCGATCAACGTCTGCGGCAACGCGGTGGGCGTGCTCGGCCAGGCCGCGGCCGCGTGCAGGGGCGGCGCCTCCGTCGCGGGCGGCGCGGGCGCGGGTACGGGCGCGGGGGGCAACCGCACCTCCGGCCAGGGCTCGGTGCTGGGCGGTAACCAGGTGGTGGCGCCGATCACCGCGCCGATCAACATCTGCGGCAACGCGGTGGCCGTCCTGGGCGACGCCGCCGCGGGCTGCCTCGGCGGCTCCCGCGTCGGCGGCCCGTCCGGGCGTCCGGGCGGCGGCCAGTGGGGCGGCCCGGGGGGCCCCGGCGGTAACGGTGGCCCCGGTGGTCACGGTGGTCACGGTGGTCACGGTGGTCACGGTGGTCACGGTGACTACGGTTACGGCGACCACGACCACGGCAACGGTGGCCGAGGTGACCGGGACTCCAAGCCCGGCAGGCACAAGACCAGCGGTCTGCTGCCCGCCCTCCCGGCCGTCCCGGCTCTCGGCGGCACGGCCGGTCAGGCGTCCGTCTCCGGCGCGCCGTCGGCGCCCGCGGCCCGGGGGGCGGCCGACCAGGCGCGGTTCCCGGCCGCCGCGAAGCTGCCCGAGCTTCCCGCCGTGCCCGCCGTGCCCGCGAGCCCGGCGGGTGACCGGGCCGCGGCGGCCGGGAACGGCTCGCCGCTGGCTCCCGTCACCGACCTGACCTCCTCGACTCCGGCGGGCTCCCTGCCGGTCGGCGACCTGGGTCTGATGAGCGCCGCCCAGCCCGTCGGCGTGACCGGGATGAACGTCGGTTCCCTGGTCACCCTCCTGATCGGCGCGATGGCCGCGGTCGCCGCGACGGTCTTCGGCACCACCCGCCGGATCCGTTTCGGCAAGAAGTAGGGCGCGGAAAGTAAGGCATTAGTCACCTATTGGACACGCTTTCCCAGAGCCACTGAGGAGGGCCCGCAGACGCCTCGACGGCGGTGAGACAGGACGACCGCGCCCTCCTGGCGCGGCGTCCGCTCAGCCGGCGAGGCATGGAAGCTTTGCCCGTTCCGGGGGCGCGGCCCGGAGCGGGCAAAGCCATGTCCGGGATCACATCGTCCTGGTCACACGTATGATCTTCCGGCGCAGTCGGACGTCCCGGCGGCCGTCGGGATACAGTCGCAGGCGGTCGAGTTCCCAGTCGCCGTATTCTGCATGTTCGGTCAGTATCCGCCGGGCTGCGTCCCGGGATGTGCCACGCGGAAGGTGGAGAACCAAGTAGGAGTAGTCGAGCACAGCGATTAGTCTCCGAGGGTGAGCTGGGGGACGTCGACACTCATAGGGCTTTATTCTGCGTCCTTGCGGCTTCTCTTGGGAGTGTCCCCGGCTGAGACCGGGTAACCCGAGGGGAAGAAAACGGGGAACGAATGCGAACAGCGAGGTAGGAAGCAGCGTGCCAGCCAAGAACGGCAACGCCGACGGAACCCGCCTGGTGATCGTCGAGTCGCCTTCCAAGGCGAAGACCATCGCCGGGTACCTCGGCCGCGGCTACGTCGTGGAGTCCAGCATCGGGCATATTCGCGACCTCCCCGAGAAGGCCGACGACATCCCCGAGAAGTACAAGGGGGAGTCCTGGGCGCGCCTCGGCGTCAACGTGGATCACGAGTTCGAGCCGCTCTACGTCGTCAACCACGACAAGAAGGCGCAGGTGAGCAAGCTCAAGCAGCTGCTCAAGGACGCCGACGAGCTCTATCTCGCCACTGACGAGGACCGTGAGGGCGAGGCGATCGCCTGGCACCTTCGCGAGGTGCTCAATCCCAAGGTCCCGGTCCACCGCATGGTGTTCCACGAGATCACGCCGCGAGCGATCCAGGAGGCGGTGGCCAATCCCCGCACCCTGAACCTGAGGCTGGTCGACGCCCAGGAGACCAGGCGCATCCTCGACCGCCTCTACGGCTACGAGGTCAGCCCGGTCCTGTGGAAGAAGGTCAAGCCCAAGCTGTCCGCCGGGCGCGTGCAGTCCGTGGCGACCCGGCTGGTCGTGGAGCGCGAGCGCGAGCGCCTGGCGTTCACCAGCGCGAGCTACTGGGACCTGCAGGCCCTGCTCGACACCGGCCGCGACGAGATTCCGCACGAGTTCACCGCCATGCTCACCGGCGTTGACGGCAAGCGCGTCGCTCAAGGGCGTGACTTCGCGAGCAACGGCACGCTCAAGAACGCCGACGTGCTCCACCTGGACGAGCAGGCCGCCCACGCCCTGGCCGGGCGCCTGGCCGGCGTCTCGTACAAGGTCAGGTCCGTCGAGCGCAAGCCGTACACCCGCAAGCCGTACGCGCCGTTCAGGACGACCACGCTGCAGCAGGAGGCCAGCCGCAAGCTGGGCTTCTCCGCGAAGTCGACCATGCAGGTCGCCCAGCGCCTGTACGAGAACGGCTTCATCACCTACATGCGAACCGACAGCATCACGCTGTCGGAGACCGCCGTCGCGGCGGCCCGTAGCCAGGCGATCAAGCTGTACGGCGCGGCGTACGTGCCCGACAAGCCCCGCGTCTACGCCAGCAAGGTCAAGAACGCGCAGGAGGCGCACGAGGCGATCCGCCCCTCGGGCGAGGAGTTCCGCACGCCGGGCGAGACCGGGCTGAGCGGCGACATGTTCCGCCTGTACGAGCTGATCTGGCAGCGGACCGTGGCCTCCCAGATGAAGGACGCGGTCGGCGAGTCGGTCACCGTCAAGGTGGACGGCACGTCCGGCTCGGGCGAGCGGGTCGAGTTCACCGCCTCCGGGCGGACGATCACCTTCCACGGCTTCCTGAAGGCCTACGTCGAGGGCGCGGACGACCCGTCCACCGACCGGGACGACTCCGAGAAGCGCCTGCCGAACCTGACCGAGAACGACCCGCTCACCGCGTCCGCCCTCAACGTGCTGGCGCACGCCACCAAGCCGCCCGCGCGGTACACCGAGGCGTCGCTGATCAAGGAGCTGGAGGACCGGGAGATCGGCCGACCGTCGACGTACGCGTCGATCATCGGGACGATCCTCGACCGCGGGTACGTCTTCAAGAAGGGCACGGCCCTGGTGCCGTCCTTCCTGGCGTTCGCGGTGGTCAACCTGCTGGAGCAGCACTTCGGCCACCTCGTCGACTACGACTTCACCGCCGACATGGAGAAGGTTCTCGACGACATCGCCAACGACAGGGCGGAGCGGGTGCCGGAGCTGCGCCGGTTCTACTTCGGCGTGGACGGCGACGAGGGCCTGAAGGAGATGGTGACCGATCTCAACGAGATCGACGCCAAGGAGATCAGCTCGTTCTCGATCAGGGGCACCGACATCATGATCCGGGTGGGCCGCTACGGCCCGTACCTGGACCGCGACGGCGCCCGGGTGAACGTGCCGGAGGACCTGGCCCCCGACGAGCTCACCGCCGAGATGGCCGAGGAGCTGTTCTCCCGCCCGACGGGTGACCGGGAGCTGGGCAAGGACCCGGTGACCGGGCACGTGATCGTGGCCAAGGACGGCCGCTACGGCCCGTACGTCACCGAGATCCTGCCGGAGGAGGCGCCGCCGGCCGAGGGTGCCAAGAAGAGGACCAAGAAGGCCGACGTTCCCAAGCCGCGCACCGGGTCGCTGCTCAAGACGATGTCCCTGGACACCATCACCCTTGAGGACGCCCTGCTCCTGCTCTCGCTGCCCAGGGTGCTCGGGGTGATCGACGACCAGGAGGTCACCGCCCAGAACGGCAAGTTCGGGCCCTACATCAAGAAGGGCACCGACTCGCGCTCCCTGGCGTCGGAGGAGGAGCTGTTCACGGTCACCCTCGACCGGGCCAAGGAGCTGTTCGCCCAGCCCAAGACCAGGGGCAGGCGGGCGGCCGCCGCGCCGCCGCTGCGCGAGCTGGGTGAGGATCCCGTCTCCAAGAAGCCGATCGTGGTGAAGGAGGGGCGTTTCGGCCCCTACGTCACCGACGGGGAGACCAACGCCTCCCTGCGCAAGGGCGACGAGGTCGAGCAGATCACCACCGAGCGCGCCGCCGAGCTCCTCGCCGACCGCCGCGCCCGCGGCCCGGCGCCCAAGCGTCCCACCACCAGGGCCAAGGCGAAGGCCTGACACCCCGTTCCCGGGTCTCCGGGAACCTGCGGGTTCCGAGGGTTCCGGGAACGCGGGGCGAGAGGTCCGAGGTCCTGTTTCCGGGGTTCCGGGGTGCCGGGGACGTACGGGTTCCGAAGGTCCGGGAGAGCGTGCGGCGAGAGGCCTGACGCCCTGCTTTCCGGGGTTTTCGGAACTTCCGGGGTTCCGGGAACGCATCCGCCGTCCCGGGCGTTCTTCGGAACGCGCCGGGAACCGCCGGTGGGCGAGCGGGAGGGGCGAGTGACGATCGTGGGCTTCGTGTCGATGGTCGTCTGCGCGGTCACGCTGGTCCACTTCTACCTGTGGCACCGCCTGATCCGCGTCACCACCAGGCCCGGCCGGACCCGCCGGGTGCTGACGTGGATCCTCGTCGCCTTGGCCGTGCTCGCCCCGGCGACGTTGATCGCCTCCCGCAGCGAGTGGGGTCACTTCCTGGCGTGGCCGGGGTTCTTCTGGATCGCGGTGATGTTCTACCTCTTCGTGATCCTGGTGCTGCTGGAGATTCCCAGGGCGCTGGCCCTCGCGGTCCTGGGCGTGTTGGAGCGGCGGGCGGAGCGCCGCCGGGTCCCGCCGGGAGTGGCCGCCCGCAGGGCGGAGCGGGCCGCGCTCGTCACCGCCCAGCCGGTGCCCACCACTCAATCCGCCGCCGCCGTCGGCCGGTCCGAGTCCAAGTTCGAGCCCGAGTCCGAGGCGGGTTCCGCGATCGGCGGTGTGATCGTCGTCCCGGGTGCCGGAGACGGGCGGCGCGGCGGCGGGGCCGCGGGCCGGGCGAACGATCCGGCCGCGATGAGCAGGAGGCTGTTCATCGCCCGTACGGCCGCGGTCGCCGCCGGGGCGGGGGCGCTGGGCACGGTCGGGTTCGGGGTCAGGACGGCTCTGGGCGACCCGGTGATCGAACCGGTCAGGGTCGTGCTGCCCAGGCTGGACCCACGCCTGAGCGGCCTGCGGTTCGCGGTGGTCAGCGACATCCACCTGGGCCCGCTCACCGGTACGGAGCACACCCGGCGCATCGTCCGCATGATCAATTCCTTGAAGGCCGACGTGGTCGCCGTCGTCGGTGACCTGGTCGACGGCACGGTGGCCGAGCTCGGTCCGCTGGCCAGGCCGCTGAGGGACCTCGAATCCCGCTACGGCGCCTACTTCGTCACCGGCAACCACGAGTACTACACCGCCAACGGCCCGCAGGAGTGGATGGAGGAGCTGCGCGCGCTCGGTGTCCGCCCGCTCGGCAACGAGCGCGTCGAGATCGCCCACGGGGGAGCCGTCCTCGACCTCGCCGGGGTCAACGACCTCGGCGGCGTCGCCTCGGGAGACGGCCCCGACTTCGAGCGGGCGCTGGGCGGCGACCGCGACCGTTCGAGATCCACCGTCCTGCTCGCCCACCAGCCGGTCCAGGCCGTCCAGGCGGCCACGTACGGCGTGGACCTCCAGCTGTCCGGTCACACGCACGGCGGGCAGATGGTGCCCTTCAACCTGGTCATCCCGATGCAGCAGCCGGTCGTCTCCGGCCTCGGCGAGGTGGACGGCACCCAGGTGTACGTGACGCGGGGCGCGGGCTTCTGGGGGCCGCCGGTCCGGGTGGGCGCTCCCCCCGAGATCACCCTTCTGGAAGTCCACCGCGAGCGGCCCTAGGGACCCCGCCGCGAGCACCGGCGGAGGCACGGGCAACCTCTGGAACCCCCGTCGCGAGCACCTCTGGAAACAGTGGCACCGGTCGCTTCTTTTCCCGGGGGTGACCTGCGGGGTACGGGGCGGACGTATTACCCTCGTGCGACGGACAGCCGGGCATTTCCGCCTGGCTCGTGTTTTCCCCAGCCCAGCGAGCATCTGGATACGCTGACACTATGACCACCCCTGGCCGGAGCACCGCGCGACGCAAGCCCCCCCACGTGCTGGCCAATGCCCCGTTCCGCAAGCTGTGGACGGCGATGTCGGTGTGCAGCCTGGGAGACTGGCTCAACCTCCTGGCGCTGACCGCCCTGGCGGGCAACCTCACCGCGGCGAAGGGCTACACGCTCCAGAGCCTGGCCATCGGCGGTGTCTTCGTGGCGAAGATGCTTCCCGCCATCGTGCTGGGCCCGCTGGCGGGTGTGTTCGCCGACCGGTTCGACCGGCGGCTGACGATGTTCTTCTGCGACCTCCTGCGCTTCGCGCTGGTGCTGTCGATCCCGCTGATCGGCAGCTACCAGTGGGTGATCGTCGCCACGTTCCTGGTCGAGTGCGTGAACCTCTTCTGGGTCCCGGCCAAGGACGCCACGGTGCCCAACCTGGTGCCCAAGGAGCGCTTGGAGGAGGCGAACCAGCTCAACCTCCTGGTCACGTACGGCACCGCGCCCATCGCGGCGCTGCTGTTCGCGCTGCTGTCGGTCGCCGATGACTTCCTGGGCAGGCTGGTGCCGTTCCTGGCCCAGCGCGAGACCTACCTGGCCTTGTTCATCAACGCTCTCGCGTACCTGGTCTCGGCCGTCATCATCTTCTCGCTCAAGGACATCCCGAAGACGAGCGCGCGGACCACCTCCACGCCGTCGGTGCTGCGGCAGATCTTCGAGGGCTGGCGGTTCGTCGGCGGCAACCGGCTGATCCGCGGCCTGATCATCGGCATGCTGGGCGCTTTCGCCGCCGGTGGCGCGGTGGTCGGGGTGGCCAAGATCTACGTGGACGCGCTGGGCGGCGGCGACGCGGCGTACGGCGTGGTCTTCGGCGCGGTCTTCGTCGGCATGGCGTCCGGCATGTTCTTCGGGCCCAAGCTGCTGCGGGAGCTGTCGCGGCGGAGGCTGTTCGGCCTGTCGATCGTGGTGGCCGGGCTGGTCCTCGTGGCGGTCGCGCTCGTCCACAACCTGGTGATCGTCGTCCTGCTGACCGTGCTGCTCGGCGCGTGCGCGGGGATCGCCTGGATCATCGGCTACACCATGATCGGGCTGGAGGTGGACGACAGCCTGCGGGGCCGTACGTTCTCCTTCCTGCAGTCGCTCGCCCGGGTGACCCTGCTGCTGGTGGTCGCGGTCGCGCCGACCCTGGCGGGCCTGTTCGGCGAGCACCAGATCAGGGTCGGCCCGGATCCGGTCTACCGGTTCGACGGCTCCAACCTGGTGCTGCTCGTCGGCGGGTTGCTCGCGGTGATCGTCGGGATCGTCGCGCTGCGGCAGATGGACGACCGCAGGGGCGTCTCGATCATCTCCGACCTGGTCGCCGCGGTGCGGGGCGAGCGGTTCGCCCCCGAGAGCGCCGAGCAGGGGCGCGGGATGTTCGTCGCGTTCGAGGGCGGCGAGGGGTCGGGGAAGACCACCCAGTCCAGGCTGCTCGCGATCTGGCTGCGCGACCAGGGCTTCGACGTCGTGCAGACCCGCGAGCCCGGCTCGACCAAGGTGGGGATGCGGCTGCGCGCGATCCTGCTCGACGCGGTGCACCAGGGGCTGTCCGCGCGCTCCGAGGCGCTGCTGTACGCGGCCGACCGGGCCGAGCACGTGGAGAAGGTCATCCGTCCGGCCCTGTACCGGGGGGCGATGGTGATCTCCGACCGCTACGTCGACTCGTCGCTCGCCTACCAGGGCGCGGGCCGGGCCCTGGAGGCCGAGGACGTCACGAGGGTCAACAGCTGGGCCACCGGCGGGCTCGTCCCCGATCTCACGGTGCTCATCGACACCCCGCCGTCGGTGGGGCTGGCCCGGCTGGGCGGTGCCGCCGACCGCATCGAGTCGGAGCCCCTGGAGTTCCACGAGCGTGTCCGCCGCGAGTTCCGGGCACTGGCCGCCGCCGAGCCCGACCGCTACCTGGTCGTCGACGGGACCCTGCCCCAGAACGAGATCTCCCTGATCATCCATGACCGGGTCCGCGAGATCCTGCCCGACCCGGTGCCGCGGGAGTCGGAGGACGTCACCGGGACGATGCCCGCCATCCGCGACTGAGACCGCGTGGCGGCGGCCGGCACGGTGCGCCCGCGCCGTGCCGGGAGCGCGATCCGCGACCGGGCCCCGTGTCCCCGGCGGTAGGTTGGGGGCGTGGGAGTCTTCGATGATCTTGTGGGGCAGGAGCGGGCCGCCGCGACGCTCCGCCGGGCGGCGGCGGCCGGGGCCGACCTGCTGGCCGGGGGGCGCGGCGCCGGGATGACCCACGCGTGGCTGTTCACCGGGCCGCCCGGGTCGGGTCGCGAGGAGGCCGCGCGCGCGTTCACCGCCGCGCTGTTCTGTCCCGACCAGGGGTGCGGGCACTGCGACATGTGCCACCAGGTGGCCGTGGGCTCCCACCCCGACCTGGAGATCGTCCGCCCGCAGGGGCTCTCGTACGGCATCAAGGACACCCGGCGGCTCATCCTGCGCGCGGCCGGGGCGCCGACGCTGGGCCGCTGGCGCGTCGTGTTGTTCGAGGACGCCGACCGGGCGACCGAGGGGGCGTCCAACGCGCTGCTCAAGGCCATCGAGGAGCCGCCGCCGAAGACGGTTTGGCTGCTCTGCGCGCCCTCCCCGGACGACATGATGATCACCATCAGGTCCCGCTGCCGGCTCGTCACGCTCGTCACCCCGCCCACCGCGGCGGTCGCCCACGTGCTGGCCACGCGCGAGAACGTGCCGCCGGCGATGGCGGAGTTCGCCGCCAGGGCCGCCCAGGGGCACATCGACCGCGCCCGCAGGCTGGCGCTGGACGCGGAGGCGCGTGCGCGCCGCGAGGCGGTGCTGTCCATCCCCCGGTCGCTGACCGGCGTCGGGGAGTGCGTGATGGCCGCCGAGCGGCTGGTGAAGACCGCCGAGGACGAGGCCGCCGCGGTCACCGCGGTGCTGAACGAGTCGGAGATCACCGAGTTGCGCCAGGCCTACGGCGAGGGCTCCACGGGCAAGGGGCTCAACAGGGGCCTGATCCGCGGTGGTGCCGGGGCGCTCAAGGATCTCGAGGACCGGCAGAAGTCCAGGGCGACCCGCACCAAGCGCGACGTCATCGACGCGTCCCTGCTCGACCTGGTGGCGTTCTACCGCGACGTGCTGGCGGTGCAGTTCGGCGCGCACGTGGAGCTGGCCAGTGAGGACCGCCGCGCCGACCTGGACGAGCTGGCCCGCGCCTCCACGCCGGAGGACACCCTGCGCAGGATCGACGCGATCATGCGCTGCCGGAGGCGGCTGGCGTCCAACGTCAGCCCGCAGATGGCGGTCGAGTCGATGACCATCTCGTTGCACCGGCCCCGGCTGTGAGCGCGTCCCGGCGGTGAGCCTGGCTCGGTTGTGAGCCGGCTTCGGTCGTGAGCCGGTACCGCGCATGGGCCGGTACCGCGCATGGGCCGGTACCGGTTTCCCGCGCGAGGCGGTGCTGTGCCGTGTGTGCCGTACGTGCCGTGTGTGCCGTACCGCATCGCGGGCGGCTGCTCTCGTGGTTCACCGGGAGCCGAAGTTCGAGTGGATGAACCCCCTGTCCGGTATCGGACACTTCGAAGTTTCTCTGGACCGGCCCGGCGGATATCGGCTGGTAAGGAGGGTAGAGACCGCCATCAAGTGGTCACTACCCGTCTGTTTCCGATTAGATGGAACCATTCATCGCTAAGTCACCTCAAAGTATGAGTGTGGGTCGTTAAGATTAACAGGCAAAAATACGCTATTTCGTTATAAGTCGGTGGACAGTGTCCTGCTCTACGGGGATGAGCAGAGAAGGCCGGGGGACTCTTGGTGAGCATTGGGGCACGCCATGGGATGATTTCGCCTGTAAGTGGGCGAGCCATCACGAGCCGTGTGGGAGACGACGACACGCTGAGGATCGAATGGCCCGAGCCGGCCGTCGGAAACGACGCGGAGATCGTCCTGCGGCACGTGGAGACCGGTGAGGAATGTGGGGCCGCGGATCTGACGGCACTGTCCGCGGGTGTCTGGATGGCGTCGCGCGACGGCGAGCCCGTCGTCACCGACGACCCGGGGTTCTCCCTCGACGGGCTGTGGGCTTATGCCGAGACCCGTCGGAACCGGGAGATCAGGGCGTTCCGTACCTCCCTCGGCACGCTGGGGCTGCAGGTCCGCGAGGTCGAGCCGTACGTCGAGGTGATCCGCGTGACCGCGGAGGACGGCGTGATCCAGGTGGAGGGCGCCATCGCGTACGGCGAGCCGATCCGGGGGGCGGCCCGGCTCGTGGCGGTGGCCCGCCGGGGGCCGGAACCGGTGAGCGGGCCCGCGAGCTTCCAGGGGCGGTGGTTCGAGGGCGGGGTGGAGATCGCGCCGATGGCCGAGACGCAGGTGCGGCGCAGGGTCTTCTGGGACCTTTACGCGGAGATCTCCGGAACGCGTCTGCCGCTGGCGACCCGCCTTGATGACATAACGGACAAGAAGACCAAAGTTCGTTTTCCCGCCCAACGTGTCGGGCAGGTGAGGGTCCGGCCGTACTACACCGAGACCGACAGCCTCGCCGTCGCGCTCAGCATCGAGGAGGCGAGTTCGTGAAGATCTCCTTCCTCATCCTCAACGCCTACGGCATGGGCGGCACCATCCGCGCCACCTTCGACCTCGCCACCGCCCTGTCCGAGCGGCACGAGGTCGAGGTCGTCAGCGTCTTCCAGCACGCCGACACGCCCTTCCTGCCGCTGGGCTCGCGGGTTCGCCTGCGCTCGCTGGTGGACCTGAGGGAGGGGGCCAGGGTCCGCTGGCCGTACACGAAGAAGGCCGAGCGGCTGAGCGCGCAGGAGAGCGCGCTGATCCACCCCGAGGAGCGCGCGTACGCCTCCTTCAGCGCCTGGAGTGACGAGGTTCTCGTCCGCGAGCTGCGCAGGCTCCGCAGCGACGTGCTGGTCACCACCCGCGCGGGGCTCAACATCATGGCCGCGAGGTACGCCCGCAAGCGGGTCGTCACGATCGCCCAGGAGCACCTGCACTTCGAGGCCCACCAGCCCGGGATCTTCGAGGAGATCCGGACGTGGTACCCGAAACTCGACGCCGTCGTGACCCTCACCGAGGCCGACGAGCACGACTACCGGCAGATGCTCGACGGGTCGCCCACCCGGGTGTTCACCATCGGCAACGGGCTGCCCGGCGGGCCGCGTCCGCGCTCCCGGCAGGAGAACCGGATCGTGCTGGCCGCGGGCAGGCTGGTACCGGTCAAGGGGTACGACCGGCTGCTGAAGGCGTTCGTCCGGGTGGCCAGGGAACGCCCCGACTGGAAGCTGCGGATCTACGGCGAGGGCCGGGTCGGCGACAAGCTGGTCAGGCAGTCCGTGAAGCTGCGCCTGCACAACAACGTCACGTTCATGGGGCCCACCGGGGACATCGAGGGCGAGCTGGCCAAGGCCTCGATCCACGCGGTCAGCTCCCGTTTCGAGGGCTTCGGCATGACCATCATCGAGGCGTTCGCCTCCGGGGTGCCGGTGATCAGCTTCGACTGCCCCCGGGGCCCCCGCGAGATCATCACCTCCGGGGTGAACGGGGTGCTGGTCCCCGCCGACGACGTGGACGCCCTGGCCAGCGGGTTGATCCAGATGATCGACGACGAGGAGGGCCGTCGCCGGATGGCCGAGAACGCCCTCCGGACGGCCAGGAACTACGACATCTCCACGATCGTCTCCCGCTGGGAGAAGTCCTTCGCCGAGCTCGGCCGCTGACCGGAGCGGCGGCCCCACGGGGCCGCCGCTCACGGTGGGCGATCGGTCCGGGCACGGTCCGGGGCCGGGCCACGACCGGGGACGTCGCACGGGAGGCGTTCGGCGGTGTTCGGCGGTATTCGGCGGTGTTTAACCGGGCCGGTCGGCCGCCGGACAGGGGGTCTTCGGGCGGCACTCCGTGTTCCTGGGTATGCCGCGTAGGGTGAGCACGAGCCGTACCCCCAGGTTTGGAGCCATATGGGCATGATCATGGCGGTGAGTTTCACCCGCTACGGCAGGCTGTACTACCTCGATCCCGGCGAGCACAGTCCCAAGGTCGGAGACAAGGTGCTGGTTCCCACCGACGCCGGGCCCGAGGTGGCCGAGTGCGTCTGGGCGCCCCAGTGGACGAGCGAGGAGGTCGGCGGGCTGCCGGTGTGCGCGGGTATCGCGAACGAGGAGCACCTGACCCGCGACGAGGGCAACAAGCGGCGGCGCGCCGAGGCCCGCAGCGTCTCCAAACGCCTGATCAAGCGGCACACGCTGCCCATGAAGGTCGTCGGCGTCGACTACACGGACGCCGAGAACGTCTACACGGTCTACTTCTCGGCCCCGCAGCGGGTCGACTTCCGCGCTCTCGTCCGCGACCTGGCCCGCAACCTGCGCGCCCGGGTGGAGCTGCGCCAGATCGGCCCCCGCGACGAGGCCCGCCTCCAGGGCGGCATCGGCCCGTGCGGCCGTGACCTGTGCTGCGCCACCTTCCTCAAGGACTTCGAACCGGTCTCCGTCCGGATGGCCAAGGACCAGGACCTGCCGGTCAACCCGCTGCGCATCGCGGGGGCGTGCGGGCGGCTGATGTGCTGCCTGAAGTACGAGCACCCTCTCTATCTCGACGCGCACAGCAGGATGCCCCGCGTCGGGCTGAAGGTGGACACCCCCGAGGGGGCGGGAACCGTCGTGGGCCGCAACGTGCCCTCCGACTCCGTCGTGGTCCGCCTGGAGGACGGCGGCCGCCGCTGCGCGTGCCCGTCGGCGTCGGTGTGCTCCCCGCGCAAGCAGCACGACGCGGCGTACGGGGACGCGGTGAAGGTCGCTGACGGCGGACCGGAGGGGTGAGCGGGACCAAGCGGAGACTTGGCGGGGCCGTGGTGAAGGTCGCCGACGGCGGGCCCGAGGGGTGAGCGGGGACCAAGCGGGGACGCGGTGAAGGCCGTCGACGGCGGGCCCGAGGGAAGATGACCGGAGCCGTCGACGGCCCTCCGTGGACTCACCCGGTGAGTCCACGGAGGGCATCGCCCCGGGGTGCCCCCCCTCGCCCCGGGACGCCTTCGGCTCCGGGTGCCCCTCACTCCGAGGAGCTCGTCAGTTCGGGGTGCCTGTCAGTTCTGGGAGCCCGTCAGGTCGATGTGCGGGTGGGAGCCGTTGCGCCGCTCCTCCTTGACGACGTGCCTGACGCCCTGGAACCCCATCTCGTCCGCCCGGCGCCTGATCATGGCCTCCACCGCGGCGCGTGCCTCGGCGTCGGCGGCCTTGCCGTCGATGTCCATCAGCTGGCGCCGCCGCCGGCGGTCCTCCGCGTCGCGGTGAGCTCGGAGCTCCAGCTCGCCGACACGCCCGTCCGCGCTGAACTGCAGGCGCTTCTCGTGGATCCTCTCCTGGGTGCGGTTCGCCCGATCCACCATCCGGTCGTAGGCGGTCGTGCCCCCCATCAGCTTGACCAGGACGGGCAGGCAGTCGATCAGGATCAGGAACAGCCGGAGCAGCCAGCTCGCCCCGAACAGGTAGGGGTTCTCGACCGTCAGCTCGTGCAGTGCCCGCATGCGCTCCAGGAGCCCGACGGGATCGTCCGCCCCGGGCATCGCGTCCACCCGCTTGCGGACGTCCGCCTCGACCCGCTGACCGAAGTCGGCCCGCTTGTCGGCGAGAGGCCCGCGCAGCGCGGACACCTGGTCGTCCAGGGAGCGGAGTCTCCTCTGGTTCTCGGCCAGCTTGCTGCGGGCGGCGAAGGCCGCCGCCGCGGCGTCCAGGCGTTCGCAGAGCGGTCCCGCGCCCTTCCTGCCGCTCGTGCCCCCCACCTTGATTCCCTGGCACTCGTTCGTGGCCTGGGTGAGCATCCTGTTGTGTCGCGTGCTGTCGGCGTCGACCCGGGTGCGGAGCTTGTCGGCGTCACGCTCCAGGTCACGCAGCCTGGTCGCGTCCGACTCGGCGACCGGTGCCAGGAGCTCGGCGCCCTCGCACCCCCGCGGGTCCGGCGCGCCGGAGGGTTCCTGGGGGTTGCACCTCAGGAGCAGGGCCCGTTCCGCGTTGCGGGCGTCCTGGCGTCCGTCCAGGACGTGCTGGACCACCGCGGTCTCGAACACCTTCAGGACCAGCGGCTCGGCGATGACGAAGCCCAGCACCACGGCGACGAGCAGGCGGGGGACCAGCATCAGGAGCCTGCGCTGCCAGATGCCGGTCACGGTCGAGACGAGCCACCTGTCGAGGTTGAGCACGATGAGCGCCCAGATCACCGTGGGAACGACCAGCCCGATGTGGGAGCCGCCCAGAACCTGGCTCAGGGCGAACCACATCGAGATCCCGGCGACGACCGCCGTGCCCAGCACCACGCCGCCGAGACCCACGTACCGGGTCCGCTCCAGCGGCACCTGGTCCAGGATCTCCTCGTCCACCCCGGAAAGGACCCTGAGCCGTCGTCCCAGGTCGAGCCGTCCGCCAGGCTCGGCGGGTGAGGCCTTCGAGTGCCTGCCGGGCGACGCCTCCTCAGTCATCGAGGTCCTCCAGGCCGATCCTGCGAGGGCCGTCGTGCCCGTTCTGGAGAGACCGGCCACCGTTCGGCGCGGAGGACTCCACGGCCTTCGGCGCCTCGGCGAAGAGGTTGTCCCCGGTGACCGACGTCACCACCCTCTCGATGAGCCTCTGGGTGTCGATGGGTAGGAAGTCCAGTGCCCCGTCGGGCATGCCGTCGATCAGGTCGGACAGGGCCTTCAACCGGTTCTCCTGCGCCTCGCGGGTGACGCCGACGGCGTCGGTCATCTCCAACTTCTCCCGGCTGACGCCGAACGCCACGGTGGCCTCGACGCCGCGCTTGAAGATCTCCTCGATCCTGGAGACGTCACGGTTCTCGATCGCGGACGCCAGTTCCCTGCTCTCCCCGTCCCACTGGAGCCGCTTGATCCGCTGGCCGTGGACGAGGATGTCGTTGGGCGGGAGAAGGTCGACGTTGACCAGGGTCACCTCCAGCCCGTCGATCCGGGGCGGGTAGAACTCCAGATAGGCCCGGACCCTGTTGGTCACCTCCACGGACAGGAGGTGCACCTCCTCGATCGGCCGCGTCGTGCCGAGCCGCATCAGCTGCGCGTCGTCACGGAGATGGTTGGTCAGCACGTCCGCGGCGTTCTCGATCCCGGCGGAGACGACCGCCTCCGCGTCGGTCACCCTGCACCTGAAGACGACCTTCAGCAGGAACTGGTAGCCCATGTCCCGCGACGGGATCTCGATCGGCAGCGTGACCTGCCGGTTGCGCATGTAGACGACGCTCACGGATCTCGCCTCCACGACGGCGTCCTCGGACCCGCGCAGGTGCTGGCCCTCCGTGTACGCCTTGTAGCCTCCGTTCAGCGCGAAGACGAGGACGGTTCCCACCGGGGTCTCGGGAAGCTCGTCGGGGTTGCGGCGGGGGAAGAGCCCCAGCCGCCGGTGGGGAGGCCTGAGGGCGCGTTCTTCCACGATGGGGTATCCGCTGTACGCGGACATCGATGTTCTCCTTGATGTCATTGGTGGTTTCGCCGTGTGCCCGCGTCGAGCAGGGCGAGGACGATCTCCTTGGCGAGCGGCGGATCCCACCGCGTGTGCGTCTCGCTGCAGGCGCGATCGATCGCGCGCTTGACCAGCACCGACACGGCGCCGGGCAGGGTCGCCCAGATCACCTGGCCCAGCGCCTCCGCGGCGGCCACGGCGCCCTCCTGCTCCTCGAGGGCCCGGAGGGTTCGGCACAGCGCCCGGACCGCCTCGGCGCGGTGGTGGGCGTTGTGGAGGGTCCACGCCCACAGGACGCCGATCGGTTGGGCGCTCGACGGCTGGGACAGGAGCAGCCACGCCATGAGCGGCTTCTCGCTCTCCAGCCGGTCGGATTCCAGCACGCCGAGCACGGCTTCGAGGGCCCTCCTGGCCAGCCGCGGTGGCATGCCCTCGCCGAGGTCGCGTTCCAGATGCTTGGCGAGCAGCCGCAGGCCGGTCAGCGCCTCGCCGTCCCGTTCCGCCGCGGTCTGGAACAACAGCGTCAGGGCCCGCTGGGCCACGTTGCTCACCCGGATCCCGCGAAGCGCCAGGTACCAGAGCCAGTCGACGGCCTCACCCGGGTACCGGATGGAGAGGCCGCCCGCGAGGGCGAGGGCGGCGGTCATGGCCTGCGGTTGCCCGGCGTCCTCCACCCAGCTCAGGGCGATACCGAAGGCGATGGCCGCGGTGACGTCGTCCACGCACATCAGGGAGAGCGTGTTGGCCGCGGCGAGCCGTTCCTGGACCAGGCCTGCGGCCCAGGGCCGCAGGAAGGACTCCTCGACCTCCTCGGGGCGTGTCCTCGCGAGCAGCGCGAGCCCCGCCGCGACCTGTACCTGGATCTCGGGAAGTTCTCCGGCCAGCTCGCGGATCCACTCGCGCAGCGGCTCCCACACGCTGTACCCGTAGTGCAGGCAGAGCTGGGTGATCACGTGCTCGCGGTGGCGGGGACCGCAGAAGACCACCCTCGGCTCGCCCGCCTCGGTGGATATGCCGATCAGCGGGTGCCGGCTGTTCCACAGCTTCCGGCTCTGCGGGAGGCTCTCTCCGATCGGGCGGGTCTCACGTTCGGCCCCCTGGCGCTCGATCTCGTCCGCGATGCCCGTCAGCCGCACCAGGAGCCGCTCGAAGACCCGCTCCGGTACGCCGTACGCGAAGGCCAGGGCCGCGACGGCCAGCACCTCGGAGCGTTTCGGCTCGCCGTCGAACCACCGGATGACGGTACTGCCGTCCAGGTCGGCCAGGATCTCCCGCACGTGCCGGGCGCCGCCGGCCATCTGCTCGGCCAGCTCGACGACCCGCTGCGGTGAGCGCAGCCCGGCGACGTGTTCGCGGACCTGGGCCTCGGAGAGGGCCGGGTGATCCGTGCCGATGTAGGCGTCGAGCAGCCTCAGGGAGTCGGGAGACTCCCATCCGACCTCGAACGCCTCAAGCCCGGAACGTACCTCCGCGCGGTTGAGAGTGATCACCAGGTGCGCCTCGGCCTGGGCCAGCTTGGCGCTCAGCGTGTCGAAGGTGAAGCGCCGCAGGTTCTTCTCGACCTTGTCGTCGGTCCAGTCGTGGATGAAGTAGACGCGGTTCCTCCTGAACGAGGTCGCCAGCAGGTCCTCCAGGTCACGGCCGGGAGAGAGAACGACGATCTTGTCCGCGGGCATCTTGACCTGTGCGAGGAGGGCGGTACCGCTCGTCCACTTGCCGATGCCCTCCCTACCGACGAGGACCACCACGCGACTTTCGCGCAGGGTGGCCACGGCCCTGTCGAAACCCGGTGGTTCGACGAAGTGCCTCAGGGCGTGGTCGATCTCCTTCTCGTCGAGCCGTCTCGACGTCGATCGCGCGGTTCCGCCGCCCGCCATGCCGAAAGTCGCCTTCCGGGCCTGTACCTCGGCGAAGAAGTTGTTGATCACCGTGGCCGTCTGGCCGAGGGCACCTTCCTCGAAATCCTCGTCCGAGCGCTCGGCGGCCGGTTCGTCCGGGCCGTCCTGCTGCCGTTCCTCCTGCTGCGGCTCTTTCTGCTGCGGTTCTTTCCGCTCCGGCTCGGGGGGAGGCTCGGCCGACGGGGTGTCGCCCGGAGGGGGGTCCGCTGTCGTCATTTACGGCCGACCCCGAAAACCGCGCGGCGGGCGTCGACGGAACCGCTCAGATTGTTGATCACTTCCGCTCGCTGGGAGGTGCCGGTTCCGATGTTCTCCGCCTGGCCGTCCGTTTTCGCGTCCGCCGGATCGGACAGGAGGCGCAGATCTCCAGAGTCGAACTCCGGACTCCATATCCATGCGGAACCGGAGAACTCCTTCTCCCGAATCACCACCCTGTGAAAGTCGCCGACCCCGTAGGTGGTGTGTCCCTGCCGCACCACGTCCTCGAAAACCCGCTGGGAGAGGATGAGGGCGAGGTTCATGTCCTCCCTCATCTCGAAGAGCTTCTTGAGCGGCCGCCAGTCGACGAGCCGGCTCGCCTCGACGACCGCCTGGCCCGCGTACCCGTTGACCGACGGGTAGGCGGTGCCGAAGGCGAGGGCCACCCTGAGCTGGAGCCGCTCCTTCGGTGCCAGGCCGTCGTTGTGGTCGACGAGTCCCTGGTGGAGCGCGCGCACGTACCGGTCGACGACGAGAGGGTCGGGTTCGTCGGCGGGGAGCACCGCGAGCTCGCCGTCGCCCCCCGGCTGGATCGCCCACCGGTGTCGATCGAGCCCCGTCCGGACGGCCGCGTCCCTGTGAAGGTCCACGAAGCCGTGCTGCATGGCCTCGTGACGTTTGTCATCTCCTCGTCCGTATCCTCTTAGGTCGCTGGACATGATGAGGGCGCGTCCGAAATCGCCGCTTTTCATGGATTTTTCCGGTTCCTTATGGTCTGGTAGTAAATCCAGCTTGAAGCCATCAGTATGGGGGAATGCCGAGGGCCACATCCCCTACCAGTAGGGGATGTGGCCCTAGCAAATATGGAGAATAAGCCCCAAGGTGGATTAATACATACTCGCAACCTGGTTCGCACCCTTTCCTGGAGTTTGACGCCAAGAGGCAAGGGGAAACAATGCGCTGGATGCGACAAAAGCCTCATAAGTTAACGAATCAGGATCTAGATGGTGCGCTGGCAGTGATGATCTCGTTCCAGAATTACGTTCAGCACGCCGACGGGAAGGTGAGCGTCCTGGCCGTGTCGCACGCGGGGGCCGCCGCGATGGTCGCGGCCCAGGTCGCGGGTGTCGCCAGGCTCACCCACGCCGGCCTCGTCGCGGGGGCCGTGCTGCTGGGCCTCTTCATGCTGGGCTTCCTCGTGTCCGGGTACCACATGCTCCAGACCATCCGGCCGGTCCTGCGGCCGCCGGACACGCGGAGCCGGTACGGCATCACCGGAGCCGTCGACCACATGCCTCCGAGGACAGGTGAGGACGTCGCGGCCAGGATCGACGAGGCATGGGAGATGACGCGTCTCCTCGCCCGGATCGCCGAGCGCAAGTATCGTCACGTGGCGAGCGCGCTGCCCTGGACCGGGCTGACGCTCGTCTCGGCGATAGCGTTGACGGCGCTCGTCGTGGCATGGAGATGATCCCGCCGTACCGCGTCACCGTGCCGCCGTAGGACATCGCCGCGGGCGCGGCCCGCGAAGTGTCGTGGGAGGACGTCCCGCG
The DNA here is from genome assembly GCF_059358815.1 of Streptosporangium nanhuense. Taxonomy (NCBI): domain Bacteria; kingdom Bacillati; phylum Actinomycetota; class Actinomycetes; order Streptosporangiales; family Streptosporangiaceae; genus Streptosporangium; species Streptosporangium nanhuense. The sequence goes on from NZ_JCADBG010000007.1 coordinate 43,149, forward strand.
GAGTTTCACGAGAGAAGGCGTCTCGCGGAGTGTCACAGGGTGTGCTCCGCGGGACGTCACGAGGGCGGGACGTCACGAGGGCGGGATGTCGAGGAGGGGCGCGCCGCGGAGCGCGGTCCGTGCTGGGCGGCGCGGCCGCGAGCTCAGTTCGCGGTACTGAAGGAGTGGAGCGCCTCCAGGTCCGTGATGACCAGTTGCCTGTAGTCGGTCAGCAGCAACCCGTTCCTCTTGAGGAGCCGGACCGCGTTGTGCACCGCGGCCTCCTTCGCCCCGATGAGTCGTCCCAGCTCGGGCTGGGACAGCCTGATGCCGAGGTCCGTACCGCCCGCGACGGCGAATCCGTGACGCGCCGCCAGATCGCCGAGCACCCGCGCCAGTCGCACCGGGACCTCGAAGGCGGTGAACTCGAGCCGGCGTTGGTTGGCCCATTCCAGCCGTTCCGCGATCATGGAGGCCAACGCCGACCACAGGAGGGGGCGCTCGTCCAGGTAGGCGAAGAACGTGGCCGCGGGGATCCGGAAGGCCACCAGCGGGGTGCAGGCCGTGACCGTCGCGGAGCGGTCCGTCCGCCGGAGCGCGGCCATCTCGCCCACCAGGTCACCGCTCAGTCTTATGCCGAGCAGAGCCTCGGCGCCGTTGTCGAGAATCGCCGTGATCTTCGCGCACGCGGGCGACGCGGACCGGACGGAACGGAGCAGAAGAACGTGGTCGCACCGGGTGTCACCCTGCCGGATCAAGACCGCTCCGGGTTCGTGACGCTGCGCCTCACCCAGGCCGAAAAGCTCGTTGCGTCCCCTGTCGTCAAGGGTCGAGATCAAGGTCCCCGCAGGCCAGGAGGGGCTGGGGGCCCGGCGGGACGTTCCAATGGACATGAGGCCTCCTCGACGGTGAGGGTGCGCGCTTCATCCGCTCGCCGATCGTCATGTTTGCGTGGCAGACCGTGAAGGACAGCCTTCGGGGCCGGGCCGGTGGCCTAAGATGCCACCGGTGGCCATTCGGAGGACACGGGGCTCCCCTGCCAAGCGCGTGACGACCGTGTTCCCACAATCTTGACATTCCGGCCTTGAGAAGGTGAAGCGGATGCGTGCACCTCAGAAGTATGAGGATCGGCCGCGTCGGGGGCTCCATGACCGAACTCCGTATGCCGGATCGGCATACGACCCGCCTCACGGAGCGGACACGGCGTGAGATCCCATGTGGTCGCCGTGCTGGCGGCGGCGGTGACCCTGCTGGCGAGCGCGTGCACCGGAACCGACGCCAACGCCGGTTCCGGCAGCGGTAAGGGCGGCGGTGAGGCCGGGAGGTCGTCGCTCGGCTGGGAGGAGTGCGAGGACGGTTTCGAGTGCGCGAAGCTCCCCGTCCCCCTCGATCACGCCAAGCCGGACGGCGAGAAGATCGAGCTCAGCGTGATCCGGCTGCCCGCCTCGGGTGACCGGATCGGCTCGATCCTCCTCAACCCCGGCGGGCCGGGTGCCTCCGGGGTCAAGTACGCGCGAGGCGCCCGTACGGCGGTGAGCGAGGCCGTACGGGACCGCTTCGACGTCGTGGGCTTCGACCCGCGCGGGGTCGGCGAGTCCGCGCCCGTCCGGTGCCTGTCGACGAGCGAGCTGGACACCTACGTCGGCCTGGACAGCTCGCCCGACTCGCCGGGGGAGGTCACCATGCTGGAGGAGGGCTCGCGGCGGTTCGCCTCCGGCTGCCAGGCCCGCTCGGGCAGGCTCCTGCCGCACGTCGGCACGGCCGACGCCGCCCGGGACATGGACCTGCTGCGCGCCGCGGTCGGCGACTCCCGCCTCACCTATCTCGGCAAGTCGTACGGCACCCAGCTGGGCGCCGTCTACGCGGACCTCTTCCCCGACCGCGTACGCGCCCTCGTCCTGGACGGCGCCGTGGACCCCTCGCTCGGCCCGCTGGAGCTGAACACCACGCAGGCACGCGGTTTCGAGGTCGCCCTCGACGCGTTCCTCGGAGACTGCCTCACGGCCACCGACTGCCCTTTCCGCGGCTCCGTCGGCTCCGCCCGCGCGGAGATCGCCGCCCTGCTCCGCCGCGCGGACACGGCCCCCCTGACCAACGCGACGGGCGACGGCCGCAGGGTGACCGAGGCCTGGACCACCCTCGGCCTGATCACCCCGCTCTACGACCGGCAGGCCTGGCCGGTTCTCCGCCAGGCGCTCGGCCGGGCGCTGAAGGGCGACGGCACCACCCTGCTCCGCCTGGCCGACCTGCTGATCGACCGCGAGGCGAACGGCGAGTACACCAACCAGACCGAGTCCAACCTGGCCGTCAACTGCGTCGACGCCCCCTACCCCCGCGACTCCGCCGCCTACGCCACGGCGGCCCGGGAGTCGGCCAAGGACGCCCCGCTCTTCGGCGCGTACGTCATGTGGAGCTCGCTGCCCTGCGCGTACTGGCCGGCCAAGGGGGGCCCGCGGGCGAAGATCGACGCACCCGGAGCCCCGCCCATCATGGTCGTCGGCACCGAACGCGACCCGGCCACGCCCTACCAGTGGTCCGAGGCCCTGGCCTCCCAGCTCTCCTCCGGCGTCCTCGTCGGTTTCGACGGCGACGGGCACACCGCCTACCTGACGGGCTCGGCGTGCGTGGACCGCCTGGTGGACGACTACCTGATCGATCTGACCGTCCCCAAGGACGGAACCCGCTGCCCCAAGATCAACTGATTCTGGGGCGCGGGGAGGCCCCGGGAGCCTGTAGACTGCCGTAGGCCGTGGTGAAACACGGCACGCCGCCTTAGCTCAGTCGGCCAGAGCACTTCACTCGTAATGAAGGGGTCTGGGGTTCGATTCCCCAAGGCGGCTCCAGGTCAAAGGCCCTTCCGGTTCGTCCGGGAGGGCCTTTGTCGTGCCGCGTCCCGATCGTGCGCGTGGGAAATATCGGCAACCCGCGCCGCCTCATGGCGCTCATTGATCGTTTGAGTCGAGAAACTCTAGAATGCCGTTCCATGCCCCCCGCGATCTTAGGCGGCCTCGCCGCCGCTCTTCTGCTGGCTTCCACCGCTCCCGCCGTGGTCGCAGCCCCCGTCAAGCCTCTGACTTCGGCCCAGCTGCGCGCCGCCCTCATCACTCCTGAGGACCTGGGCGATGATTACACCCCCAACTCGAAGCGCAACCGCGAGGCGCTGGACTCTAAAACGGCCCGCACAAAAAAGTGCGTGAAGGTTATCAAGGCGCTGAAACCCCTCCTCGGAAGTAAGGCGGCGGTTTTCATCGACGAGGAGGGCAAGCCGTCGGGCGTCAAGCAGTTCGCCATAAGCGGCACTCCCGCCCAGATGGCTCGTTGGCAGACGGTGGGCAAGGTCATGGTTCGTGACTGCACCAGGGGCAACAAGAGTGCCGATGGTGTTGGGGAGAGGATCACCAAGCTCTCCATCGGCAAATTGGGGGACTGGGTGTATGGGATCAGGTACAGCGAGACGGTCCCCGAGGCGGAAATCAGTCCGGTCCACGCGGCGGACGTTGTGCTCATCAGGGTCAAGAACACCGTCACACTGCTGGTGAGCGACGGCTTTTTTGCGACGTTCGATCCCGGCCTCAGCAAGCGGGCCGCGAGGGTGGCAGTACCAAAGCTTCGGGACGCCCAGTAAACGGTCTCGAAGTCCATATGAAGAAGTCCCTAACCAACCTCGCCGTTCACACCGTCGATCAGCTCGCCCGCACGGTCAAGAACTGGCTCAAACGGATGCAGTACCGCCCCGCTCTCATTAGCGACGCACACCTCGTCAACTTTGCCGAACGATCTTGGTGTTCAGATCGTGCAGACCTAGGGAATCACGTCGCGCGCATGTATGTGATGTGAGCGTCGCGGCTTACTGTCACCGTGAAGGAGTCGAACCTGAATGACTGACCGGGCCGAGGCCATTCTCCTCGAACTGCTGGGCAGGCGATCCAGCTGTCTTCTACGCTCCGATCATGTCGGACATCTCGTATTTCGAGGCGTGGAGCATGTGGCTGGATGGCAAGTCCGCGCTGGGCAACGACCTGGCTGGTATGCCAATGATTTGGTGGGGGCGATTCGGGAAGATCGGCGCCTTCGTTGGCGGGATGACAGTGGTGCTCGACGTGATCGGGCCTGAGCGCATCCGAGAGTTCGGCGTCAGAATCAGGCACGCGGACCCTTTTGGCGAGCAGCCATACCTCTTCCCCGCGGGCCAAATCATCGCAGCGTTGGGGGCAGTGGCGTTCATCGTTGCCGTGCTCACCGGCGGCGGTTCAATGGACTTGCGAACCTGGCTGGTCATCATGGTGTGCTGGGCCTCCGCCTTGACTCTGGTGTTCCGACTTGATCGCATCGCCAAGCTTGTGGCCAGCGTCCTGGAGAACCCCTTGCCAGAGCGCATCATTCGATGGGTGGCGGTGCTGTTGCTCGTGGTCGGCTTCCACTTCGACTTGCTCGCCTCGTAACTATCATCAGCCCACGCCTAGATCCAAAGAAGAGCCTGCGAAGTTCAAGAGACCGAGGGACCTGGCCGGACCAGGAGCATGAGGCGGACCACATCGTCACGGACGTGCTGCAGGCGATGGAGATCTTGCACGCAGTTCGGTGACCGACCAAGAAGCGGGGGAGACATAAACGTCGATCTTGCTAACGCGGATGCTAACAACAGGTCTGGACGGACCTGGACGATCGTGGACTGTGGGACCTCATGAAGGCCGCCCGAGCAGGCCCGGAAGACGGCTGTGGACGGTCCTGGACGATCGTGTTCTAACTCGTAATGAAGGGGTCTGGGGTTCGATTCCCCAAGGCGGCTCCAGGTCAGAAGGCCCTCACGAAGATCGTGGGGGCCTTCTGCGTGTCTGACTGCGTGACCAAGCCCGGGCGGGATCGTCTCGTGGCCATGTCGGCGCCAGGTGTACCTGGGCCACACCTGGCGGTGGATTGTCGTTCCATGCGAGATTGATCTCGTGAATTCCCCGGATCAGCCTTCGTCGTGGTTCGATGCGCTCTCCAAGCCGCAACAGGTGACCGCGATCGTGATGTCGCTGATCGGCTCCGTAGGTGGAGCGGTCTGCATCGTATTCGGGCCGGTAATGGAGCCTGCGCCGTTCTTCCTGATCCTCGCTTACGCACTTTTCAGCTTGATGGTCTTCAACGGCATCCCCCGTGTCCATCTATGGTTCGCAGGACAAGGCTTCCTGCTCTACCTGGGGGTCTTCGGCGTGCTCAAAGGGGCGTCAGGAGAACTCGCGACCCCCGCTATCCGCGTGAGCGTCTTCGTCATAGGTGTACTGCTGCTGACTTACCTGCTCATCCGCGCCGTACGCATCGAATGGAGGAGGCGGCAGACAGACCATGCCAAGCCGCAACTTCCCTGACACTTCTCGGCGAGATCTCACACCGGTGCAGAGAGGCCCCTGGCGTCAGACACCAGAGGCCCCCAGCGGGTTCCGGTGGGAGCCTTTTGCCAATAGCCAATACCCCTGCTGACAGCGGCTCGGACGCGCAGCCGGTCTGCGTACGATCTGGGTCGACTCAGGCACACGGCCCGACCACGATCACGACGCTGATCATGTCGTTACCGACGGGCTCCAGGCTCTGGAGCTTATGCACGCCGGGCGGTGATCGAGCTGCTGTGCCGTAGCCCCGAAGAGGCGTGCCGTACAGCACGGAATTATAGCGACAGAGCCGCACAATCCCTCACGAGGGTTTCCTCTGTCAAAGAGACCGCTGCCTACTAAGGGAATTGCTGCGGCAATACGTGCACCGCTTCCTCGGCCACCTTCACGAGACTTTCCGTGATCTCCGTATCGCCGATGAGGAAGAGTGCCATGTCGTTCTTGACCAGCACGAGCTGCCCCCATCCATGGTCGAGTGCGGCCACGGCCGCGGCGTCACCCAGTCCGTGGAGCGCACGCCCCTGGTTGTAGGTGCCGGCCTTGACGTATTCGTCCGGGCTGAGAGAGGGGTCCCTTCGGTGCACTTCGACGGTCAGCTGGATCGTGCCGGTCCTGTAGTCGCAGGCACCCAGCCCGCTCCCGCCTCTGGGCGCAATGATCTGTGCCTTGACCCCGGAGGCATCCAGCAGCTCGCCCATCCGCTCGGGCGACACCAGGCGGCATGCGTCCGAGGTGTATTGGGTCCAGTCCAGCGGGACGATGGATTCCTCGGCCGTCGGATGTACACATCCGACGGCCATGGTCAGCACACTGAACACCCCGAGGGCGGCACGCAACATGCCGGACACTATTCCCCAAGGCGGCTCCACGTCAGAAGGCCCCCACGAAGATTATGGGAGCCTTCTGCGTGTCTAAGTGCGCGACCATCGTTCCCGGTCACGTCTCGAAGGTCGGAGAGCACAGGCACGAAGCCGAGCCGCTGTTTTACCGGCTTGGCCGCTCCAGTCACCGAACATGATTCGATCGGAGCTCCCTGACCTCTTCACCAGGGCGAACCTCTGGTGGACGCGCAATGCGAGAGGCGCCGTCGGGATGGAAATCGTGTCTGGCGAGCAACAAACGTCTCAGGCGGGCTCTGAACGGCAGAAGGAGCAGATAGGCAATTCCCATCGCCGGACAGTTCCTGTACCGCTTTGATCACTGCGTAGCCGTGGAGGGGGCCTTGGGACAGGGCCAGCAGGATCAGGTAGCTCTGCTCGCGTAGCGCCATGCCTGATATATATCGCCGCTCGTACTATCAGTTCAAGAGCCGCGGTGGACCTGGCCGACCTGGATCTTGCATCCGGCGACCATGAGGGTGCCGTTGCCGGCCTCCACCCGCTCCACCTCCGGGAAGCGGCCGGTGGTGGCGTTTGGGGCTCTGGGCCAGGCGGACGCCGTGCGACCGGCCCCGCCGCGAGGACGTCGACGGGCTCGGCCTGGTGCGTACCGGCACCTCCTTGGCGATCACCCGGACGTCTGCGCGTCGATCCGCGGCGTGACCCGCTGACCGGCGAGCGAGGGGGTCACCGCGAGGTGGTGTGGGCGACGATCGCCGCGGCGATGTCGCCGAGGGCCAGCACCAAGCTGATCTGGCCGGTGGCGATGGCGGCCGCGGGCATGGAGAAGGACATCGAGGTGGGCTCGTCCTGGGCGAAGGCGGTGCCGCCGCGGTGGGTGACGGCGCGCACGCCGGCCTGGCCGTCGTGGCCGGTGCCGGTGAGGATGACCGCCAGCGCGCGGGGACCGCAGGTGACGGCCAAAGTGGCCAGCAACAGATCGGCCGAGGGGCGGGCCGGAGGCAGCGCGCCGGTGGTGAGGAGCCCGACACCGGTGGCGGAGGTGACCAGCAGGTGGTGACCCGGCGGGGCGACCAGCACCAGCCCCGCCTCCATGGCGGCGCCGTCGTCGGCGGCTCGCACCTCCAGGGCGGTCCGCCGACCCAGGATGTCGGCCAGTTTGCTGTCATAGGTGGGGTCCTGGTGCAGGGCGACCAGGACGGCGGCGGGCAGATCGGCCGGTAACGCGGCCAGCACCTGCGACAACGCCTCCAGGCCCCCGGCCGAGGCGATCAACGCCACCACGCTCACCGGGTGGTCGTCCGCATGGCCGGCCGGCGTGCTGGAACGCTTTGCCGCGGTGCGGGCGGACTCACCCGCGGGCGGCACGGCCGTTTCCTGGCGCGGAAGGGTTCATATCAACAGCCAACCACACTTATGGGGCGATCAGCGCTGGTCCGGCCCCACCCCGGCAGGTGAGCCGGAAGGAGGTCGCGACACGGCTGCGTGCCTGTTCCCGTGCTCCTCGTCCGGTGATCGGTTCCAGGGAGGGCTGGTTTCTCAGGGCACCGCACCGTACACTACGGAGTGTATTTTAAGAACTACACAAAGTCGCTTTTATCGTATTTGGCATGTTTCGTACATCGCCATCTCCCTGGGCCGTCTTGACCCCGCGTCCTTCAGGTGATGCATCAGGGAGACACCATGGGTCCATTTCATCTGGCCGTCCGCTCCGCGCACGACTACCCCGACGACCACACCGTGGTCGAAGTCGGCGGCGAGGTGGACCTGGCCACCGCGCCCCACCTGCACGTCCACCTCGCCCGGCTCATCGACGGCGCCACCGGTCCGCTGGTCCTCGACCTCAGTGCCGTCACTTTCATGGACGCCCGCGGCCTGGCCGCTCTCATCGCGGTCAGAGCCTGCGCGGACACCGCCGTGATCCCGCTCCGGCTCGCCGCGCTTCCCCCTCTCGTCCAGCGGCTTCTGCGCCTGACCCGTCTGGAGGACTCCTTCACCATCGTGACCGGCCCGGACCACCGACCGGCCACCTCCTCCACTCCCAGCGCATGAGCGACCGGCCCGGGAGCCGAGATCGCCCGTGCCGGGCCGGCCGGGTCCGCGAACGTCTCGCGGGACAGGCCGCCGACGAGGAACGGCCTGCCGTGTGAACGTCTCCGGCTACGACGTGGCGGAGTCGAGCAGCTCGGTCACGATCGGGTCCTGGTCGATCACCTGGCGGGCCACCGCCGACAGTCGCTGGTTGTGGTTGCGGGCGTAGGCGCGCAACAGCGCGAACGCCTCGGCGATGGGGATCCGGCCGCGCTCGGCGAGCATGCCTTTGGCCTGTTCGATGACGATGCGGCTGTTGAGGGCGTGTTGCAGTTGCTCGGTGACGAGCTGGTGCTGACGCAGGGTCCGCTCATGGGTGATGCCGATGGTGGCCACGTCCGCCAGCGCCTGGGCCACCGAGATGGCCTGGGGGGAGGACGGGGCGGTGGTGGCGCTGAACAGGTTCATCGCTCCCAGCACCTGGTCGCGCAGCCGCAGCGGGAAGGCCTGCACCGCGGCGAAGCCCACCTGGTGGGCCGCCGCCGCGAAACGCGGCCACTGCTGCGGGTGGGCGGCCAGGTCCGAGCAGGTCACCGGCTGCCCGCTGTGGTAGCAGTCCAGGCAGGGGCCCTCCTCGTCCTGCAGCTGGAACAGCTCCAGCAGGCGGGCCTGTTCGGTGGAGGCCGCCACCAGGGTCAAAGAGCCGCGCGGGTCGGCCAGCAGGATGCCGGCGGCGTCGACGTCGAGGAGGTCCACGCAGCGCTCGGCCAGCGTCTGCAGGAAATCGATGACGTCGAAGCCGACCACCAACGTGTCGGCCAGCTCCACGAACGTCTGCGCTGTTCGTCGGTCGAGCACTGTCTCCACCTTCGTCCTGTGATTCATGACCGTACCTGGCGGTTCATCGTCTGTGGCCGCCTCACACCGGGGCTCGTTCGCATCAGTCCGGTTCGAACCGCAGCCGTCGCGCCACCACGTCGCGAGCCACCTCCAGCAGGCTGCGCTCATAGGCGAAGGCGTGGGCGCGCAGCCGGACGAACGCGGCACTCAAGTCGGTGCCGGACTGGATCGCGACCATGCCGGTGGCCTGGTGCACCTGCGCCCAGCGCTCGGCGCTCCCCCACCGCAGCTCCCTCACCTCGCCGGCGGTTCCGCCGGGGGATGCCAGTTGCTGCACCTGCACCAGCAGTGCCGCGTCGGCGAACACCAGCGCGTCGGCCGACTGCTGCGGCGTCAGCCACCCCTTCTCGGCGCAGCTGATCTCCAGCACGCCGACCGAGATCGCCCCCAGCAGCAGCGGGAACGCGAAGATCGCCCGGACACCCGCCTGTACGGCGGCCGGGGCGAACACCGGCCAGCGCCGCCGCGTACCGTCCTCGGCCAGGTCGTCGACCAGCACGGGCCGGTCCCCGGCCAGCGCGTCATGCCCCGGACCCTCGCCCAGCGTGACCTGCAGGTCCATCAGCCGGTAGGCGCCGGCACCGTTTCCGCACACCGGTTCGTAGCCCATGAGCCGGTCTCGCAGGGCGACACTCGCCCCTTGGGCGCGTAGTGTCCGCGCACCGATCAGGCACACCGTGTCGATGGAGACCTGTTCGTTCTCGGCGCGGGCGTGGTCGTTGATCGCCGCCCACACCGCCGCCGAGCGTCGCTTGTCCATCAACCTCCGCCGTCTACGGCGCCGGTGTTCCTGACGACCAGGAACGAGCCACTTTCGCCGACGCCGAGCCGCACCTCGTCCAGGCCCGCGAGGGGTGCCTGATGCTCTGCGGGCGCTTGGCCCCATTCGGGCACCGGGTCCCAGCCGGTAAGCGTCAACAGGCGGCGTACCACCGCCGGGGCCGCCACCATCCGGATCACACCCGTGCTGCCGTCATCCATGTCGAGGCCGGCGCTGACCAGCGCGCGCAGGCCGCTCACATCGATGAAACCCAGCCCGCTCAGATCGACGTGAAAGGAGCCGTCGCCGCGAGCCGTCCGACGAGCCGCCGAAGCCAGCGCCGCCGTGACGGCGGGCACGCCGTTGCGGTCCAGTTCTCCGTCCAGCCGCATCCCCAACGGACAGATCGTCGAGGTGATGTGCAACACCCCGGATGTCCCACCGTCGCGGACCGGTGTGCAGGGAATGCCGTCAATACCGTCCATGCCGCATCCTCCAGAGGCTCACCGAAAGGACAAGCCGCGAGGTCAAGACGGCACAACATCAGCGCAAGCGGAACGCCACAGCCTCAGGCGGCCCACCGGCGAGGGACATCGTGTCCTCAGGCTACTCGCCGACGCGGTGCCTGACCACCGTCCTACCGGCGGCCTGTCCCTGATTCGGAGGCGGCTGTCGCGTGCCGACGGCGCCGATCGCCCATGTATCGGTTTCTCCGCAAAGGCCGGGGCAGACCTCGACGGGCGAACCGCGCCGGGATCGCCGGAGGCCTTCGACGTGCCTCGGCCCCTGTGGAGCCGGCTCAGCCGACGGGTGATCCCGTCGGGTCGTGCCTCAGCAGTTTCCGCAGGTCGGCGACGGGCTGAACTCCGGAGACCGGTGGCCGGCCGTTGATCACCAGACTGGGAACGCCGGTGACGCCATGCGCGGCCGCGCGACGCCGGTCGGCGCGTACCTCTTCGGCGTGGTCGTCACCGGCCAGGACCGCGCGCACCTCGTCGCCGTCCAGCCCGGCCTCGTCGCCGAGGCGCCACAGGACCTGCGGGTCGGCCACGTTGAGCCCCTCGGTGTGGTACGCGCGCAGCAGGAGCTCCATCATCCGGTCGGAATCGCCGCGGTCGGCGGCCAGCTTGACCAGCCGGTGCGCGTCGAAGGTGCTCACCGGGCGGGACAGACGCAGGTTCAGCTCCAAGCCTTCCGCGACGCCCAGCGACTGGATCTGGGCGATGCGGGCGGGCGCCTGATCGCCGAACCATCCGGCCATGGCCTCGGCGGCGGTCGGGCCGGGGGTCCGGCCCGCCTCTGGAGCGAGCTCGTAGCCGCGCCAGACGATCTCAAGACCGTCGCGGTCGGGGTACTGCGCCAGAGCGGCCGCCAGGCGTCTTTTGCCGATGTAGCACCAGGGGCACAGCACATCGGCGTATATCTCGATCTTCATGAACGTCCTTCGACATGTCGTTGCTGATCGGCAGATGTTCGCCCTCATCCAGGTCGTATCACCACCTTTGGTGATCGGCAGGGCGGAGAGGGTCTTCGGTGGCGTGGGGCGAATGACCGGCCCGGCGACTCGAACCGTCTCATGCTCCCGTGGCCGGGCCCGCGTGGCCGTGCCGGTCCGGGTGATGTACCGAAGCGGCTGATCGGCTGACGGGATCGGCCCCGCCCGTTCCTAGCCCGGCGCTCCGGCGCGCACCGCGCGCACGTGGGTCTCGTATCGCCGGGCGCCCAGCACCCGCCACAGGAACCGGGCCGGCGCGGGCATCTCTCCGAGGAACCAGGCCCTCTCCCGCGGTGTCGCGTCCTCCAGGACCAGGCCGGCCATGGTCAGCTTGTCGCCGAGGGACTTCGGGCCGTGCTTCATCGCGTGTTCCTGCGGCGCCAGCCACTCCGGCACCGTGAGGTGCTCGTGGATGAGCGGGAGCACCGCGCTCTCCTCCAGGTCGAGGTGCTCGGTGAGAGCCGGTTCGAGGTCGCGCAGGGCGCCGGCGACGCGGTCGCGGGCCGCGGGCCCCGCATCCGCGGTCCAGCCGGGCAGCTCGGCCTCGATGACGCCGACGGCCCGGGCGATCGCGTCATGCTGCCGCTGCATGACCTCGATCAGGTCCTTCCTGAGCGGGACACGTTCGACGAGGATCGGCCAGATCAGCTCGTCCTCGGCCTCATGGTGTTCGTGCAGCATGTCGAGCACCAGGGTGAGATGGGCGCCGAGCAGGCGCGCGCGGGAGACGTCGTCGGCGGGCACGGCGGCGATCAGGCCGGGGAGCCGCGCGAACTCGCGGCGCATCGCGCGATGGATGACCTTCATCTGCTGGGTCTCGGGCTTGTCCGCGGAGGAGTTCGGATCGATTTGCACCATTTCATATTAGCGGACGTACTTTGAATGTACGAGGATTACTATCAATGTGCTGCTGTCATAGTGATTTCATGACGAAACGTGCGTACACCTCGACGGTCCGGGCCGTCGCGGCACGGGAGACCCGCGCCGCGATCTTGCGAGCCGCGAAGCGGCTCTTCGCGGAGCAGGGGTACGCGAGAGCCACGGTGGCCGGGATCGCCGAGCGGGCGGGAGTCGCCCTGAACACCGTGTACACGAGCGTGGGCGGCAAGGCGGCGCTGATGGAGGCGTTGGTCGCGGAGAGCCTGGGCGACGAGCAGATCCAGGTCACCCTGAACGCCGTACTCGTCTCGGCCGACGGCCACGACATCCTGCGCCGGACGGCCGAGGGTACGGGCGACATGACACGGCGCCACGAGATCGTCATGAACCTGCTGTTCGACAACGCCACAGCCGATCCCGCGGTGGCGGCCGTGGCCGAGCACGCCGTCCAGCGCTACCGGAGCCGGCTGGCCGGCATCGCCGAACACCTGGTGGCGCTCGGCGCCGTGCGTACCGACAAGATCAGGACCGAGCAGATTCTCTGGTTCTACTTCGGCAGGGGCGGGTGGAAGACGGTCCGCGAGCTCGGCTGGGACTGGGCCGACGGCGCCGCCTGGCTGGCGGAGCAGGCCGCCGCCGCCCTGCTGGCCCCGGCGGCCGATCCGGCCCGCGAGCACTCGGCACCGCTTTGAGCAACAGCACGTCTTTGGGTAAACGGCACGGGTTTGAGCAATGTCACGGCTTTGGGCAACGGCACCGCTTTGAGCACCGGCACGGCGTCCCGGTCGCACGGCCCGCTTCGGGCCCGGCCGCCTCATCTCATGCGGTTTCTCGCCGTCCTTCGCGCGGACTGCGAGCTCGCCTTGGCGGTCCAGCTGGCCAGGAGCCGGAGTTTCTCCTCGGACGGTGATCCCGTGTCGGCGGTGTAGATGATGACGCTCTGTCCGTGGCTGTCCGGCAGGTGCAGCGTCTGATAGTTGAGCCGCATGTCGCCGACGGCCTCGTGGAAGAACCGCTTGACGCCGTGCTGGTGTTCGGAGAGCCGGTAGTCGGCCCACATGCTCGCGAACTCCTCGGACCGGGTGCTGAGCTCGCCGACGATTCTCGACAGGGCCTCGTCGTCGGTGCCGGGCACCGCGCCGGCCCGCAGGACGGCGACGACGTCGGCGGCGATCTCCGCCCAGTCGCGGTAGACGACGCGGGCGCGTGGGTTCAGGAACATCCATCGGGCGGTGTTGCGCTCCGCGATCGGCATCGCGCCGAAATCGTCCAGCAAGGCCTTGCCCGCGTGGTTGATTCCGAGCACCTCCAGGTGCGGGCCGTGGATGACGGCCGGCACGTCGATGGCGTGGATCATGGACAGCAGGGCGGGCCGTGCCTTGGCCCCGGCGGGCCTGCGGCGAGCGGCGTGCTCGATGCCCGGGTGCAGCAGTGATCGAAGGTGTCTGCCCTCGACCTCGTCGAGCCGCAGCGCCCGCACGACCGCGTCGATCACCTGCTCGGAGACGTTGCCGGCGCGGCCCTGTTCGAGTTTGACGTAGTAGTCGACGCTGACCCCGGCGAGGATCGCGACCTCCTCGCGGCGCAGCCCTTTGACCCGGCGGGTCGTGGTGGGGTGGGGCAGGCCCACGCCCTCGGGGGAGAGCGCCGCGCGTCGCGAGGTGAGGAAGTCGCGCAGCTCGTTACCGGTCGCCATGCTGACCAGTATGGCTGGTCAGGCCGTCGGCGGGCAGGCTGTGGGTGGTACTGCCGGAGCCAGGACGACGGGTACCGGTCATCCACTTCGTTCCGTCTCCCGGCGGGGCCCTAATGGGATGCGTCAGCAACATCCGGCAAGGGGGGACATCATGTCTGTTTGGTTCGTCACCGGTGCGTCGCGCGGGCTGGGCCTGGAGATCGCGAAGGCCGCGCTGGAGCGCGGCGACTCGGTCGTGGCGACCGCGCGGGATCCTCGGGCGGTCGAGAAAGCGCTGCCCGGCAGGCCGGACAACCTGCTGGTGGTGCCGCTGGACGTCACCGACCGGGGGCAGGTGGAAGCGGCCGTCGAGGCGGCGGTGTCCCGGTTCGGCGGCATCGACGTCCTGGTGAACAACGCCGGGTACGGGCTGGTGGGCGCGGTCGAGGAGACCAGTGACGCCGAGGCGCGCGGTGTCTTCGACATCAACGTCTTCGGCCTGTTGACGGTCGTCCGGGCGGTCCTGCCGGTGATGCGCGCGGCCGGTCGCGGCAGGGTTCTCAACGTGAGCTCGACCGGCGGCGTGGTCGCCTGGGCCGGCTGGGGGGTCTACAGCGCGACGAAGTTCGCGGTCGAGGGCCTCACGGAGGCGCTGCGCCTGGAGCTCGTCCCGCTCGGCATCCAGGTGACCTCGGTGCAGCCCGGCCCGCTGCGCACCGATTTCCTCGGCTCGTCGTCGTTGCGGCACGTGGAGGGGGTCATCGATGACTACGCCGCCACCGGAGGGGCGTCGCGCGCCTGGGCGGGAGAGAACCACGGGGCGCAGGAGGGTGACCCGGTGAAGGCCGCGGCCGCGATCCTGACCGTTGCGGATCTCGACGAGATGCCGGCCCGGATCCCGCTGGGCACCTCGACACTGACCGACATCCGGGCCAAGCTCGCGACCGTCGGCGCGGAGCTCGAGACCTGGCGGGAACTGGCCCGCTCGACCGATCACATCGCCGGCTGAGCCGCGCGGAAGGGACCTTCGGCCAGGCGGGAGGCCCCTCGGGGAGCCATCTCCCGGGGCGCCTCGGATGTTCGGGAACCGGAGGGCGGCCGGTCCCCGCCGCCGATTCGGTCAGTGGCGGCGGGGCGTCGCGGAGGGGCGGGGGTGCTCGTATGCGGTGTCGGTGTCGGTGTTCGTCATGTTCCGGTCCCGGGGTGGAGGCGTAGGTGGCGTTGGGCGGTGGTGACGAGGCGTGTCAGGCGGGTGGTCTCCTCGGCGAGTGTCTGGTGGCCGTGGCCGGTGAGGTCGTAGTAGCGGCGGTGGCGGCCGGAGACGACCTCTTCTTTGACCACGGTCACCAGTCCGTCGCCCGCCAGTCGGTCCAGGGCGCCGTAGAGGGTGCCGGCGCCGAGGCGTATCCGTTCCTCGGACAGTTCCCGTACCGCTTTGATCACTGCGTAGCCGTGGAGCGGGCCGTGGGACAGGGCCAGCAGGATCAGGTAGCTCTGCTCGCGTAGCGCCATGCCTGATATATATCGCCGTTCGTACTATTGGTTCAAGGGCGACCCCCGCCCGTGGCCCAGAGTTTCCTCACCGATCGGTTCGGGTTGTTCGCGGCGACGCCGAGGCCGTCCAGGCTGTTGGCGGGTTTGGGCGAGGAATGTGCGAACCGCCCCGGGGTGGGGTGCCGGAGCCTTCGCCGGCTCCGGTGCGGGTCCGGTGCGGCTCGGTACGCACAGGTCCGCGCAGGTCCGCCCAGGTCGCGAAGTGGTCCGGGCGCCTCTTCGGGTGATCTTGAGGTCGCCGGCCGCCGGTTAAAACCGGATGACATCTCGTGGCGCTTGGCGGAATGCTGGGGAAGGGCGATGAGTTTTGTCGGTGGTGTCAGTCAGTCTTTGCATGACCACGACTCTTGCGAGACCCAGGGCTGGGACACCAGCCATGACCGCGTCATGTCCGACAACTTCGATTGAGGTCCCGTGCTCAGCACACAGCTCGACTCACCCGCCACTTCCGCGACCGCACCTCCAGGTCGCACCCCGGCCGTGATCCGGCTGCTGGTGCTCGCCACGTTCGTGGTCATCCTCAACGAGACGATCATGATCAACGCGATCCCGCGGCTGATGAGCGCCCTGCACATCACCGCGCAGACCGCGCAGTGGCTCTCGACCGCCTTCATGCTGACCATGGCCGCCGTCATCCCGATCACCGGATGGTTCCTGCAGCGGGTGTCCACCCGCAGCGCGTACACCACCGCGATGGGCCTGTTCCTGCTCGGCACGGCGCTGGCCGCCGTCGCGCCGTCGTTCGAGGTGTTGCTGGGAGCCCGCATCATCCAGGCGTCCGGGACGGCCGTGATGATGCCGCTGCTGATGACGACGCTCATGCAGGTGGTGCCCGAGAGCGACCGGGGCCGGGTGATGGGCACCGTCTCCCTGGCCATCTCGGTCGCGCCCGCGATGGGCCCGACGGTCTCCGGGGTGATCCTCGAATTCGGGTCCTGGCGGCTGCTGTTCGCCGTGGTGCTCCCCATCGCCGCCCTGATCACATGGGGCGGCCTGAAGCAGCTCAAGAACGTCGGAGAGCCCAGGTCCAGCACCATCGACTGGTTGAGCGTGGTGACCGCGGCCGCCGGTTTCGGCGGCCTGGTCTACGGGCTCAGCCAGTTCGAGGGCGGTGACGTCGCCTTCGCCGCCGCGATCGTGGCGGCCGGCCTGGTCGCCATCGCCGTCTTCGTCTTCCGCCAGCTGGTGTTGCAGAAGCGCGGTGTGCCGCTGCTCGACCTGCGCACCCTGCGCTACCGCACGTACACCGTCGCGCTGATCCTGATGTCGGTGGCCTTCATGGCGATGCTCGGTTCGATGGTCCTGCTGCCGCTGTACCTGCAGAACATCCGCGGGCTCAACACCCTGGAGGCTGGGCTCCTCGTGATGCCGGGCGGCCTCGCGATGGGGTTGCTCGGTCCGACGGTCGGCCGCCTGTTCGACCGGTTCGGCGGCCGGGTCCTGGTCATCCCCGGCGCGATCGGGATCGCGCTCGCGCTCGTCGGCTTCACCCAGGTCACGATGAGCATGCCGCTCTGGCAGCTCCTCGGCCTGCACACGCTGCTGATGGTGGGTCTGGCCGCGACCTTCACCCCGGTGTTCACCCTCGGGCTCGGAGCGGTTCCGCCGCCGCTCTACTCCCACGCCAGCTCGATCCTGAGCACGCTGCAGCAGGTCGCCGCGGCCGTCGGCACCGCGCTCGTGATCACCGTGATGAGCGCGCGAGCCGATGCCCTGGAGTCCGCGGGAGCCACGACGGCGTTCGCCACCCTCGACGGCATGCGGCTGGCCTTCGTCGTCGGCGCGGTGCTGTCCGTGGCCGTGATCGTCACCGCCCTGCTGCTGCCCGCCCGGGCGGCCAAGACCGACGAGATCCAGGAGACCCAGCCGGTGAAACCGGCGTGACGGACGCGTTCAGGGGATAAGCGTTCGAAGAGGGGTGACCGCCATGGGTGCCCCTCCGGCCGGTTCCGATCCTTCCCGGGGTCCGGCCGGCTACCGCCGTCCGGCCGGTTATCGCCGTCCGACGCCGTTGAGCAGCGTGTCGACGACGAGATCGGCGGCCTGAGGGGGTTCGAGCAGGGGGAACCGGTGAGCGGCGGTGTCGACGAGGTGGTCCAGCATGGCGCGGGCCCAGTCGGCGGGCAGGTCGGCGCGTAGGAGACCCTCGTCGGCCGCCCGCTGGACGAACCTGTCGAGCCGCGCGCTCTGTCGCTCTCTGCGGGCACTCGCGGCCGGGTTCGCGCGCATCATCCGGCGCACGTCCACCGGCCACTCCCGGCTGACCGGGACTATGCCCTCCACGTATCGGTGCAGGGCCACCGCGACCTGGGCCTCGACGAGCCGGGCCTCGTCCAGCACCCGCTCGGCGGAGTCGAGTTTCGCCTCGAAGATGGCCGCGAGCAGGGCCTCCTTGGTGGGAAAGCGCCGGTAGACGGTCCGCCGGTCGACCCCGGCCTCGGCCGCGATCGTGCCGATGCTCGTCGAGGGGTCCTCGGCCAGCAGGCGGGCCCCCGTGTGCAGGACCGCGGCGAGGTTGCGGGCGGCGTCAGCTCTCATGATCCCGTCAGTGTACTTGAGGTGTGACACCTGTCGGCTTGACATGCACAACTGTGAGGCGCTAAACCCTGTTAATGTCACATCGATGTGGCAGATACTCGGCAGTCATCCGTAGGAGGCACACAGTGATCAGGACCTGGCTCATCACCGGGAGTTCGCGCGGCTTCGGGCGCGAGCTCGCGGTGGCCGCGCTCGAACGCGGAAACCGGGTGGTCGCCACCGCCCGCCGGCCCGAACAGCTCGACGACCTCGTGCGCGAGTACGGCGACCTCGTGCGCGCCTTCGCCCTCGACGTCACCGACGCGGGGGCCGCGCGTGCCGCGGTAAGGCTGGCCGTCGACGAGTTCGGCGGGCTCGACGTGGTGGCGAACAACGCCGGCTACGCCAACTCCTCCCCGATCGAGGAGACCCCGGACGAGGACTTCCGCGCGCAGGTCGAGGCCAACTTCTTCGGCGTCGTCAACGTCACGAAGGCCGCCCTGCCGGTGCTGCGCGCCCGGCGTTCCGGGCACATCCTGCAGTTCTCCTCCATCGGCGGGCGCGTGGGCGGGTCCCCGGGCCTGGCCGCCTACCAGTCGGCGAAGTTCGCGGTCGAAGGCTTCTCGGAGGTGCTCAACAACGAGGTGAGGCCGCTGGGCGTCAAGGTCACCATCATCGAGCCCGGCGGGTTCCGTACCGACTGGGCCGGGTCGTCCATGCGCATCCCGGTCGTGGGGCCGGACTACGAGGAGACCGTCGGCGCCATGAACCGGCGCCGCGCGGGCTTCGACCGGACGGCACCGGGCGACCCCGCGCGAGCGGCACACGTCATTCTCGACACCGTGGACCTCGACGAGCCGCCGCTGCGTCTGCTGCTCGGGTCGGACGCGGTGGACATGGCGGAGAAGTCGTCCCGTGCCCGCGCGGCCGAGGCGGCGCGGTGGGCGGAGGTGAGCCGCTCCACGGACTTCCCGCCCGGTGAGTGACCCTTCCGTACGGCCGCCGGGCCGCGGGCCGGGAGGGCAGCGCCGCATGTCGGGGGCTCTGTCCTGTGTTCCCCGATCGGGCCGGTTCCGCCTCCGGTTTCGCGGCGTCCCCGGGTCCGGGATCCGGTGACCGGCCGCCGTCCGCCACCGGAGACACGCGGGGGCATGCAGGGGTAGGGAAGAATGTTCGCCCCGTTTTCTGGCCGGGAGACGCACGACTGTGCGAGGAGCACCGGGAAAACCCCATAATCTATGGCTTATGTCTGAACGGGGTGAAGGGCAGTCAGGGGTCGCGTCCAAGATCGGGCGGCTTGCCGCCGTCGCGGCGGCGGCGGGGTTGCTGGTCGCGGGGATCGCGTTGCCGGCGGTGGGAGGTGCGGGTCTGGGCTTCGTGTCGGCGACCAGCCAGCTGAATCTCAAACCCGCAGACCTCGTCGAACCGCCGCCCGCGGAGGTCTCGATCGTCCAGGACGTGCGCGGCAAGGAGATCGCGCGGTTCTACGAGGAGTACCGCGAGGTCGTCGACCTCGATCAGATCGCCGAGGTGATGAAGACGGCGATCATCTCGATCGAGGACTACCGGTTCTACCAGCACGGTGCGATCGACCTTGAGGGCACGATCCGCGCGTTCGCCAAGAACCTGCACGCGGGCGGGGTGAGCCAGGGGGGCTCCAGCATCACCCAGCAGTACGTCAAGCAGGTGCTGCTCAACTCCGCCGACACCGACAAGGAGAAGAACAAGGCGCTGGAGGCCAGCTACGCGCGCAAGCTCAACGAGTTGCGGCACGCGATGGCGGTGGAGGAGAAGTACACCAAGGACGAGATCTTGGGCAAGTACCTGAACATCGCCTACTTCGGCGCGAGCGCCTACGGGGTGGAGGCGGCGGCCAAGCGGTTCTTCGGGGTGAAGGCCGAGGCGCTGAGCCTGCCGCAGGCCGCGACGCTGGCGGGTGCGGTGCAGGACCCCAACGCCACCGACCCCAACCTGGGCAAGAAGCAGCGCGAGCGGTTGCTGAACCGGCGCAACGTCGTGCTGGACCGGATGGCCGAGCTGGGCAAGATCACTCCGGTTGAGGCGGCCGAGGCCAAGGCCACCAAGCTCGGCTACAAGGGCACCAGGTTTCCCGGCGGGTGTGAGTCCAGCGACTACCCCTACTTCTGCATCTACGTGCGCAACGAGATCCTGCGCAATCCCGACTTCGGTAAGACGGCCAAGGCGCGGGAGGACTTCCTCAACCGCGGCGGGCTGACGATCCGCACCACGATCAACCCGGCCATGCAGGCGGCGGCGGACAACGCGATCAAGAAGTGGGTGCACGCCTCGGACAATCCGGTGGCGGCCGAGGCCCTGGTCCAGCCGGGGACCGGGGCGATCAAGGCGATGGCGGCCAGCCGGCCGTACGGCCGGAGCAAGGCCAAGAACGAGATCTCCTACAACCTGGTGGCGGACGCCGCGCACGGCGGCGGCGTCGGGTTGCAGGCCGGCTCGACGTTCAAGACGTTCACGCTGCTGACCGCGCTGAAGCAGGGGATGAAGGTCAACGACGGACTGTCGGCCGGTGCCGGTTTCCGTGCCTCGGGATACTCGGCGTTCCAGAACTGCAAGGGCGAGAACATCGGCGACCCGAGCCACACCGTCACCAACGACGAGGGCAACCCGGGCTGGAAGACCCTGCAGACCGGCACCTGGGGTTCGGTGAACACCTTCTTCATGGCGCTGGAGCAGAAGGTCGGCCTCTGCGAGACGATCAAGACCGCCAGGTCGCTGGGCATCCACCGCTCCGACGGGCTCAAGCTCCTGGAGTTCTCGACGTTCACGCTCGGCACCAACGAGATGGACCCGGTGACGGTGGCCAACGCCTACGCCGCGATCGGCGCGCGCGGCAAGTACTGCGCGCCGATGGCGATCACCCGGATCACCGACCGCAACGGCAAGGTCACCGACTACAAGCCCAAGTGCCGCCAGGCGATCGATCCGGAGGTCGCCGACGCGGCGGCCGACGTGCTGTCCGGCGTGTTCACCAAGGGCACCATGCGGGCCGTCGGCGGCATCGGCCGTGACGCCGCGGGCAAGACCGGCACCACCGACAGCTCCGCCACCGCGTGGTTCGCCGGGTTCACCCCGGACCTGGCCGGCGCGGTCAGCATCGGCGACCCGCGCGGCTCCCAGGACTACAAGCTGAACGGCGTCACGATCGGCGGACGCTACTACGGCTCGGTCTTCGGCGCCAGCATCCCCGGCCCGATCTGGAGGGACACGATGCTCGCGGCGCTGAAGAACGTCGAGCCGACGTCGTTCACCCCGATCAACACGGAGCGGTTCGGCGGCTGCGGCCAGAGCTGCCAGCCCGCGCCGCCCCCGTCGGAGGACGAGGACGACGAGGGCGGCATCGAGATCAACGGCCCCGACGACGGCGGTTTCGGCAGGCCCGGCTGGGGCGACGGCCCCGGCGGCCGCGGCGGGAACGGCGGCGGCGGCAACGGCCGTGGCGGCCAGAACCCCTTCGGTGAGGGCGACGGCTGACGGGAGCCACAGGAGCCAGGGCGGCGTCGGTCTGAGCGGGCACGGCGGCCCCATCCCTTCCCCGGTCCGGGGGCGCCGCGCCCTCGAAGCCGTACCGCGTGAGGATGAGACGCGGTACGTGGCGGAGTGGGCCGGCGCCTGCTCGGGCTACGCGTCGAAGCGGCGGCGGGAGTCCTCGATGTGGCCGAGGTAGCGGCTGGTCCAGTCGCACATGCCGTCAACCGTCTTCCGTAACGCCTGGCCCGACTCGACGAGGGTGTACTCGACCCGTGGCGGCACGGTGGGGTGCACCTTTCGCTCGACCAGGCCGTTGCGCTCAAGCATGCGCAGGTTCTGGGTGAGCATCTTGTGGCTGATGCCCTCGATCTCGTTCCGCAACTCGCCGAAGCGCAGGGTGCGTTCCCCCAGGGTCTCGATGATCAGAAGCGCCCACTTGTTGGCGATGTCCGAGAAGATCTCCCGCGCCAGGGAGTCCGCGCGTGTCAGGTCCGCTTCCCGGCGCGAGTCGCTGAACTGCTTGGTCACCATGAGGTTCCCCAGTCACTGAAAAGTGCGTTCTTCCATGTCAGCGAACACTCTCCTATGGTTCCCAAGTAACCACAAGAGACCGGGAGCGCCTTGGATCGCTGGAAACGGTGCCCAGTGGCTTTCCCGACGAGAGAGCGGACAACATGACCATCACCCTGGTGAACCCCGCCGGACTGCCGGAGATCGACGTCTACCGGCAGGTGTCGATCGCGACCGGGTCGAAACTGGTCTTCGTCGCCGGGCAGGTCGCCTGGGATGCCGAAGGGGCCACGGTCGGCGAAGGCGACCTCGCGGCTCAGGTCGAGCGGTGCTACCTCAACGTCGGAACGGCCCTGGCCGAGGTCGGTGCCTCCTTCGACGACGTGGCGAAACTGACCGTCTACGTCGTCGACTGGGCCCCCGACAAGATGCCGCTGTTCCTGGAGGGCGTCGCTCGGGCGGCCGCGAAACTGGGGGTCACCCCGATGGCCCCGGGTACGCTGCTGGGCGTCGCTGCCCTGTCCGTACCCGAGCATCTGGTCGAGGTCGAAGCCACCGCGATCATCGACTGAACGAACATCTCTCCGTGCGAGTCGAGGGTCAGGTACGGCGTTCGGCGCGGACGGTGCGTTCGGTGCGCATCGAGAGGTCGTCGCGGCGCGGGATGCCGGCGGGGCCGTCCGTGTCGAGCAGCCGGTCGCGCTTCGCCCTCGCCGAGCGCGGCGACCGGTTCGTCATGTTGTCGGGGCCGCTCGTGTCGAGCAGTCGGTCGCGCTTCGCCCTCGCCGAGCGCGCCGAGTCCTTCGGCCACGCGCTGATGACCACCGTCGAACGACCCCCGGTCGTTGAGACCAACCGAGAAGCGGTATCCAGGCCACGCTTCTCAGCCGGTTCTCAACGGTGATGTTCTCATGCGGGTCACGTCCTGCCGGGGGTGATCCCGTACCGCCGGAGCCGTTCGGCCTCGCCGGTGCGGCCCAGCTGTCCCAGCAGGACGATCGCCCGCCACAGGGTGCCGGGGACGCCCAGTTCGGCGGCGCGGAGGTAGGCGAGGACGGCCCTGTCCGGGTGGCCGGTCTCGCACAGCAGGACGGCGGTCCAGATCAGGGCGTCGATGTCGCCCGCCTCGGTACGGGTGCCCAGCCAGGTGACGGCCTCCTCCGCCCGGCCCGTCTCGTACATCAGGTCGACGGCGTGGCCCAGGGCGACGGTGTCGCCGCTCTCGGCGCGGGCCCGGAGCCAGGTGACGGCCTCATCGGAACGGTCCAGCTGGTACAGCAGCGCGGTGAACCGCCCGAGGGCGCCGGTGTCGCCGGCCTCGGCGCGGACTCGCAGCCAGGTGATCGCCTCCTCGGCCCGCCCCGCCTCCTGGAGCAGCTCGACCGCCTTCCACAGGGAGTCGGTGTCGCCGGTCTCGGCGCGGGCCCGCAGCCAGGTGATCGCCTCCTCGGTCCGGTCCGCCCGCTGGAGCAGCTCGACCATCCGCCACACGGCGTCGGTGTCCCCGGCGTCGGCGGCGTGCCGGTATGCGGCGAGGGCCTCCTCGGTCCGGCCCGTCTCCTGGAGCAGTTCGACCATCCGCCAGCCGCCGCCGGTGTGCCCGGTCTCGATGGCGCGCCGGTACGCGGCCAGGGCCTCCTCCCGACGGCCTCTCCGGTGCAGCAGGACGGCCATCGACCAGAGCGCACCGGCGTTTCCCGCTTCGGCGGCGCGCCGGTGGGCGGCGATCGCCTCCGTGGTCCGCCCCACCGCCTCCAGGAGCCGGGGCAGCAGGGCGAGGGCGGGGCGGTCGCCGGTTTCCGCGCGGGCGTACAGCCAGGTGATCGCCTCCCCGGACCGGCCCGCCTCCCGCAGCAGCTCGACCGCCTCTTCGAGCGCGCGGTGGTCGCCGGTCTCGGCGCGGGCCCGGAGCCGGGTGATCGCCTTCTCGATCTGTCCCGTCCGCCGCAGGAGGCCGATCGATCGCCAGTAGGCGTAGGCGTCGCCGGTCTCGGCACGCGTGCTCAGCCAGGTGATCGCCTCCTCGGTCCGTCCCGCGTACTGGAGCAGCTCGGCCGTCTTCGAGATCGCGCGGTGGTCACCCCTCTCCACGCGGGGTTCCAGCCAGATGATCGCCTCCTCGATCCGCCCCGCCTCCCGCAGCACCTCGACCGCCT
The DNA here is from genome assembly GCF_059358815.1 of Streptosporangium nanhuense. Classification (NCBI taxonomy): domain Bacteria; kingdom Bacillati; phylum Actinomycetota; class Actinomycetes; order Streptosporangiales; family Streptosporangiaceae; genus Streptosporangium; species Streptosporangium nanhuense. The sequence goes on from NZ_JCADBG010000007.1 coordinate 67,326, forward strand.
CCCACAGGGCACCGGCGGCGCCCGTCTCGGAACGGATCCGCAGCCAGGTGAGCGCCTCCTCCGTCCGTCCCATCTCCCGCAGCAGGGCTACGGCCTGCTTGAGGACGTGGTCGTCGCCGGTTCTCGCGGCGCGACGGCAGGCGGCGACCGCCTCCTCCCCGCGGCCGGTCCTGTACAGCAGGGACGCGAGCCACTCCGGGGCGTCGATGTTCCCGGTCTTCGCGGCGCGACGGTAGGCGGCGAGGGCCTCCCCGTGGTGTCCCGCCCTGTCGAGGAGGGCCGCGGTCCAGACGGGAAGGCCGGCGTCGCCGAACCAGTCGTGGGCCCACAGCCAGGTGATCGCCTCCTCGACCCTTCCCTCGCCCACGAGCAGGGCGATCGCCTCTTTCGGGGCGTCGGCGTTCCCCGCCTCCGCGGCGCGCCGGTAGGCGCCGATCGCCCTGTCGCGCTGTCCCGCCGCGTCGAGGACGGCGCCGCTCCAGGCGAGGACCTGGGCGTTGTCCTGCCCGCCGTGGATCCGCAGCCAGGTGAGCGCCTCCTCGGTACGTCCCGTCTCCCCGAGCAGGGCGATCGCCTGCCGCGCGGCGTCGGGGTCACCGGCCGTGGCGGCGGCCCCGTACAGCAGGAGGGCATGATGGTAGAGACCGCGGGCCCGAGCCTGGGCGGCGAGGGGCGGCCGGTCCTCGGGGTCGGCGTGGGAGACCAGCGCGTCCCACAGGGCCGCGGGGGCGGGACGCGTACGGCGCTCGGCGTGACCGAGCTGTTCCAGGCAGCCCGCCAGCCGGTAGCGGGGGTACGCGGACGGCTCGTCGCGGCGGGGGCGGACGCGCGAGAGGGCGCCGGGGGCGCCGCAGGCGTAGGCCAGGGCCTGTTCGAACCAGCCCGGGGGCAGGGAGCCGTACTCGTAGTCGGTCAGGTAGTCGAACGCGGCGGCCTTCAGGAGCGCGTGGGGAAGGGCGGGGCCGTGTCCCGCGCGCCTGGCGTCCATGGCGGCCTCGATCACGGCCCTGGCCGGGGCGGGCGCGTCGCGGTAGCGCTCCACCATGCCGGGCACGCCGGTCAGGTACTGGGCGATCCGGCCGTCGCGGGCACCGGCGTACGCGCGCTCCAGGCGCGGATCGCCGCTCGCCGCGCCGCGTACCGTCTCCATGGAGGAGCCGGTGAAACGGTCGGGGACGTGGATGGCCGCGCCGGTCACCAGCGCCCGCGCCTGGGTACGGGCGGCGGCGCTCGCGGCGGGCGGCGAGGTGAGGGCGGCCCAGTATTCGGGCCAGAGGGTGCCGAGGACCAGCACCGGGCCACGCTCGGGGTCGCTCACCAGGGCACGCAGCCCGGCGGCGACGCGCTCGCCCATGCCGTCGGCCGGGGTGAGCAGGTAGGACTGCGACCCGTCGAGCCACACGACGGTCCGTGGCGCGAGGGAGTCCAGGGCCAGGAGGATCGTCTCGGGACGGCCGGAATCGGCCGGGTGCCACAGCCGCCACCCGCGGGGCAGGAGCCGCACGGCCTCCCAGCAGGCCCGGGTCTTGCCGGTCGACGAGTCACCGACCAGCATCGCGACCGCGCTGTGCCCGGCCACGGCCCGCCGCACGACGGAGGCCAGACGGTCGTCGTGGCGACGCGGCACGTAGGCGGGCAGGTCGCTCGCTCTGCTTCCCGCCTCCGCGCCCGTGTCGCTCGCCCTGGCCCTCACTCCGGCGTCGCCCGCCCCGGGGCCCGCACCCGCGTCGATCGCCCGGTGCACCCCCAGGGAGAACGGGTCGGCCAGCGAGCGGATCGGCAGCCCGGCCGGTGAGGCCAGGCGGGCCCGCCTCCACAGCTCGCGACCCCGAACGGCGACGCCTGCGGGGTCCCGCCGGGCCAGGCGGGCCAGCACGGCGATGACGGCCATGACGTCGGCCTGACTGGTGGGCGTCTCCGCCAGGGCCAGTATCCGGCGGACGGTGTCGCGCCGGGGGGCACCGGGGCCGGGAAGGTCGACGGCGATTCTCTCGGCGATGTCGTCGAGAGTGGGGGCCCCGGCCTCAAGGTACAGCTCGTGCAGCAGGTCCTTGAGGTCACGTAGCGGTCCGGGGGGAGGCTGCGAGCGGATGAACAGTAGCGGTCGCCGTCGTACGCCGCCGCCGTTCTCATCTCCGTTGTTCATTTCCTGTCGCCACTCATCGCAACATCATCGCTCTCTATGGAGCCTACGAAAGGTGGAAATCAACGATAATAAGGTGACAAAGATGCTTCTGGCGTAAGCGTAACTCGGTATCCCGATGATGGGATGCTCGCGGAAGGACGTGCTCTGATCGTGACTATGGATGCGGAAAGTGTGCTTTCCACTGCATGAACCGATAATAGGTATTTAGACGTTTTCAATGTATGTTCAGGGGATATTTCCGGGCTTGACGAGTGATTTTGGCGGCTCCGTCGAGCGGACCGAACCGGTTGAGCGGGACGGGTGGACCGACCCATCCCCATCCCTGTCCTCTTCCCCGCGCCGCGACGCGTCGCCGCGCTCGCCGCGCTCGGCATGTAATGAAGTGGCGTCGGCCCGCGAGCCGCTGTTTGGATGCGGGTCATGACTGTTACCGAAGGCCCCGGGGCGCCGCTGAACATACTGGACCTGATCGAGCGCTACTACGACGCGGTTCCGCGACGCGAGGCCAGGGCCGAGGACCACGGACCGCTCACCCTGTTCGTACGGGAAGGCGTGGGATGGCCCTTCTACGCGCGCCCGACTCACGGGTGGTCCGGGCCGGTGCGGGCCGAGGACGTGGTCCGGGTCCGCGAGCGGCAGCGCGAGCTCGGGATCCCGGAGAGTTTCGAGTGGGTGGCCGAGACCACCCCCGCACTCCGCGCCGCGGTCGAGGAAGCGGGGCTCGCGGTCCACGAGCACCCGCTGATGGTGCTCGGAACGGACGCCGCGTCGGTCGTGCCCGAGGAGGCGCCCACCTACCCGGCGGTGCGGGTCCTTGGGGCGGACGACCCGGTGCTGCCCTCCGCGCTGGTGGTTCCCCACCTCGCCTTCGCCGAGCCCGGCACCCGCGTCGGCGCGGCGGACACGGCGGACCTGGCGGAGGCGATCCTGGCCCGTACCGGTGACGGCTCCCTGGAGAGCGGCACCGCACGCATCCGGGCGGGGCTGACGGTGATCGCCGCTGCCGTCGAGGACGGTACGGCGCTGTGCGCGGGCCAGCACAACCAGGTCGGGGAGGTGAGCGAGATCGTCGGGGTCGGCACGCTGCCCGCCGCCCGCCGACGCGGCCTCGCTCTCGCGGTCACCGCGGCCCTGGTCGCCGACGCCCGCTCCCGGGGAGTGAAGACCGTCTTCCTGTCGGCGGGAGACGAGGACGTCGCCCGGATCTACGGCCGGCTCGGTTTCCGTCACGCGGGCACGGCACTGATCGCCGAGCCCGCCGGATAGCGCTCCGGCGCGGCACCGACCACCGAGCCCGCCGGGCGGAGGCCGATCAGGCGAGCTTGTCCAACCGGGCGATGTCGTCCCCGGTGAGTCGCAGGCCGGCCGCGGCGACGTTCTCCTCCAGATGGGCGGCGGAGGAGGTCCCGGGGATGGCAAGGGTGACCGGGGAGCGGGACAACAGCCAGGCGAGCACCACCTGGGCACGGCTCGCGCCGTGACGTCCGGCGACGTCGTCCAGCGTCCGCTCCTGCTCCGGGGTGGGGGCCATGCCGGGCGGAGCCTGTGACGTGTCCAGGCCGGGCCTGAGCATCCCCGCCGAGAGGGGGAAGTACGGGACGAAGGCGATTCCGTACTCCTCGCAGGCGGCGAGGACGTCGGAGCTGCCCCGGTCGAGAAGGTTGAAGCGGTTCTGTACCGCGACCACCTCGGCCAGCTCACGGGCCTGGGCCAGCTGGGCGGTGGTGACCCCGCTGAGCCCGAGGTGCCGGACGAGACCGCGCCCTTGCAGCTCGACGAGGGTGGCGAACGACTCCACGAAGGGAGTGTCGTCGGGGAAAAGCAGGCCGTCGCCGCCGGCCCGCAGATAGACCAGGTCGAGGCGGGCCCTGCCGAGCCGGGAGAGATTCTCCTCGACCTGGTCGCGAAGCTGGGCCGGTGCGGCGGCGGGGTTCCAGCCGCGCCACTCGTCGCGGACCACCCCGACCTTGGTGGCGATCACCAGGTTGTCGGGATAGGGGTGGAGTGCCTCGCGGATGAGGTCGTTGGCCACGTGCGGGCCGTAGAAGTCGCTGGTGTCGATGTGGGTGACACCGAGTTCGATCGCCCGGCGCAGGACGGCGCGGGCCGCCGCCAGGTCCTCGGGCGGACCCCAGGCCCCGGGGCCCGGCAGCTGCATGGCTCCGTAGCCGAGACGGCCGACGGCCTGCCCGTCGCCGAGCGCGAGGAGGCCGCCGGGGGCGGCGTGGTCGTCGGTCATGTGTGATCTTCCTTTACGGGGTTCGGTGCGCGGGCGGTGAGCCGGGCACGGATGGAGGCGACGGTGATGCCGGGAGGATGCCGTTCGAGCTTGCCGCGATTGGCCAGGTCGTGAACGCCCTGGCGGGTGATGCCGAGCATGCCCGCCGCCACGGCCACGGAGACGGCGACGGCGGTGGGATGCCCCGCCCGCCGGAGCACGGCCTGGCCGAAGGGGGTGCCCCACCACCCGGCCGGCGGGTCGAACGGGGCGTCCCCGGGGTACAGGGCGCTCACCAGGCGAATCGCGGTGTGCGTCGCCGCCTGGTCGTCCTGGCCGAGCAGCGTCTCGGCCCAGGCGCGGGCCTCGGCCGCCAGCCGGTCCCGCATCAGGTCCGCCGTACCGAAGAGGATGTCGAGCGGGTCGAGCAGCCGGCCGCCGACGACCCTCTCCAGATCGTCCGCGAGCGCGTCACGCGCCTCCGTCCAGGTGTTCATGCTTCCTCCTCTACTTGACGTTGAACGTCAAGTATCGATGATCAGTATCAAAGGCTTGACGTTCGGCGTCAAGTACTTTTCTCCGGGTGGCGGGGATCGACCGGGTGTCGGGGGCCGGAAGCCGTACAGGGCGCGCCGTTCTCGATGACGCGCGCCGCCGCTCGAACCGGGAGTTCTCCAGGTCGGCGCTCCGGGGGACTCCCGGTTAGGGCGGCCTCGATCACGCGGGGCCGGCGGCCGGGACGAAACCGGAACCGGGCCGGTGGCCGGGAGAACGGCGCCGGCGGCGTGGTGTGGTGTGGTCACTCTCCTCGACGAGACGGGCGCCTGGTCACACGGCGCTACTCGCGGTATTTCTCGAGCATCTGGCTCCCGACGTCGACATAGCCGGCGAACAGCCCGATCACGTCTCGGAGCCGGTCCTGCGCGGGACCGGGACTCACCAGGTCCTCGCCGTCGCGCAGGGCGGCGATCAGGGTTCTGGCCCGCGCATGGCTCGCCTCCAGCAGTGACTCGATCCCTCCCGTGGCTTCGACCAGGAGCCTGCGGCTGCCGGGCTGCGGGATCACCCTGGCGAGTCCCCAGGAGTCCAGCTGCCGCACCGCGGTGCTCACCGCTCCCTTGCTCAGTTCGAGGTCGGCGGCGATCGCGTCGAGAGAGGTCGCCTCCTCGGTCACCAGCAGCAGCCCGTAGACGCGGCCGGTCGCGTGGGGGAGGTTCCATGAGGCCAGCAGGTCACCCACCGAGGTGACGAACGCGCGCCGCCTGGCCGCGCTCACCGCTGTGCCCGCTTCGACGCCGAGATCCCCCGCAGGAACGCCTCGATCGCCGCATTCACCGCCTGGGGGTTGTCCTGATTGGAGATATGACCCGCGGCGGGAATGACGACCTCCTCGACACCTTCGGCCCTGGCCCACCTGGGCATCGCCGAGGCGATGTTGCCGGTGCGGTCCCGCTCGCCGCGAATCAGGCACAGGGGCACCGGCGTGCGATAGCCGGGGTCCGAGTCGAGGAGTTCCACGGTCGCCCGCCACACCTGGACGAACTCCTTCTTCGACAGCTGGGAGAATGCCCGTCGCGCGTCTGCCCGCGCGCTCTCCGTCACCGCGGAGGCCTTGGCCATCATGTCCGGAAGGCGACTGGCCGGGATCATCGACAGGCTCGGCGCGGCCGCCTTCACCAGCAGACGCTCCCTCGGTGACAGCGGCGCGGTGTTCCACGTCGAACCGATGACGATCAGCGCTCGGGCGAGTTCCGGACGCCGCCGGACAACGGCCTGGCCGAGGTTGCCTCCGAGGGACTGTCCCACGAGCACGGGCCGGTCAAGCGCGAGGTGCTCGACGAGCGCGCACAGGTCCGCGATCGCCCGCTCCGCGGTGAACCGGACACCGGCCGGGCGAGACAGGCCGTGGCCGCGCATGTCCCAGGCGACGACCCGGTATCCCCGGGCGCGAAGCCACTCGCCCTGGGCGTCGAACATCACGTGATCGGTTCCGGCGCCGTGCGAGAACACCAGCGGCACACCGTCGCCACCGGTGTCGGCATAGCGGAGAGCGCAACCGTGCAGTGGGAGCACGGAAGACAGATTTACCATCTACTAAATATAGTGAATATGTCTCCTGGGCGTGGAGCGGCCCTCCAGGCTCGCGGGGGTCACGGTGATGCCGGAAGGGCCCCTGCTCCGGGCGGCCACGATCACGCGGAGCCGGCGACCGAGACGAACCCGGAACCGGGCCGGTAGTCGGGAGACTGGTGCCGGAAGTAGGTGTCGTATACCTGGCAGTAGTGACCGCCGCGAGCCAGCAGCGTGGTGTGGTCGCCCTCCTCGACGATCCGGCCGTGATCCAGCACGATGATGCGGTCGACGTGCTCGATCGTGGACAGCCGGTGCGCGATGACGATGGAGGTGCGGTCGGCCAGCACCCGGTCCAGGCCCTCCTGGATCTGGGCCTCGGTCAGCGGGTCGACGCTGGCGGTGGCCTCGTCGAGCACCACGATCGCCGGATCCTGGATGAGCAGGCGGGCCAGCGCGACGAGCTGGCGCTGGCCCATGGACAGGGCGCGTCCGTGCTCGCCGACGTCGGTCCGCAGGCCGTCGGGCAGGGCGTCGACCCAGTCGCCCCCGCCGACCGCCGCCGCGGCGGCGAGCACCTCCTCGTCGCCCGCCTCCGGTCTCGGGTAGCGGATGTTGTCGGCGACCGTGCCGCTGAACAGGAACGGGGTCTGCGGCACCGCGCCGATCTGCCGCCGGTATCCGGCCAGGTCCAGCGTGCGGACGTCACGACCGTCGATCAGCAACCGGCCGTCCTGGAACTCGTAGAACCGGGTGATCAGCTTGCTGAGCGTCGACTTGCCCGCACCGGTGTGGCCGACCAGCGCGACGCTCTCGCCCGCCTCGACGGTGAGGTCGAAGCCGCGCAGCACGGGGCTCCCGGCCTCGTAGCCGAACGTGAGGTCGCGGAACTCGACGCGGCCCGCCAGCCTGCCGACCGGCTGGGGATCGGTCTGCACGACCCGGGGAGGCGCGTCGATCAGGGCGAAGACCCGCTCCGCCGCGGACAGGCCCTGCTGGAACTGGGACCAGAACGCGGCGATGGAGGTGAGCGGGAACCAGAAGAGCGAGACGCCCTGGAGGAAGAGGAACCAGTCACCGCTGGACAGGCCGCCGCCGAGCACGGTGGTGCCGCCCAGCTGGACGAGCATGACCGTGGCCAGCCCGGCGACGAGGAAGAGCACGGGGAAGATGCCGGAGAAGACGAACCCCTGCCTGAGCGTCACCTGGTAGCTCTGCCGGTTGATGGGGAGGAACTCGTCGTAGACCCGCTGCTCCTGGCGGAAGTTCTTGGCGACGGTGATCCCGCCCATGGTCTCCTGCAGGGTGGCGTTCACCCGGCTCAGCGAGCGTTGCGCCCTGCGGGTGCTGCTCCGGGCGACCCGCCGGAACAGCAGGGCGATGCCCGTCACGATCGGCGCCACGAGCAGGGTCAGCAGGGCGAGCTCGACGCTGCGCAGGAAGAGCAGGACCGTGACGAAGCCGACCATCAGCACCTGGCTGATCAGGTCCATCGTCAGGGTGGAGACGGTGGCGAAGTCGTCGGTGTCGGAGGTGACCCGGCTGACGATCTTGCCCGACGGGGTCTCGTCGTAGAACGACAGGTCGCGCTCCAGCACGGCGTCGAACGCGTCCTGGCGGAGATGCAGGACGACGTCGCCGGTGACCTTCGCGCTCTGCCACTGGCGGACGAAGTTGAACAGCCAGCCGAGCACCCCGGCGAGCAGCAGACCGGCGGTGAGCTGCGGGCCCAGGTCGGCGATCGTGCCGTCCTCGACCCCGTCCACCCCCCAGCTGACCAGCAACGGCATCGCCGCCTGGCTCAGTGAGAACAGCACGATCATGACCGCGACCAGGATCATCGATCCCAGCTTCGGCCGGAAGTAGGACAGGATCCGGCGAAGGAGGTCACGATCGCCGTAGGTGCGGTCGTAGTCCTCGGCGTCGAGGCCGTCCATGATGAAGCCCATCAGCCCTGCGCTCCCTGCTCGCCCGCGAGGACCGCGGCCGGGTCGGTGGTGTCGCCGGACACGGCCGTCTCGGTGCCGCCGGCCGCGTCGACCACGTCGGCCATGTCGACCTCGTCGTAACGAGCGAAGATCCGCCGGTAGAGGCGGCTCCGGGCGAGCAGCTCGTCGTGCGTGCCGTGGTCGACCAGCTCGCCCCGCCGCAGGAGCAGGACCTTGTCCGCCCAGCGGATCTGGGAGAGCCGGTGGGTGATCAGGAAGGTGGTGCGCCCGTCGAGGACGCGGCCGATGGCCCGCTGGATCCTGTCCTCCGTCGCGGAGTCGATCGCGCTCGTCGAGTCGTCGAGCACGAGGATCGCCGGATTTGTCAGCAGCGCCCGTGCGATGGCCAGACGCTGGCGCTGGCCACCGGAGAGGGTGATGCCGCGCTCACCGATGACCGTGTCGTAGCCCTCGTCGAGCTCGCCGATGAAGTCGGCGGCCTGGGCCTCCTCGGCCGCCCGGACGACGGCCTCTCGATCCACCCGCCGGCTCAGCCCGAAGGCGATGTTCTCGGCTACCGACCGGGAGAACAGCACGATGTCCTGCTCGATGGTGGAGATCTGGGAGCGCAGCGAGTCGAGGTCCCACTCGCGGACGTCCACGCCGTCGACCAGGATCCGGCCGGCGGTGACGTCGTAGATCCGGGGGACCAGCTTCGCCAGGGTGCTCTTGCCCGAGCCGGTCTCGCCGACGATCGCCACGGTCTCGCCCGGTCGTACGGTGAACGTCACCCCGCGCAGCACCGGCTCGTCCTCCCCGTAGCCGAACGTCACGTCCTCGAAGACGATCTCCCCGCTGATCGGCGCGGTGTGGCCGTCGGCGCGCTGCCCGAGCTCGGTCTCGGTGTTCATGATGCTCAGGATCCGGCGGGAGGACACGATGCCGATCTGGACCAGCGAGAAGGTGAAGATCGACATGCTGGTCGGGAAGCCCAGCATGGCCACCAGGCCCATGAAGGCGACCAGCTCGCCGATCGTGAGGTCACCCGCGGAGTGCAGGTGGAGGCCGTGCCAGAGCGAGCCGGCCATCGCGAAGGCGAAGAGCAGGGTCGGCAGGTAACGGGCCTGGACCAGGCCGTTGTGGGCGAAGGAGTCGCGGTAGTGCCGCGCCAGGGTCCTGAACCGCCGCCGCTCCTGGGCCTCCTGCGCGGTCACCTTGATGACCTCGATGCCGCGGACGGCCTCGTTCAGCCCGGCGTTGAGATCGCCGAACTGCTCCCGCATGCGGGTCGCCACGGGGCTGAGCCGTCCCATGTAGTGCCGGAGCGCGACGACGAAGGCGACCGCGAAGACACCGGGCACCAGCAGCAGACGCGGATCGATCGTGACGATGAAGACCAGGGGGACGATGCCGCTCAGGCCGGAGTCGACGATCAGGTCGACGCCCGGACTGATCATGGTGGAGAGCTGCCGGATGTCGTTGGCCGCCCGCGCCATCAGGTCGCCGACCCGTTGCCTGTTGTGGAAGGTCTGGCTCTTGCCGAGCAGGCTGACGTAGAGCTCGTCCCTGGCGTCCCGCTCCAGCCGCTTGGCCAGCACCTCGCTGGACAGCCGCGCGACGATGTCGAAGGCGCCGCGGGCCAGCACGATGACCAGCAGTCCCAGCGAGATCGCGCCCAGTGCGCGCGCCCCGCCGCCGTCCTTGCCCAGCACGGCGTCGAAGGCCGCGCCGGTGAGCCCGGGGACCATGGCGTTGAGCACGACCATGATCAGCGAAGCGCCGAGGAACCCGGTCAGCTGGAGCGGCTGGCGGCGGAGATGGGACCAGAGCCAGCGCACCGGACCCCGCCTGTCGTGCGGGCGGCCGGATACGGAGAACTCCGAACTGCTGGTGACCACGAGCTCGCCCCCGAGCGGATCGATGATGGGATCGAACTTGTTTTCTACCATCGGGCACCGACGGATTCCCATCGCATTTTCCGGCCCCGCCCTGCCCTGTCCCGCTCGGACCTGCGCCCTTGTCAGGACACCTCCCCGTGCGGCCCGGTGCGGCCCGGTCCTCGCCCTGTCCGTTTCGGCGCCGTCTGTTTGAGCCCTGCCCGGACCTGCCGGGGTTCGGCCGCCCTCCTCGTTCAGCCGGGGGACGGATACGCGGGACGCTCCTCCTGCGAGGCTCGGCCCGGTCGGGACTCGAAGATCAGCGGTTGGTCTCGCGCGCTCCGCCGGGCCCGGCCAGGTTGGCCGACATCCTCGTCAGAACGTCGATCGTGGCCAGGTACTCCTCGGCGCCGATCCCCTCGGTGAGACGGACGCGGTCGGTGCTCACCCGCCGTCGCAGGTCTTCGTGCGCCCGGACTCCGGCGGCGGTGAGGGTCATCCGCTCGCCTCCTTCCAGCCAGCCTCGCTCGCGCAGGTCGTCCGTCAACGGGCGCAGGGAGGGGCGCCGGTCGTCGAGGAAGGGGGCGAGGGCGGTGTCGAGGTCGTCGAGTGTGAGGGAGCCTGCGGCGACGACGTTAAGCACCTGCCAGTGGCGGCGGGTCAGTCCCCGATCGGCCAGGATCTCGTCGAGGGAGCCCTCGACGAGGTCGTGGAGATGCTTGATCCAGTAGCCGATGGGACGCCTCTGGCCGGTGACCTCGGAGATGTTCACGGTTTCGCCTTCCCTGCTCGATACATGTACTTTGACAATAACATGTATTTTTACATGTAATATTGGAACATGGAAGATCCTCAGGTGGCCGCCGTCGAGCGGGCCATGGTGGCGATCCGGCGCAGCCAGACCCGCCGGGCCCTCCAGCGCGGCGCGGGTGGCGACGGGTTCGACCCCGCGCTCTTCGGGGTGATCGACGCTGTGGAGGAAGGAGCGGAGGCCGCGACGGTGACGTCCGTCGCGGGCCGGATGGGCGTCGACCAGCCCCGCGCCAGCCGCCTGGTGGCCAGGGCCGTCGAGGCCGGGCTGCTTCGCAGGGTGGCCGACCCGGTCGACGGACGCCGCAGCACGCTGGAGCTCACCGAATTGGGCGCCGGGCACGCCGAACGGGTCCACCGCTTCCGCCGTGAGGTCTTCGACGCGGCGATGCGCGGCTGGTCCGAGCGGGAAAGGAGAGAGTTCGCGCGCCTGCTCACGGCCTTCGTCGCGGAGCTGGGCCGACGCCACCCGGAAGGCTGACTCCTCTGCCCGGGTGACGGAGAAACCTCGTCGGTCGCGGCAAGGGGCGACGTGGCGTCTCCCGGCGGGCTCCGGTGTACCGGGTCACCCGCCGGGAGGCGCCGGGTCAGTTCGTCACCTGGAGGTCACTGCCAGGTGTCCAGGCGGCAGCCGTCGGTGGTCTTGCCGTTGTTGCAGTGGTTGAGCTGGAGGGCGTCGAGCTGGTAGGCGAAGGTCTGGCCTGCGGGGCTGACCACCGAGATCTGGACGCCGGCCGTTCCGGCCGGGGCGGTCGCGCTGTGCCGGTACTCCGTCCAGGTGCCGGTCAGCGCGGTGGTCGGGCCGTCACTGGCGGAGATCAGGGTGTTGGACGAGTTGTACCACGACAGGCGCAGTTTCACGTTGCCTGAGGTGGCGGTGGTCATCTTGGCGAAGAACTTGTAGGTCTGGCCGGCGGTCACCGCGGGTTTGCGGGTGACCGATACGACGCCGGCGGCGTGCGACTGCACGTTCATGGTGAGCGACCGGCGGCCGTCGTAGTGCTTGGCCGAGATCTGTGACGTCGGGCCGGGCGGGGTCACCTGGATCCAGCCGCCGCCCGAGACGCTGAACCCGGTCGGGGTGGCGTACGGCGCGTCGGCCTCGACGGTGCGTTCCTGCGCGGTCAGCAGGTCGTTGCTGTAGCCGATGTCGCAGCAGGTGGGGGTGGTGAAGTAGGGCCAGGCCGCGACGTTCACCTTGCGGGTGTCACTGGCCTCGTTGCCGGTGTAGAAGGTCGCCGTGGTCTCGCTCGGGTCGTAGTAGTTGTTGAAGTCATGGTCCAGCTGCCAGTCGTATCTCGGGTTGGACATGACGTCGGGATAGCTGAGGTGGTCGACGGTCTCGGTGACCTTGGGATGGTCCACGTAGAAACCGTCCGCGCCGAGGTGGATCAGTTCGTGCAGCTGGGTGGCGCTGGACCATTCGTCGGCGGTCGCCGCGCACGTCGTCGTGCACCAGGCGGTCGCGGTCCCGTTGAAGTCCTCGAACACCAGGTACTTGCGGTTGGCGTTGTCGTATCCCGCCGTGCCGAGATCATCGGTGATCTTGTCCACCGTGGTCTCGCCGCCGATCACGCCGGCTTCGATCTTCTCCGGTATCACCAGCGCGCGGGCGTAACCGGAGTAGGTGCTGGTGTCGTAGCCGGTGCGGCAGCTCAGCTTCAGGTGCTGGTCGTAGTTGGTGGAGTCGTCCAGCTCCAGGTCCATCCGGTCGACCAGCTTGGCGATCTGCTCGACGTGGGTCTCGTAGTTGTTCCCGCCGCCGTCGTGCCAGGCGTAGATCACCTGGATGGCCGGCGTGCTCCCGCTCGCGTTCTTGGGGTCGGACAGCGTCGTGGTGCAGCCACGCTTGGGCACGGCGGCGTCCACCGGCAGTGTGTACGGACCGGTGGGTTCGTCGATGTACGGCGGCGCGAATGCGGCCACCGGACTCGCCATCGCCAGGACGACAAGTCCCCCCGCGGCGATCGCCGACATGATGCGACGCAGTTTCAATGACAAAGGTTTTCCTCCCGTTGAGAACCCATGATCGGGAGAGTAATCAGCGTCACTGGCGAAATAAATACCTCATTTCAAACATTTTCGGACTGATAAATAAACATCCAGCTTTGCTGTGGTATCGGGCGTGCCGTAACCAAAAGTGCGATCCTGATAATGGTTTCATTCGACCAGCTTTTGACGATAAAATACTAATAAGGAAACTTGGATGGATTTAATTACTCATGTCCATTAAAAGGATGCTTTGGGTATTTTGCGCTATGTAACGGAGCCCATGAGCTGACAGGGGCCCCGTGGTAAACAGCGAAAATCCAACGAATACGGCTCTGAACTGCGGTTGCCGAGGATTTTGAGGACGGTTGTCGACCTCCCCGGCCACCCAGGTGCCCGGCCGCCGTGCGACGTAACGGTGGATCCGGTGGGCTCGGCGGCGATGTGTCCCGGGAGGGGTTCACCGGCTCACGAGCACCGGGGCGGTCTGCTCGCCGTGGGCAGGACGACCCGGTCGCCAGGCCGTACCGACTGGAATCGGGATGCCGGGCCTGAAACCGGCATGTAGCCTGCGCGGGGACTTAGAAAGAGGGAAGCGCAGTGGCACATGTTGAGGTTGGCCATCTGACATACGTCCTGCCGGATGGGCGGCCGTTGCTCGACGACGTGTCCTTCCGGGTCGGCGAGGGGGTCAAGGCGGCACTCGTCGGGCCCAACGGGGCGGGCAAGACGACCCTGATGCGGCTGATCGCGGGCGACCTGCAGCCGGTCGACGGGAGCGTCGCCAGCTCCGGCGGCCTGGGCATCATGCGGCAGTTCATCGGCAGCATCCGCGACGGCAGGACCGTGCACGACCTGCTGGTCAGCGTCGCCCCGGGCCGCGTGCGGGAGGCGGCCGCGCGACTCGACGCCGCCGAGCTGGTGATGATGGAGCGCGAGGACGAGAAGGCGCAGATGCGCTACGCGCAGGCCATCACCGACTACACCGACGCGGGCGGCTACGACATCGAGGTGCTCTGGGACACCTGCGCCATGGCCGCCCTCGGCATGCCGTACGACGACTGCAAGTACCGCGAGGTCAACACGCTGTCGGGCGGTGAGCAGAAGCGGCTGGTGCTGGAGGCGCTGCTGCGGGGGCCCGACCAGACGCTGCTGCTCGACGAGCCGGACAACTACCTGGACGTGCCGGGCAAGCTCTGGCTGGAGCGGGCGCTGCGCGAGACGCCCAAGACGGTGCTGCTGGTCAGCCACGACAGGGAGCTCCTGGCCAACGCGGCCGACCGGATCATCACCGTCGAGTCCGGCAACATCTGGGTCCACGGCGGGGGCTTCCGCTCGTACGCCCAGGCGCGCAGGGAGCGCAACGAGCGCCTCGACGAGCTGAAGAAGCGCTGGGACGAGGAGCACGCCAAGATCAAGCGTCTGGTCCTCATGCTGAAGCAGAAGGCCAAGTACATGGACACCATGGCCGCCGCCTACCACTCGGCCCAGACCCGGCTGCGCAGGTTCGAGGAGGCCGGGCCGCCGGAGGCGGCGCCCAAGGAGCAGTTCATCAGCATGCGGCTCAAGGGCGGCCGGACCGCCAAGCGGGCGGTGATCTGCGAGAAGCTGGAGCTCACCGGCCTGATGAAGCCGTTCGACCTGGAGATCTGGTACGGCGAGCGGGTCGCGGTGCTGGGGTCCAACGGCTCGGGCAAGTCGCACTTCCTGCGACTGATCGCCGGGGAGGAGGTCAGGCACACCGGCGTGGCCAGGCTCGGCGCGCGGGTCGTCCCCGGCCACTTCGCCCAGACGCACGCCCGTCCCGAGCTCATCGGCCGGACGCCCTGCGAGATCGTGATGACCGAGCACGCCCGGCTCAAGAACGAGGCGATGAAGGTGCTGTCCCGCTACGAGCTGGCCGGGACCATCGCCGAGCAGCGCTTCGAGACGCTGTCCGGCGGCCAGCAGGCCCGGTTGCAGATCCTGCTGCTCGAACTGTCGGGCACCACCCTGCTCCTGCTGGACGAGCCGACCGACAACCTCGACCTGGCCAGCGCGGAGGCTCTCCAGGAAGGGCTGGACGCCTTCGACGGGACCGTGGTCGCCGTCACCCACGACCGTTGGTTCGCCGATGACTTCGACCGCTATCTGGTCTTCGGAGCCGATGGGAAGGTCTACGAATCATCCGAACCGGTATGGGACGAGGCCCGCGTGGTCCGGCAGAGGTAAAGACTCGGGCCGTTTGCGGCGTGTCCAGGTGGGCGGGGGGCCGTCACCGGTTATCACGGCTACGTGACGCACAGCACCCGAATCGTCGGCGCCCTCGCCCTTCTCCTCCTCGTCGGATGCGCCGGATGCACCGACGACGAAGAGGAGACGAAGCAGGCAGCCGCGCTCCAGCCACTCGCGGTCAGGGAGCAGGCCTCGTCCATCGTCAAGGGCGACGATGGGTACGTGGTGAACTGGGCCGGAGTGCTCGCCAACACCAACCCGTGGCACTTCGGCGAGCACGTCGTGGCCACCGTGGTGGCCAAGAACTCCGAGGGCAGGGAGGTCGTCCGGCTGGAGCAGCCGCTGGACGCCGTACCCCCCGCGGGGACGCTCCCCTTCACCGGCCAGGTGGTGACCCAGGACAAGCCCGCCGACGTGAGCATCGCGTACCGCCCGGCACGCTGGCACCAGGCGGGCCGGATCGTCTCGGCCTTCCAGCCCTTCCCGGTCCGGGAGGTGCTGACCGACCGCACGGCCGACGGCGACTATCTCGTCACCGGCTACGTCGGCACCCCGTACGTGATACCGGCCCGCAGCCTGGCCGTCACCGCGCTCCTGCGCGACAAGCGGGGCAAGCTGCTCGGCGGCGGGAGCACGTTCGTGGACAACGTCCAGGCGGGCCAGAAGCGCCGCTTCATCCTGCAGATCAAGAGCGTCGAGGACACCCGCGACATCGCCTCGGCGGAGGTGACCGCGCGCACCTGGGGGTCGAGCAGCCGCCCCTTCGAGCAGCTCGCCCTGGGTGGTTCGCTGCCCCTGAACACGACCAAGCCGAAGATGCCGCCGTTCGCCAAGGACCGGGGACGGCAGGCCCCCCTCGCGGGCGCCGTCCGCCCGTGATCGTTCGCCCGTGATCGCCCGCCTGTGGCCGTCCGGCCGTGACCGTCCGCCCGTGACCGGTCGTGGCCTGTCGCTCGTGATCATCCGCCTCTGACCGCCGGTCCGTGACCGTCCGGCCGTGACCGCCCGCCCACGGCCGGGAGTTCTTCCCCGATGTACCAATAGGCACGATTAATTCGATTAAATAGCTATTCATCAATATTTATGATTGCTGTTAACAGTGGGCCTTTACTTGATTCATTGACGTGAAGGAGACAATCGAAGTCACCGTTCGTGAATCGCTGGAATTTCCGCTCACTCAGCGTTTACCTTCGATTACATGACTGACAGTGTCCTGGTCGCGGCGTTGCGCGCGAGGAGTCCGGGAGCCCTCGCCGATCTCTACGACTCATACGCGGAAAGCGTCTACCGATACTGCCGTTCAATGCTCGCCACCTCCGAGGCCACGGAGTCGGCGCTCCTCGGCACCTTCATCGCCGCCGAGGCCCATGTTCACGCGCTCGCCGACTCCCGTCGGCTGGAGGCGTGGCTGTACGCACTCGCTCGGGGGGAGTGCGTACGGCGTCATCTCGCCGAGGGGCCCGACCCGGTGGTCCCCGCTCCGGCGGCCCCCGTCCCGGTGGTCAGCGCCGGAAGCGACGCGGACCTGCGGGTGATGGCGTGGAACGCCATCCGGAGCCTGTCGCCCGACGACCGCGAGGTCCTCGACCTGAGCTGCCGGCACGGCTTCGGGCCCATCGACCTCGCCGCGGTCCTGGGCGTCACCCCCAAGGTCGCCGGCGCCCTGTACGAGTCGGCGAGGGAACGCCTGCGTGACGTCGTCACCGCGGAGGTCCTCGTCCGCAAGGGACCGTACGACTGCGCGAGCCGGGCCCGCATGCTCACCGGCTTCACCGGCGAGCTCACGCCGGAGACGCGCGAGCGGGTCATCCGCCACGTGAACCGCTGCGACACCTGCGCCCCGCACCGGGTCAGGCAGGTCTCCGCGGCCAAGGTCTTCGACCTGCTCCCCCCGGTCGCGCTCCCGCCCACGCTGCGCGCGTGGGTGATGGGCCACTTCACCGACCCCGAGGGGGTCCCCTACCGGCGCGACGTCGCCCGCCTGGCCGGTCCCCTCGACGGTTCCGGGTTCCCCGCCCGCGGGGTTCGCGCGAGTCGCCGGCCCTACGCGCTGGCCGGCGCGACGGCCGCGGTCGCCGCCGCGGCGGCGCTGGTCATGGTCCTCGCCCAGACCGTGGTCGACCGGGGGGACGCGGGTTCCGGCGTCGCCTCGGGCACGTTCCCGGTGGTGGCGGAGCCTCCGGGCGCCCGGACACCGGGGGAGCCCCGCAGGGGAGGTGTGTCCGTGCCGCTGGAGTCCGTCGGGGAGGGGGTGGCCGTCGAGCGGATCGGCTCGCTCGGGACGACGGAGCCGGTCAGTGCCGTCGGGCCCGCCTTCGAGGACGACCGGCGGGGGGAGCCGGGTCCGGTCGGCCCTCGGACGGAGGTCTCGCCCCGGCGACCCGATGACGGGCCCTCCGGCGACGGGCCGGCCGATCCCGCCCGTCCGGCCCACGAAGAGCCCTCGGACGAGGGACCGGCCGCTCCGGCCGAGCCGCCCTCACCCGTGTCGCCGGTGCCGCCGGGATCTTCCGGGATCGGCGCGCCGGACCGGCACCACCGCGACCATCACGGACACTCCGCCCGCCGTTGCGGGATCACCCACCGACCGGCGGATCCGGTGTCCTCGGGGTCGGACCCGGCACCTCCGCGGGCGAATCCGAGGTTTCCCCGAGGGGAGCACAGGCCCCCGCGCGCGGTCCCCCGGCCACCGCGGACCGATCCGGAGCCTCCACGGGCGAACCCCCGGCCCCCCGGTGCGGACTCCGGGACCTCACGGGCGAACCCCCGGCCGCCGTACGCCGAGCCGCGACGCCCGCGTGCGAACCACGGCCACCCGAGGTCCGGTTCGCGGCAGGTCCCCGACGACTCCCGGCCGGCCCCCGCCGGTCCGAGGCGGTCCTCGGGCGGCGCGGGTCACGCGGAAAGCCCCGGCAGCCAGAGCCCGGAACGAATCTCGACCAGATCGGGCCACGGGCGGGCCTCAGGCGACTCGGGCGACTCGGGTCACGGGCGCGCCTCGGACGGCGCGGGTCAGGGGCGGTCGTCGGGCGGCTCGGGCCAGGGGCGGTCCTCGGGAGGTTCTCCGCCGGCTTCCACCGGCACGAGTCCCGCCGCACCGTCCTCGCGCCCCGGGTCTCCCGCCCTCTCCGGGGCGGCCGGCGCACCGGCCTGACCCATCTCACCGGCTCGGCCGGTCCGCCGTCGCCTCCCCGCTCCCCGGCCCTGCCCTTCCTGGGCTCCGGCTCCCTCATCTCGGCCCGCTCCGGACCTCCACCGGGCGGGCCGTACGGATGTCCGGGGAGAAAACCACCACGCATCCGCCGACCGGAAGATCTGGCGTGGGATACGGGGGCCGAGGCCCGCGCCGACGGGGGTATTGTGGCGGGCGGTGACTACGAGGCGTGAGTGACATGTGTGCGGAGAGTGACGGACGGGAATGTTGAGGTAGGCCGCCGCCTAATACGCGGCGACGTGCCGTGTCACGCGGTGAGGCCGCGACACGCAGTGAGGCCGCGACACGCGGTATTCGAGGGGGACTCCGGGGGGAGACGCATGCATTCAGTCAGACGGCGCCGTCATGCCGCCGCGGTGGCGGGCCTCGCCTGTTGCCTGATCGCCGGGCCGGGGCTCCCCGCCGGCGCTGTTCCGGGCCGGCCGGGACCCGCCGACGACGCCGCTCCGGGCGGCGTGTCGGGTCCGTCGGCCGACGAGGTCGCCAAGGCGCGGGCGCTGGCCCGCGAACGCGACGAGAGGCTCGGCTCGACCACGGTCCTGGTCGCCGAGGCGCAGGCCAGGCTGGAGGAGCTGGTCGCCCAGGCGGAGCGCCTCGTCGAGTCGTACAACGGGGAGCTGGTCAGGACGGCCCGCGCCAAGGAGCTCGCCGAGCAGGCGGCGGAGCGGGCCAGGAGCGCGGGTTCCCAGGTCGGGGAGGCCAGGGAGGCGGTGGCCGCGATCACCACCCAGAGCTACGGCGGCCTGGACGTCACCCAGCCGATGATCGCCATGATGACCGACAGCGGCGGCCCCACGGACGACGGCTACCTGCGCAGGGCCAGCATCCTGGCCCACATGGGCGGGGGGCAGGCGGAGACGCTCAAGCAGCTGCGGGACGCCCAGGAGGTCTTCGCCATCCTCCAGGCGCAGGCGGACGACGCCTACGCCGCGCAGCGGGAGGCGCAGGCGAGGGCCGAGGAGGCGAAGGCCGCGGCCGAGGAGGCCGTCGCCGGGCAGGTTGACGAGACCCGTCGGATCAAGGAGGAGCAGGCCCGGCTGGAGAAGCTGGCCGCGGAGGCGCGCGACACCGCCGACCTGCTCGCCAGAAGGCGCGAGGCGGCCCTGGAGCAGGCCAGGATCGCCAGGGAGCAGGCCGAGCGCGCCCGATACCAGGCGGCCGCGATGCGCCGCGAGGCGGCACGGATGGCGGTGGCCTCGGGAGAGTCCGCGTCGCGCTGGGCGCGCGACATGACGGCCGGTTCCGCCAGGGGCGACATCGCCGCCGACTGGGCGCTCACCCAGCTCGACAAGCCGTACGTGTGGGCGGCCGCCGGGCCGTCCGCCTACGACTGCTCGGGGCTGACCATGCGGGCCTGGGAGCGGGTCGGGATCGCTCTGGACCACTGGACCGGCACCCAGTGGACGGCGGGCCCGCACGTGCGGCTCAGCGAGCTCCAGCGGGGCGACCTGCTCTTCTACGGGCAGATCACCAGCAACCCCGGCGACATCCACCACGTGGGGATCTACATCGGCCGGGGGCTGATGGTGCACGCCCCGCAGACGGGAGACGTGGTCAGGGTCGCGCCGATGTGGCGCAGCGACCTCGTGGGCGCGACCCGTCCCGCGTGACGACCGGCCGAAGGAACGACCTGCCGAAGGTACCGCCGGCCGGAAAGGCGACCGGCCGGAGAAGGACCGTTAGAGGAATGACCGTCCGGAAGACGACCGGCCAAGGGGCGGCCGGTCAAGGACCGGACGACGAACCGGTCACGAATCAGTGCTTTCCGTGGACCTCGTCCTTGGCGCGCTTGATGGAGCGGACGATCTCCTCCTCGGCCTCCACCCTGCCGACCCAGTTGGCGCCCTCGACGGACTTACCGGGCTCCAGATCCTTGTAGACCTCGAAGAAGTGCTGGATCTCCAGGCGGTCGAACTCCGGCACGTGGTGGATGTCGCGGATGTGTTCCATCCGGGGGTCGGTGGCGGGGACGCACAGAACCTTGTCGTCGCCGCCCTTCTCGTCGGTCATGCGGAACATGCCGACCGCCCGGCACTTGATCAGACAGCCGGGGAAGGTCGGCTCCTGGAGCAACACCAGGGCGTCGAGTGGATCACCGTCCTCGCCGAGCGTGTCTTCGATGAAGCCGTAGTCGGCGGGGTACTGCGTGGAGGTGAAGAGCATGCGGTCGAGCCTGATGCGGCCTGACTCGTGGTCCACCTCGTACTTGTTCCGTTGCCCCTTGGGAATCTCAACGAGAACGTCGAACTCCACCGCGGTTCCTCCACTCAGGCCCCCGGGCACCCCCGGTTGGGCGTTAATGTCTCGTAGGCGATTTATGCCTTTTGGATACCGATGATGAGAGGACGGCGACGAAATGCGGCGTGAGCGGTGGGTGGCTTTGGTCACTCTCGTCCTGCTGCAGATCTTCGTCGTCGCGGCCGGGGCACACCTGATCACCAGCGATGTGCTGGTCGAGGGTGAGCCCGAGACGATCGTCGCGTCGGCCGAGCCGCCCCCCGTCCCGGTCATCACCGCGGGTCCGGTGCTGGCAGCGGGGGGGAACGGCCCTCTCCCCGCCAAGGGTACTTTGGCGGGACGGCTGACCGAGGCGTTGGGTGACCCCGCCCTGGGGGAAAGTGTCGGCGCCGCGGTCCTCGACGCGGAGACGGGCGCCCTGCTGTTCGGCAGCGGCGCGGCCACGGGCATCACCCCCGCCTCCACCACCAAGGTCGTCACCGCGGTCGCCTCGATGGCCTCGCTGGGACCCGACACCAGGCTGAACACCCGTGTGGTGCGGGGCTCCTCGCCCGGTTCGATCATCCTCGTCGGCGGCGGCGACCCCACCCTGGCGAGCCCCAGGACGGCGGGGAGTCCGGTCTATCCCCGGCCCGCCTCGCTCGCCACCCTCGCCTCGCGTACCGCCAGGGCGCTCAAGGCTGCCGGGGTGACCAAGGTGACGGTGGCCTACGACGACTCCCTCTACACCGGGCCGCGCACCGCCGCGACCTGGAAACCCGGCTACGTGCCCGAGGGCAGCGTCGCCCCCGTCACGGCGCTCATGATCGACGAGGGAAGGGTCTCCCGGGGCGGCGACCAGCGGGTCTCCGACCCCTCCCGCACGGCGCACGCCGCGTTCGTGTCGCTGCTGTCGAAGTACGGGGTCGCGGTCTCCAAGTCCGCCAGGCGCTCCAAGGCCCCGGCCGGCGCGCAGGAACTCGCCCGGGTCGACTCCGCGCCTGTCTACGCCCTGGTCGAGCGGGCCCTCACGCTCAGCGACAACGACCTGTCGGAGGCGCTGGCCAGGCACGTGGCGATCAAGGAGGGGGAGCCGGCCTCCTTCGACGGCGGCGCCGCGGCCGTCGGCAAGGTGCTGGCCAGGCTCGGCGCGGAGAAGGGCGTGCGGGTGTTCGACGGCAGCGGGCTGTCTCCGAAGAACCGCATCGCCCCCGAGGCGCTCGCCCGCCTGGTCGCCGTGGCGGCCTCCCCGGCCAACCCCGCCCTGCACCCGATCGTCAGCGGCATGCCGGTCGCGGGCTTCAGCGGCACCCTCGGGCACAGGTTCGGCAAACTCCACTCCGCCTACGGGCTGATCCGCGCCAAGACGGGCACCCTCGACGGGGTCAACACCCTGGCGGGCATGACCAGCACGCGCGGCGGACGCCTGGTGACCTTCGCCTTCATGGCGGACAAGGTCCCGCCGGGCTGGGGCAAGGCGGAGGCGGCCCTCGACAGGCTCGCCGCCGCGGTCGCCGCCGGCTGATCACGGGTTCCGGGTGCGCGAGTCGGCGGCGGAGCACGTACGGTGGACGGTATGCAGGTGATCGACTGGGATCTTGCCGTAGCGACCGGAACGCGCCTGGTGCGCCCCGGGCCGCAAGTCAGCCGAGAGGAGGCCCGGCAGGCCGTCGCCGATTTACGGCGGCTCTCGCGCGAGGCCGAGGGGCACGTCCGCGAGTTCACCCGAATCGACACCGAGACCGCGCCGCAGGCCGCGACCGTCGTCGACAGGCCCGGCTGGATCAAGGCCAACATCGAGGGGTTCCGGGTGGTGCTGGAGCCGCTCACCGAGCGGATGGCCGCCCGGGGCAACCAGACGCCGGCGATCGTGAGCGCGGTGGGCTCGCGCGTCACCGGGGTCGAGGTGGGCGCGGTGCTGGCCTTCCTCGCCTCCCGGGTGCTGGGGCAGTACGAGCTGTTCCTGCCGCCCGACCCGACCGGCCAGGCGCCCACGGGACGCCTCACCCTGGTCGCGCCCAACATCGTCCACGCCGAGCAGGAACTCAACGTCAACCCGCGTGACTTCCGCCTCTGGGTCTGCCTGCACGAGGAGACCCACCGGGTGCAGTTCACCGGCGTCCCCTGGCTGCGCGAGTACGTCAGGACGCAGACGACCGACTTCCTGCTCGCCTCCGACATCGACCTGCCCGCGCTGCTGGAGCGGCTCCGCTCGGCCGCCGGCACGTTCACGGACGTCGTCAGGGGCGGGGAGGGCAACCTGATCGACGCGATCCAGACGCCCGAGCAGAAGGTGATCCTCGACCGGCTCACCGCGGTGATGACCCTGGTCGAGGGGCACGGCGACTACGTCATGGACGCGGTCGGCCCCTCGGTGGTCCCCTCGGTCGCCGACATCCGCGCCAAGTTCCACCACCGCCGCGAGGGCGGTTCCCGTCTCGACCGCACGATCCGCAGGCTGCTCGGCCTCGACCTCAAGATGAAGCAGTACGCCGAGGGCTCGGCCTTCGTCCGCACGGTCGTGGGGCAGGTGGGCATCGACGGCTTCAACAAGGTCTGGACCTCGCCGGAGACGCTCCCCACCCAGGCGGAGATCGCCAAGCCGGAGCGCTGGATCGCCAGGGTGATCGGCACCCCGGCCATCCCCGAGGCCAGCGGCACCATCGGCTGACCGGCCCGGCCGGGTCACCCGATCGACCGGACCATCCGGCTCGACCGGGCCGCCCGGCCGGTCCGAGGCCGCTCACGAACGCGACGCCCGGCCCGAGGGCCGGCCGTGAGCGATGCCCGACCCCGCCCGAGGCCGATCGCGGGCGGTCACTCGCCCCGAGGACGGGTCTGAGCGGTGCCCGGCCTCGCCCGAGGACGATCGCGGCCAGGCGCCCGCTCCCGGGACCGGCCGTGATCGCGAGGCCCGGTCCGAGGACAGGTCTGAGCGGAGCCTGACCACGATCGTGGGCGGGCACCCGCTTCGGGACCGGCCGCGAGCGGGGCGGTCGCGCCGCCTTGCCTCCGAAGGCCGGACAATGGCGGGCATGGGTCCGCATCCCGCCGTCGCCGACGTCCGACGCGCCGTACGGCTCGCGCTGGGCGACATGGAGCCGGGCTCCCTCGTGCTGGCCGCGTGCAGCGGCGGTGCCGACTCCCTGGCCCTGGCCGCCGCGCTGGGCTTCACGGCGCCCCGCGCGGGGCTGCGCGCCGGTCTGCTCAGCGTCGACCACGGCCTGCAGGAGGGGTCGGGCGACCGCGCGGGCGACGTCGTACGGCTCGCGCCCGGTCTGGGGCTCGACCTCGCCGAGGCGCTGCCCGTCTCCGTCGGCACCTCGGGAGGGCCGGAGGCGGCGGCCAGGCAGGCCAGGTACGCGGCCCTGTCGGAGGCGGCGGAGCGTCTCGGGGCGGTGGCCGTGCTGCTCGGGCACACCAGGGACGACCAGGCCGAGACCGTGCTGCTCGGGCTGGCCAGGGGGAGCGGCACCCGGTCGCTGGCCGGGATGCCCGCCCGGGCCGGGATCTACCGGCGTCCGCTTCTGGAGCTCGGCCGCGCGACGACCGTGGCGGCCTGCGCGGCGCTCGGCCTGACCCCGTGGGACGACCCGCACAACCTCGACCCCCGCTACACCCGGGTCCGGGTCCGCGAGCGGCTGCTGCCCGCCCTGGAGGACGAGCTCGGCCCCGGCGTCGCCGAGGCGCTCGCCAGGACCGCCTCCCTGTGCCGCGACGACGCCGACGCGCTGGACGCCTGGGCCGGGGAGGTCTACGCCCGCGTCGCCGTACGGGATTGCGCTCTAAGCGATATCGGAGCGGTGACGGTGGCCGTACGGGACCTGGAGGCACTTCCGGCCGCCGTGCGGCGGAGGGTGTTGCGGAGGGCGGCGATCGACGCGGGATCGCCGCCCGGCACGCTCGCGGCCTCACACGTCCTGCAGGTCGACCGTCTGATCACGGCGTGGCGGGGGCAGCGGCGCGTAGAGGTGCCCGGGGGGGTGGGCGCGATCCGCCGGTATGACACCCTGATACTCGCCAGACAGCCAGCCAGCCCCGTTTCGTAAGGAAAATCCCAGGTGGACGCAGCCGATATGGGCCGGGACCTCTCGAAGGTCCTCATTCCCGAGGAAGAGCTCCAAGCCAAGATCAAAGAGCTCGCGAGCCGGATCGACGAGGACTACGCGGGCAAGGACCTGCTGATCGTGGGCGTGCTCAAGGGCGCGGTCATGGTGATGGCGGACCTGGCGAGAGCCCTGCACCTGCCCGTGCAGATGGACTGGATGGCCGTCTCCTCCTACGGGGCGGGAACCAGGTCGTCGGGCGTCGTGCGGGTGCTCAAGGACCTCGACACCGACATCGCCGGCCGCCACGTCCTGGTCGTCGAGGACATCATCGACTCCGGCCTGACCCTGTCGTGGCTGGTCCACAACCTGAAGTCGCGCAACCCCGCCTCGGTGGAGATCTGCGCCGCGCTGCGCAAGCCGGACGCGGTCAAGGTGCCGATCGACGTGAAGTACATCGGTTTCGACATCCCCAACGAGTTCGTGATCGGTTACGGCCTCGACTACGCCGAGCGTTACCGCAACCTTCCCTTCATCGGAACTCTCGCCCCCCACGTATACGGAGCGGGCTGAAAAGTACGCCCTGCGCGAAGTAAGCCGTTCACAAACGCGACATTGCCCATAGCGGCGGGGAACACGGACCTACCTGACGTACGTTGGTAGGGCAAAGCCGGTCTGTCCGCGCGGTGACCCCGCGCGCCACGCCGGTGTACCTTCGGACAACCGAAGAGGTGGCCTCCCGCCGTCTCTGGGTAGTCAGTTGGAGCGGTTAGGGATACCGCGAACCCCGGGTTCGCCCGGGGTTGCCAGGCTCTGGTCAGGAAGGGACGGGCCCGCCGGGGTTCCGCATCGGATGGATCTCAAGCGATTTACACGTGGGCCACTGCTGTGGATCCTGGGCATCGTCGTACTGCTCCTTCTCGTCACCTCCATGTGGGGCGGTGAGGGCAACTTCGAGAGGGCCGACACCTCAAAGATCGTCAGCTGGATCGACGAGGGCAAGGTCTCGAACGCCAAGATCATCGACAAGGACCAGCGCATCGAGGTCACTCTGACCGACAAGAAGCGCTACTACTCCTCGTGGGTGACGGGGCAGGGCGTGCAGCTCGCCGACAAGCTCCAGGCGGCCGAGGACGCCAACAAGCTGCCCGGCGGATACAACGTCGACGTGCCCAAGGAGAACTTCCTTCTCGGGCTCCTGGTGAGCTTCCTGCCGATCGTTCTCATCGTGCTGTTCTTCCTGTTCATCATGAACCAGATGCAGGGCGGCGGCTCCAGGGTGATGAACTTCGGCAAGTCGAAGGCGAAACTCATCACCAAGGACACCCCGAAGACCACCTTCGCCGACGTCGCGGGTGCCGACGAGGCCATCGAGGAACTCCAGGAGATCAAGGAGTTCCTGCAGGCCCCGGCCAAGTTCCAGGCGATCGGCGCCAAGATCCCCAAGGGCGTCCTGCTCTACGGCCCGCCCGGAACCGGCAAGACCCTGCTCGCCAGGGCCGTCGCCGGTGAGGCCGGGGTGCCGTTCTACTCCATCTCCGGTTCCGACTTCGTCGAGATGTTCGTCGGTGTCGGCGCCTCGCGAGTCCGTGACCTGTTCGAGCAGGCCAAGGCGAACGCTCCGGCGATCATCTTCATCGACGAGATCGACGCGGTGGGCCGCCACCGCGGCGCCGGTCTCGGCGGCGGCCACGACGAGCGCGAGCAGACGCTGAACCAGCTCCTCGTCGAGATGGACGGCTTCGACGTCAAGGGCGGCGTGATCCTGATCGCCGCGACCAACCGGCCCGACATCCTCGACCCCGCGCTGCTGCGCCCCGGTCGTTTCGACCGCCAGGTCACCGTCGACCGCCCCGACCTGGAGGGCCGCAAGGGCATCCTCAAGGTGCACGGCCGCGGCAAGCCCTTCGCCGAGGGCGTCGACCTCGACATCATCGCCCGCCGGACGCCCGGTTTCACCGGTGCCGACCTGGCCAACGTGATCAACGAGGCCGCGCTGCTCACCGCGCGGGCCGACGAGAAGCTGATCACGATGGAGCTCCTGGAGGAGTCCATCGACCGCGTGATGGCCGGGCCCGAGCGCAAGTCCCGCGTCATGTCGGACCAGGAAAAGAAGATCATCGCGTACCACGAGGGTGGGCACGCCCTGGTCGCGCACGCGCTGCCCAACTCCGACCCGGTCCACAAGATCACGATCCTGTCCCGCGGACGCGCCCTCGGTTACACGATGACGCTGCCGATGGAGGACAAGTTCCTCGCGACCCGCTCGGAGATGCTGGACCAGCTCGCGATGCTCCTCGGCGGCCGTACGGCGGAGGAGCTCGTCTTCCACGAGCCCACCACCGGTGCCTCCAACGACATCGAGAAGGCCACCTCCATCGCCCGCCGCATGGTCACCGAGTACGGCATGAGCGAGCAGCTCGGCGCCCGCAAGTTCGGCAGCGGCAACGGCGAGGTCTTCCTCGGCCGTGAGATGGGCCACGAGCGCGACTACTCCGAGAAGATCGCCTCCACGATCGACGAGGAGGTCCGCCGTCTCATCGAGTCCGGTCACGACCAGGCCTGGGAGATCCTCGTCGAGTACCGCGACGTGCTCGACAACCTGGTGCTGGAGCTGATGGAGAAGGAAACCCTCTCCCGCGACCAGGTTCTGCAGATCTTCGCCCCGGTCGTCGTCAAGGAGAAGAGGCCCTCCTACTCCGGCTACGGCAAGCGGCTGCCCTCCAACCGCCCGCCGATCCTGTCCCGCAAGGAGCAGTCCGGCAACGGCTCGCTCCCCGCGGGCGAGGCCGGCGGCAACGGCGCCCTCCCGGCGGGGACGGGTCACCCCGACGTCTCGCCCAAGGACGTGAACTGAGCGTGGGTGGTGCCAAGCCGCTTCAGGTCGACGCGGCCCGGCTGGAAGGCGCCGTCCGGGAGATCCTCATCGCCATCGGTGAGGATCCCGACCGCGACGGGCTCCGCGACACCCCCGCCCGCGTCGCCCGCGCCTACGCGGAGCAGTTCGCCGGGCTGGGGCAGGCCCCGGAGGACGTCCTGACCACGGTCTTCGACGTCGACCACGACGAGATGGTGCTCGTCCGCGACATCGAGGTCTACTCGACCTGCGAGCACCACCTCGTGCCCTTCCACGGCGTCGCCCACGTCGGCTACATCCCGAACGCGAAGGGGCAGGTCACCGGCCTGTCCAAGCTCGCCCGCCTCGTCGACGTGTACGCCAGGCGTCCCCAGGTGCAGGAGCGGATGACCTCCCAGATCGCCGACGCGCTCATGAACGTGCTGGAGCCGCGGGGGGTCATCGTCGTGATCGAGTGCGAGCACCTCTGCATGACCATGCGGGGGGTCCGCAAGCCGGGCGCCAAGACGATCACCTCGGCGGTGCGCGGCGACTTCCGCAACAGTGACAAGACCCGCGCCGAGGCGATGGCCCTCATCATCCGCTGATCGCCCTCCCTCGCGCTTTCGAGAGCCTGTACGGGTGACCCCGCCCGGACCGCCGATCGGCGGTCCGGGCGGGGTTTCCGCTTTCTCAGGGGCTCTGTCAGGATCCCCGGCAGGGCCGCGGCCGGGTTCGTCAGGGGCTCTATCGGGATCCCGGCAGGGCCGCGGCCGGGCCGGTGGCCGGACCCGGCCGGCTCGGTGGCCGGGAAGGGCTGCGGGAGGGGGAAAGTTCCCCAGGCCGACCGTGACCGGGCTAATATCGCCACACCCGGCAGGGCCGGGCTTTTCTCCGACTCTCGGATCGAGACGGCCACGCCCGAAGGTCCCGCGGAGCCGCCGACCCCGAGTGGAGGAGAACGCATGCCGGCCAGAGGTCCCGGGCGCGACACCGGCCGAGGGCCGTCCGCCCTGTGACGGGTGTGCGGATTCGTTATGGCGCAAGCCGGACCCACGAGACGGGCGTACAGTGCGCAACGCCTAGGCTGGTCGCCATGACTACGTGGAGTGTGCCCGGGCTGCCGGACGCGGGCCGGTGCCTCGTGATGGGCGTGGTCAACGTGACTCCCGACTCCTTCTCCGACGGGGGCAGGTGGTTCGACCCGGCGGTGGCCGTGCGTCACGGCCTGGAGCTGGTCGAGCAGGGCGCCGACATCGTCGACGTCGGTGGCGAGTCCACCAGGCCCGGCGCCGCGCGGGTGTCGCTGGAGGAGGAACTCGCCAGGGTGGAGCCCGTCATCCGGGGGCTGAGCCGCGAGGGCGTCACCGTCAGCGTCGACACCATGCGGGCCGAGGTCGCCCAGATGGCCGTGGACGCCGGGGCGAGACTGGTCAACGACGTCAGCGGAGGGCTGGCCGACCCGGCGATGCCGAGGGTCGTGGCCGCCTCCGGGGTGCCGTACGTGGTGATGCACTGGCGGGGGCACAGCCACGCCATGGACCGCAGGGCCGTGTACGGCGACGTGGTGACCGAGGTGCGCGAGGAGCTCGCCAAGCGGGTCGCCTCCGTGCTGGCCGAGGGGGTGGCGGAGGAGCAGATCGTGCTCGACCCGGGGCTGGGCTTCTCCAAGAACCCCGAACACAACTGGGCGCTGATCGCGGGCGTCGAC
Source organism: Streptosporangium nanhuense (assembly GCF_059358815.1). Taxonomy (NCBI): domain Bacteria; kingdom Bacillati; phylum Actinomycetota; class Actinomycetes; order Streptosporangiales; family Streptosporangiaceae; genus Streptosporangium; species Streptosporangium nanhuense. Next base: position 96,602 of record NZ_JCADBG010000007.1, read on the forward strand.
AGGCTCGCGGAGCTGGGTTACCCGCTGCTCGTCGGAGCCTCGCGGAAACGCTTCCTGGGTCGCCTCCTGGCCGACCCGGAGGGCGTGCCGCGCCCTTTCAGTCGTAGTGACGATGCCACGCTCGCCGTGACCGCGCTCGCCGCGCAGGCGGGGGCCTGGTGTGTGCGCGTGCACGACGTCCGTCCGAACGCGGACGCCGTCCGTGTGGCTGCCGCAGTTCAGGGAGCGAGATCATGAGCGTCGACACCACCGCCGTCGAGACGGTCAACCAGGCGTTCTACACCGCCATCGAGGACGCCGACCTCGACCGGATGACCGAGATCTGGGCCGAGGACATCGAGGGTGAGCAGGTGAGCTGCGTCCACCCCGGCTGGCCGATCGTGAACGGCCGGCAGGAGGTGCTGCGCTCGTGGGCGCTCATCATGGCCAACACGCCCTACATCCAGTTCGTGCTGACCGACGTCCGTGTCATGGTCCTGGGCGACGTCGCCATCCTCACCTGTGAGGAGAACATCCTCACCGCGGGCGACGAAGGTGATTCCAGCTTCGCGGCGGGCAAGGTGGTCGCGAGCAACACCTTCGTGCGGACGTCGGCGGGGTGGCGGCTCTGGCTGCACCACGGTTCACCCGTGCTGCAGGGTGACGACGAGGACGAGGAAGAGGAAGCCGCGTGAGCGAGCGCACCGGTGAACGGTCCGGCGGGAGTGGCGGTCACCCGGCGGCAGGGGAGCGGCCCGCCGCGAACGGCGGCTTCGTGACAAACGGGCGGCCCGGCGGGCGCGTCGATTCCACAGTGGGCGCGGGGCGAGCCGGTGACGGGTTCGGGAACGGATTCGGGGACGGGTTCGACGGCGGTGACGGGTCCGGGAACGGATTCGGGGGCGGGTTCGACGGCGGTGACGGGTCCGGGGGCCGCGACGACGCGCCACTGCGGATCGACGACGGCGTCAGCGACCTGATCGGAGACCCGGCCGACGAGCCGGTCGGCGGCCGGTCGCCGGACCCGCTGGACCCGCTGGACCCGCTGGGGAACCTCGCCCCGGGCCTGTCAGGGGAGGTGGCGTACGGCCTGCCGCCGGGCGCGTCCGGCAGGAGGGCCACCGACCGGATCAGCCTGAGAGGGCTGCGGGTGCGCGGTCGGCACGGCGTGCTGGCGGCGGAGCGGGAGCTCGGCCAGGAGTTCGTCGTCGACGTCACCCTGTTCCTCGACACGGCGCCGGCGGCGGCCGGTGACGACCTCACCAGGACCGTCCACTACGGCGAGCTCGCCGAGGACCTGGCGCGGGTCGTGGGGGGCGAGCCGGTCGACCTGATCGAGACCCTCGCCCAGCGGCTGGCCGACGTCTGCCTGTCCCGCGAGCTCGTCCAGGCGGCGGAGGTGAGCGTGCACAAGCCCGCCGCGCCGATCCCGCTGCCGTTCGACGACGTGATCGTGACGATCACCCGGGGCCGGGGATGAGGGTGGTCCTGGCGCTCGGCAGCAACCTGGGCGACCGGTTCGACACCCTGCGGGGCGCGCTCGACGCCCTCTTCGAGCAGCCGGGGCTCACGTTCGTCGCGGTGTCGCCGGTCTACGAGACCGACCCGGTCGGCGGGCCGGAACAGGGCGCCTACCTCAACGCCGTGGTGGTCGCCGAGAGCGCGCTGGAACCCCGGGAGCTCCTCGATCGTGCTCAAGGTGTGGAGAACGCCTTCGGAAGGGTCCGGGTGGAGCGCTGGGGAGCGCGCACCCTGGACGTCGACCTGATCACCGTGGGGGACGTCGTCATGGACGACCCCGACCTCACCCTGCCGCACCCCAGGGCGCACGAGCGCGCGTTCGTGCTGGTCCCCTGGGTGCGGGCCGACCCCGGCGCCGTCCTCTCCGGGCGGCGGGTGGCCGACCTGCTGGCCGGTCTCGACCAGGGATACGTACGGCCGCGCCCCGACCTGACCCTCCAGAGGCCCGCGTGAAGCCAACCCGTCCCGGCGTTCTCATCGGGATCTTCCTCGTGTTCGCGATTCTCACCTGGGGGCTGCTCAGACCGCTCTACTCGGATCTGCCGACCGTGCCGTGGACGGCGATCCCGACGGTGCTGCTGCTGGCGATCGGCGAGTTCTACAGCGGCTGGATGACGAAGGCCAGGATCGAGCGCAGGCCCGACACCAAGCCCGTCGAACCCCTGGCCGTGGCCCGCCTGGCCGCCCTGGCCAAGGCCTCCGCGTACGGCGGGGCGATCTTCGGCGGGATCTTCGCCGGGTTCACCCTCTACACGGTGGAGCTGCTGGAGCAGGAGGTCCCCCGCCGCGACTTCTTCATCACCGGCGGGTCGCTGCTGGCGTGCGTGCTGCTGATCTGCTCGGCCCTGTACCTGGAGCACTGCTGCAAGGTTCCCAAGGACTCCGCGGACGACGACCGCTGAGGCGGGCGCCGCGCCGGCGTGGCCGCCGTGTCCCGGCGTGGCCGCCGCTTCCTAACGCGGCCGTCTCGCCGTCCACTTGCGGCCGAAGAGCATGATGACCGGGAGCGTGCAGACCAGCGCCCCGGCGACGGCCACGGGGCGCTCCAGCCACCAGAACAGGTCGGGCCGCACCCCCGAGCCGGGCCCGCCGCCCGCCAGCCACCAGGTCAGCGCCACCCAGATCGCCATGCCGGTCGTGTGGAACAGGAACAGCGGGAGCGCGAACCGGTTGACCGTCTCGTTCACGCGCTGCCACCTGGGACGTTCGAGCAGGCGTTCCATGGACGGCCTCAGCACCTCCACCAGGCCGATCTGGAAGATCAGGAGCGCCACGATGACGAAGGTGGGCGGGGCCATGTTGGAGAGCTTGTCGCCGGGGACGCCCACCATCGAACCCGGGTAGATGCCCGAGTAGACCAGGCCGAAGAGGGCGAACAGGCCGGTCCACAGGATGGCGACGTCGAAGCGGCGGGGAAGCGCCACCACCCTGTCGTAGAAGAAACCGGCCTGGTGGGCCAGTCCCCAGACGATGATCATGTTGAGCCAGCCCGCGGCCTCGTACCCGTAGCGCAGCCGCAGCACGTCGACGACGAGCGCCGCCCCCGCCAGCCAGATCAGGGCCAGCACGTCGTAGTGCCGGTGCAGCCAGAGCGAGATCGGGAGCAGGGCGATCAGCACGAGGTAGACGCCGATGAACCAGAGCGGGCTGATGACGAGCAGGACCACGCGGTCCATCCACTCGATCCCGAGCGCCCACGCCACGAGCGCGCCGAACACGATCCAGGTCCCGGCCAGCGCCAGCGCGGGGATCGCGAGGCTCCGGATGCGCCGCCACACGAAGGTGCCGATGCCGACACCGCGCTCGCAGGCCCGGTTCCACGACAGCAGGTGGACGTACCCGCCCACGTAGAAGAAGAGCGGCAGCACCTGCAGCAGCCACGTCAGTATCCACAACCCCGAGGTGAAACCCAGCGGGCTCGTCGGCGAGGGGCCGTCGGGGCCCCACTGCAGGATCGTGAACGCCCAGTGCCAGACGACCACGACGATCAGGCTGAACGCGCGCAACCAGTCGACGTACCGGTCCCGGCGCGGCCCGTCCCCGGCGGGGGGAGTCTCGGGCGGAACGGGATCCGAGGTCGTGGTGGTTCCGGTGACGGTCGCGCCGGGCTCGGGGGCTCCCGGAGAAGTGACGGGCTCGGGGGTTCCGGGAGAAGGCTCGGGGGTTCCCGGAGAGGTCGCGGAGAAGGTGCGGGGGGCGGGCGGTGCGGAGGGGGTGGGGAGCGCCGAGGGGGTCGCCCTCTCCTGGTCCTCACCGGGTTCGATCATGCGGTTGCAACCGTGCCTTACTTGTCGATGTCGCCGACGACGAAGAACATCGAACCCAGGATGGCCACCATGTCCGCGACCAGGTGGCCGGGAAGCATCTCGCGCAGCACCTGGACGTTGTTGAAGGAGGCCGAGCGGAGCTTCATCCGCCACGGCGTCTTCTCCCCGCGCGAGACCAGGTAGTAGCCGTTGAGGCCGAGCGGGCTCTCCGTCCAGGCGTAGGTGTGGCCCTCGGGAACCTTCAACACCTTGGGCAGGCGCTGGTTGACCGGCCCCGGGGGCAGGTCGAGGAGCCGTTCCACGCAGGCGTCGGCCAGGTCGAGGGAGACCTTCACCTGCTCCAGCAGCACCTCGAACCGGGCGTGGCAGTCTCCCGCCGACCGGGTGACGACCTTCACCGGCAGCTCGCCGTAGGCGAGGTAGGGCTCGTCCCTGCGCAGGTCGACGTCGACGCCCGCGGCGCGGGCGATGGGGCCGCTCACGCCGTACTGCATGATCGTCTCGCGGTCGAGGACGCCCACCCCGCGCGTGCGGGCGAGGAAGATCTCGTTCCCGGCGACGAGGTTCTCGATGTCGGGCAGCCGCCGCCGCACGTCGGCCACGGCCTGGGCGACCCGGCCCGTCCACCCTTCGGGGATCTCCTCCTTGAGGCCGCCGACCCGGTTGAACATGTAGTGCATGCGCCCGCCGGAGATCTCCTCCATCACGGCCTGGAGGGTCTCGCGCTCCCGGAACGCGTAGAACATCGGGGTGATCGCGCCCAGCTCCAGCGGGTAGGAGCCGAGGAACATCAGGTGGCTGAGCACCCGGTTGAGCTCGGCCATCAGCGTGCGCGTCCAGACCGCCCTGACAGGCACCTCCATGCCGAGCATCCGCTCCACCGCGAGGACGACGCCCAGCTCGTTGGCGAACGCCGACAGCCAGTCGTGCCGGTTGGCCAGCACGATGATCTGCCGGTAGTCGCGCACCTCGAAGAGCTTCTCGGCGCCCCGGTGCATGTAGCCCACGATCGGCTCGGCCGCGCTGATCCGCTCCCCGTCCAGCGTGAGCCGCAGCCGCAGCACGCCGTGCGTGGAGGGGTGCTGCGGTCCGATGTTGAGGATCATGTCCTCGGTCGCGAGCTCCTTGCCGTACGCCCCCCGCACGGCCTCGGCGCCCGCCCCCATTCCCACGTTCAGCTCGCGGGGCGCGCCTTCAGTCATAGGGCCATGCTGTCACGTCAGCCGCGCGAGGCAAGATCCCGCAGGGCCTCGACCAACCGGTCGACGTGCTCGGAGGTCGTGCCGATGCCGATGGAGGCGCGGACGGCGGAGGCGGTGACGTCGTCGCAGCCGCCGTCCTTGGCGCCCAGCAGGTGCCGTACGAAGGGGTGGGCGCAGAACTTGCCGTCGCGGACGCCGATGCCGTAGTCGCCGGACAGGGCCTCGGCGACCTCGCGGGCGGTGAAGCCGTCCACCACGAAGGAGACGATGCCGACGCGCGGGTGGTCCGGGCCCCACAGGGACAGCTCGTGGACGCCGGGGACGGAGGCGAGGCCCGCGCGCAGGCGCCCGAGGAGGCGCTCCTCCTCGCGGACCAGCGGGGTCCAGCCGGTGGCGGTCAGGGCGTCGCAGGCCGCGGCGAGCGCGACGGCGCCCAGCACGTTCGGGGTCCCGGCCTCGTGCCGGGCCTCGGGGTCGTCGTGCCACTCGGTGCCGTCGTCGTTCACGGCCTTCACCGCGCCGCCGCCCCGCAGGTACGGCTCGGCCTCGGCCAGCCAGTCGGAGCGGCCGATCAGCGCGCCGGTGCCGAACGGCGCGTAGAGCTTGTGGCCGGAGAAGACCACGTAGTCCAGGTCGAGCGCCGTCAGGTTGAGGCGGCGGTGCGGGACGAGCTGCGCGGCGTCGACGAGGACGCGGGCCCCGTGGCGGTGGGCGATGTGGGCCAGCGCGGCGATCGGCCAGAGCTCCCCGGTGACGTTGGAGGCGGCGGTCACGACCAGCAGCTTGGGGCCGTCGATCGAGGCGAGGGCGTCGTCGGCGGCCCGGACGGCCTCGCCGGGGAAGGCGGGGGCCGCGAGCCGCACGGCCCGCTCCCAGGGCAGCAGCGAGGCGTGGTGCTCGGTGTCGAAGACCACGGCGGTGGTGCCCTCGGGCAGGCTGCGGGCGAGCAGGTTGGTCGCGTCCGTGGTGTTGCGGGTGAAGATCACCGAGTCGTCGGGCCGGGCGCCGACGAAGGCGCGCACCGTGTGCCTGGCCTGCTCGTAGCGGGCCGTGGTCAGCTGGGACGCGTACCCGGCGCCGCGGTGGACGCTGGAGTAGGCCGGGAGCGCGGCGGCGACGGCGGCGCTCACCGGCTCCAGACAGGGGGCGCTCGCGGCGTAGTCGAGGTTGGCGTAGCGGACGAGCCTGCCGCCCCTGACCGGGACCTCCAGGTCCGAGCCGAGCACGGCCGGGATCGGGCGGTCACCCGGCGTACGGGTCTCGGGGGTGCTCGCGTGAGCGGGGACGAGGCTCTCGGGGGTGCTGAAGATCGTCAGGGTGGACATGCCAGGGCTCCTTCGAGGTCATCGGACCCCAACCCGTGACACAGGTGCCTGGAGCCCGCGCTTGCCCGGCACACCTCGTGCCGGACCAGGTCCTCACCCGGGGCACCCCGCCGCGGACGCGAGGGTTGCCGGCCAGCGAGCCGGGGCTTGTCACTGGCACTCATGACCTACGGGGGAACTATAACCGACACCCCGCGGTGCCTCGCAAGTCCGAAATGTGATCAACCCGATATCAGAGCCTGGACGGGCGCCTTCGGGAGCGCCCGGCGAATTGACAGCGAAGCGTGATGAAGGAGAGGAACTCCGGGCGTCTCCCGGTCGTCCTGGCAGTCAGCCGAAGAAGCGTTCGGGCAGTTGGCCGACGGTGTGTCCCAAGCGCCGACCGACGAAGGAGAAAGCAATGGACTGGGTGACCAACCCGGAGATATGGATAGGGTTCTTCACCCTTGTCGCCCTGGAGATCGTCCTGGGGATCGACAACATCATCTTCATCTCGATCCTGGTGAGCAAGCTCCCGCCCGCGCAGCGTGACAGGGCTCGCAGGCTGGGCCTCGCCGTCGCCCTGATCAGCCGCCTCCTGCTGCTGCTGGCGTTGTCGTGGGTGGTGAGGCTCACAGAACCGATGTTCGAGGTCTTCGGGCAGGGGATATCGGGGCGCGACCTGATCCTGATACTCGGCGGCCTGTTCCTGCTGGGCAAGAGCGTCCACGAGATGCACGGCAGCCTGGAGGGCGACTCGGGCCACTCCGAGGGCAAGGTGGCCGCGTCCTTCACCTCGGTGATCATCCAGATCATGATCCTCGACGTCGTCTTCTCGCTCGACTCGGTGATCACCGCGGTCGGCATGGTCGACGAGCTGGGTGTCATGATCGCGGCCGTCATCGTCTCGGTCATCGTGATGCTGGTCGCCTCCGGGCCGATCAGCCGCTTCGTGGAGCGGCACCCGAGCATCAAGATGCTCGCGCTGTCCTTCCTGGTGCTGATCGGTGTCGTGCTCATCGCCGAGGGGTTCGAGCAGCACATCTCCAAGGGCTACATCTACTTCGCCATGGCGTTCTCGCTGCTGGTGGAGCTGCTGAACATCCGGATGCGCGGCAAGGCGAAGCGCAAGCCGGTCGAGCTGCGAGCCCGCTACGAGGCCGAGGGCGAGGCCGCTCCGGGAACCCCGGAGACCCCGGAGACCCCGGTGGGTCAGGCGGCTCCGTCGGGTCGCGCCGACGAGCCCGCCGAGAGGGGGAAGCCGGACGAACGGGCCTGATCCTGAGCCGGGGATTACGATGCCTACGTGCTCTTTGATCCCTGGAATCCGGAATTCGTCGCCCATCCCTACGACGTCTACGACGAGCTGAGGCGGGAGCGGCCGGTCAGCTTCTTCGAGCCGACCGGCCAGTGGCTGGTGGCCAGGCACGCCGACGTCAACGCGCTGCTGCGGGACCGCAGGCTCGGCCGCTCCTACCTGCACGTGGCCTCGCACCAGGAGTTCGGCAGGCCGGACGACCCCGGGTTCCAGGACCCGTTCTGGCGGGTGATCAGGGCGGGGATGCTCGACGTCGAGCCGCCGGTGCACACCAGGCTCCGGCGGCTGGTGTCGAAGGCGTTCACCCCCCGTATGGTCGAGGCGCTCCGCCCCAAGGTCGCCCGCATGGCCGGGGAGCTGGTGGACGCCTTCGTCGAGCGCGGCGGCGGAGACCTGATCGCCGAGGTCGCCGAGCCGCTCCCGGTCACCGTGATCGCCGAGATGCTCGGCGTCCCCGAGGCCGACCGGCACCTGCTGCGGCCCTGGTCGGCCGACATCTGCGGCATGTACGAGCTCCAGCCGTCGGTCGAGGCCCAGCACACGGCCGTACGGGCGGCCGAGGAGTTCTCCGCCTACCTCGTCGAGCTGGCCCGCGCCCGCAGGGCCGACCCCGGTGACGACCTGATCAGCGCGCTCGCCCTGGTGGCCGACGAGGGTGACAGGCTCACCGAGGAGGAGCTGGTCGGCACCTGCGTGCTGCTGCTCAACGCCGGGCACGAGGCCACCGTCAACGTCACCGGCAACGGCTGGTGGTCGCTGTTCCGCAACCCGGCCGAGCTGGACCGGCTCCGCGCCGACCACGCGCTGCTGCCCACGGCGGTCGAGGAGCTGATGCGCTGGGACACCCCGCTGCAGATGTTCGAGCGCTGGGTGCTGGAGGACGTCTCGGTGGGCGGGGTCGACATCCCGCGCGGCGCCGAGGTGGCGCTGCTGTTCGGCTCGGCCAACCGCGACCCCGAGGTCTTCGCCGACCCCGCCCGCCTGGACGTGGGCCGGGCCGACAACCCGCACATCTCCTTCGGCGCCGGCATCCACTTCTGCCTGGGGGCGCCGCTGGCCAGGGTCGAGCTGATCGAGTCCTTCGGCGCCCTGCTGCGCAGAGCGCCGAAGATGGAGCTCGCCGCCGAGCCCTCCTGGGGCCCGGGCTACGTCATCCGGGGCCTGACCTCCCTCGATGTGCGGGTCTGAGAACCTGCCGAATCCCGGCCGGCGAGCGGGACCCGTCGGCGAGCGGGATCCGTCCCGGGCGGTGGGCCCCGCCGGAGCGACATCGGCCCGGCGGGTGGGCGGCGGCACTGGGACGGCCGGCATCGGTGCGGCGGGTCGGGTGACGGCTCCGGGACGGCCGGCATCGGTGCGGCGGGTGGGCGGCGGCACTGGGACGGCCGGCATCGGCCCGGCGGGTCAGTGACGGCTCTGGGAGAGCCAGCCGAACCCGCCGAGGCCGCCCGCCGCGATGAGCTCCGCCTCCTCCGAGGCCCTGGCGAGAGCCTGCAGGTAGCCGCGCGGGTCTTTCCCGGCCTGCTCGACCGGGGGGCGTCCTCCGGTGACCCCGAGGGCGCGCAACGCCTCGCGCTGCGTGGTCAGCGCCGTCGTGACGGCCCCGGCGCTCTCGCCGGAGGCCGCGCAGGCGTCGAGCGCCACGTGGGCGGTGATGTCGCACGAGCCGTCGGGCACGGGCGCGACCATCGCCCCGTCGCGGTATCCGGCCAGCGTGCCGTACGGCGGCCGGTCGTCCAGGGCGTGGGAGTAGTCGATCGCGACCGCCCGGCCGCGCGCCAGCCGTACGATCACCGACGCCCAAGCCCTGTCGCGCGGCCTGCCGATCTCGGCCCGCTCCCCGACGGTCCGCATCGGCCACCATCGGTCCAGCCAGGCGAGATCCACCTCCGAGGGCCTGCCGCCGAGGCGCTCCTCACCGTCGGTGACGTTGACCATGACCAGCCGGGGCCCGTCCGCCGTCTGCTCCGCGACGTCGACCGGGACGTTGTCGAGCCACTCGTTGGCGATCACCAGCCCGTGGATCCCGTCCGGCGCGGCCCTCGCCCAGACGATCTCCCCGGGCAGCTCCGGCGGCCGGGACGCCAGGTCGACCGCGGTCACCCGCAGTCTCGACCGGAGCGCGGGCGGCGCCGCGGCCAGCACGCCGGCCGCCAGCTCGCCCTCGCCGGCGCCGATGTCGACCAGGTCGAGCCTGGCGGGGCCGCCGAGCGCCTCGTCGATCGCGGCCAGCTCACGCAGCACGGCCTCGGCGAAGACGGGGGAGGCGCCGACCGATGTCCGGAAATGGCTGGAGGGGCGCTCCCGGAGATAGAAGCCGCTTTCGCCGTAGAGCGCATGCTCCATCGCGGCACGCCAGGTGAGCCACACGCTCTCAGACGCTACCCGCCGGGGCGGGGGAACGAGATCGACTCGGGCTGACGCTTCGAGTGAATGCATGACTACATTCTGTCACCGGTTTACGCGATCGTCGTCGACGCCGCGTCGGCGCGCCGCGGTCCGGATCGCCGCGTGAGCCGGGCCCGCGGGTTCTCCGGCGGGTCCCTTACGCTCCCGCTTCGCCCGTCCGGGCCGCTCGGGGAGAGCCCCGCCTCCGCTACCGACCGCTACCGAAGACGCGGCTTGCCGCGGTTACGACGGCCTGGCCCGTTACGCTGGTCAATCGGGCACGGAGCCCCACATGGTCGAAGGACGGGACGTCATGGACGCAGTCGATCGCCCGGCACGGCTGGCCGTCGGAGTGGTTGGAGCGGGCAGGGTCGGTTCGGCGCTCGGCGCCGCGCTCGTCAGGGCGGGACACCGGGTGGTGGCGGCGAGCGGTGTCTCCGACGCCTCCAGGGAGCGGGCGGTCGAGCGGCTCGGGCTCGTCCCCACCCGGCCCGAGGACGTGGTGGCCGGTGCGGACCTCGTCCTGCTGACCGTCCCCGACGACGTGCTGCCCGGCCTGGTCTCCGGCCTGATCGAGACCGGCGCCGATCTGCGCGGCAAGCTGGTGGCCCACACCAGCGGCGCGTACGGCCTGGCCGTGCTGAACCCGGCGATCAAGGCCGGGGCGCTGCCGCTGGCGCTGCACCCCGTGATGACCTTCACCGGCCGCGACGACGACCTGCGCCGCCTCACCGGGATCTCCTACGGGGTGACCGCTCCCGACCCGCTCCGCCCGGTGGCCGAGGCCCTCGTCATCGAGATGGAGGGCGAGCCGGTCTGGATCGCCGACGAGGACCGGCCGCTCTACCACGCGGCGCTGGCGCAGGCGGCCAACCACATGGTGACGCTTGTCGCGGAGTCCTCGGAGCTGCTGGAGAGGATCGGCGTGGAGCAGCCGGGCCGGATGCTCGGCCCGCTGCTCGGCGCGGCCCTGGAGAACGTGCTGAGGCTCGGCATCGCCGGGCTGACCGGCCCGGTGGTGCGCGGCGACGCCGGGACCGTCCGCAGGCACGTGGACGCGCTGATCCTCGCCGCCCCCGAGGCGGCGGACGCCTATGTGGCGCTCGCCAGGCTCACCGCCGACCGGGCGCTGGCGGCCGGGCTGCTCAAGCCGGAGGCCGCGGAGCGCCTCCTGGACGCCCTGGGCGGCAACATATGGACCTGAGTGGCCATGGTGGACACGAGAGTGGCGCAGGAGGCGGCGGGCGGCCCTGAGCGCCCGTGGGGCACGAGAGCGGCCCGGGAGGCGGGGCGCGGTCCCAGGGTCTCGCTGTGCCGCCCCGATGCCGGACCTGATGCCCGACCCGGTGCCCGCTCCGGCGACCCGATCCGGTTAGCTGATCCGGTGAGCCGGATCCGCCCGGCGAAGGCGACCGGCGGATACCGGCGGATTCCGATGACCGTCATTCCTCTCCGGCCCGGGAGCCGGAGGACCCCCGGGAGGTTCCAGTGATCGTGGCGGACGACCGCGCAGGGCTGCTCAAGGCCCGCGAGACACTGGGGATCGGCGCGGGCGCCTCCTCGGGGGGGAACGCGCTCGCGCTCGTGCCGACCATGGGCGCGCTGCACGAGGGCCACCGCTCGCTCATCCGGCTGGCCCGCGAGAGGGCCGCGCACGTGGCGGTGAGCATCTTCGTGAACCCGCTCCAGTTCGGGCCCACCGAGGACTTCTCCCGCTATCCCCGTACGTTCGACGCCGACGTCGAGATCTGCGAGGCCGAGGGGGTGAGCGTGGTGTTCGCCCCCTCGGCCGAGGACATGTACCTGCCGGACAGGCAGGTCGGCGTCTCCGCGGGAGGGATGGGATCGGTCGTCGAGGGGGAGTTTCGGCCCGGCCACCTCGACGGCGTGCTGACCGTGGTGCTGAAGCTGTTCAACCTGGTCCAGCCGGACGTGGCGGTGTTCGGGCAGAAGGACGCCCAGCAGCTCGCGGTGATCCGCAGGATGGTCGCCGACCTGAACCTGCCGGTCTCGATCGTCGGCGGGCCCACGGTCCGCGAGCCGGACGGCCTGGCGCTGTCCAGCCGCAACCGCTACCTGTCGGCGGAGGACCGGGTGACGGCCCTGGCCCTGTCCCGCGCCCTGACGGCCGGGTCCGCGCGGCGCGTCCCCGCCGAGATCCGCCGGGCCGCGCTCGCCGTCCTGGAGGCCGAGCCGTCGCTGGCGCTCGACTACCTGGTCCTGGTCGACCCCGCGACCTTCGCGGAGGTCGGCGACGACCACGCGGGCGAGGCGATCCTCGCGGTGGCCGCCAGGGTGGGCTCCACCAGGCTGATCGACAACGTCACGCTCGCCACCGGCTGACTCCGGGCCGCTTGCCGGTGAGGGCCGGTGGGCGGTAGCGGTAGGCGGTGGGCGGCTGACAGCCGGCGGTGGCGGGGTGGGCGGCTGACGGCGACCGGTGAGCGGTGGCCGGTGGGTGGTGGACGGCTGGTGGCTGGCGGTGGCCGGTGGGCGGCCGGTGGGCGGCCGATGCCGGTTGGTGACCGGTGGGCTGTCGCGTACGTCCCCAAGCTGCTGTTATTTCAATGATCGGGTGAAATGTCCCACCCCGGGGAACAGCCGCTTCGCGGGCCGCGTTATCGTCACACTGACGAAATGAACGGCCTCTAATGAACCCCGCGAGGAGGCGGCTATGAGCATCCCGGCCATTCCCCAGAGGTTGACCGCTCCCGCTCCGGGCTGGACGGTACGGGCGGACGTGGTCGTGGTGGGCTCCGGCGTCGCCGGCCTCACCCTGGCGCTGCGGTACGCCGCCCTCGAACCCGGGGCGAAGGTCCTGGTCGTCACCAAGGACGTCCTGTCGTCCGGCTCGACCCGCTGGGCCCAGGGCGGCATCGCCGCCGTGCTCGACCCGCGGGACACCCCCGAGGAGCACCTGTCCGACACGCTCGTCGCCGGGGTCGGCCTCTGCGACGAGGAGGCCGTCCGGGTCCTGGTGACGGAGGGGCCCGGCGCGCTGCGCGGCCTGATCGCGGTGGGGGCCCGGTTCGACACCGACGCCACGGGGACGCTCCAGCTCACCAGGGAGGGCGGCCACCGGCGCGACCGCATCGTGCACGCGGGCGGCGACGCCACCGGGGCCGAGGTGCAGCGGGCACTCGTCCAGGCCGTCGCGGAGTCGGACATCGAGGTGATCGAGCACGCGCTCGTCCTCGACCTCCTCAAGGACGCCGAGGGCCGTACCGCGGGGGTGACCCTGCACGTCATGGGCGAGGGCGAGCGCGACGGGGTGGGCGCTGTCACGGCCGGGGCCGTGGTGCTGGCCACCGGCGGCATGGGCCAGGTCTACGCCGCCACCACCAACCCCGTCGTCTCCACCGGCGACGGGGTGGCGCTCGCGCTGCGCGCGGGAGCCGTCGTCAGGGACCTGGAGTTCGTCCAGTTCCACCCGACCGTCCTGTGGCTCGGCGAGGACTCCACCGGCCAGCAGCCGCTGGTCTCCGAGGCGGTCAGGGGCGAGGGCGCGGTGCTGGTCGACGCGGACGGCACCCCGTTCATGCGGGACGTCCACGAGCTCGCCGACCTCGCCCCCCGCGACGTCGTGGCCAAGGCGATCATGCGGCGGATGCGCGCCACCGGCGCCGACCACGTCTATCTCGACGCCCGCCACTTCGGTGAGGAGAAGTGGCGCACCCGCTTCCCGACGATCCACGCGGTCTGCCTGGAGCACGGCATCGACCCGGTCACCCAGCTCGTCCCCGTCGCGCCCGCCGCCCACTACGCCAGCGGTGGCGTGCGCGCCGACCTGCGCGGCCGTACCAGCGTGCCCGGCCTGTACGCGTGCGGCGAGGTCGCGTGCACCGGCGTGCACGGCGCCAACCGGCTGGCCTCCAACTCCCTGCTCGAAGGCCTGGTCTTCGCCGGGCGCATCGCCGCCGACATCCACGCCGTACGGGCCGCCCGCGCCGAGAACACGACGTCCGTGGCGAGTGAGCCCGTTCCCGACGACCGGCCCACCGGCCTGATCGACCCCAGGGCCCGCAGCAGGATCCAGGCGCACATGAGCCGGGGGGCGAGCGTGCTGCGCGGCCAGGAGTCCCTGGGAGAGGTCGCCAGGGCCCTGATGAACCTCAGGTGGACCCCGGTGGCGGTCGAGCCCTGTACCGAGTCCTGGGAGACCACCAACCTGCTGACGGTCGCCTCCGCGCTCGTGGCGGCCGCCCGCGAACGCCGGGAGACCCGGGGCTCGCACTGGCGGGAGGACTTTCCCGAGCGCGACGACGACCGGTGGCTGGGCCACCTCGACACCACCCTGACAGCGGAGGGACCCGCCATGACCTACGTACCGCACGGGCGGCGCGCGACCGGGCTGCCGGCCCAGGTGGAGAGCGACCTGATCGAGGCGGGCCTGGACCCGGCGGCGGTGGCCGCGATCCTGCGGGCGGCCGAGGCCGAGGACCTGCGGGAGGCGGGCGACGTCACCAGCCTGGCCACCATCCCCGCCGACCAGACCGCCACCGCCGACGTGGTGGCCCGCGAGGACGGCGTGGTCGCGGGACTGGCCGTGGCCGAGGGCGCGTTCTCCCACCTCGGCCAGGGCCGCCTGGTGACCGAGCGCAGGGTCAAGGACGGTGAGCGCGTCGTCCGGGGCGACGTGCTGATGACCGTCACCGGCCCCACCCGGGACCTGCTGACCGCCGAGCGCACCGCGCTCAACCTGCTCACCCACCTGTCGGGCATCGCGACCCTGACCGGCCGCTGGGTCCTGGCCGTCGAGGGGACCGGGGCCCGGATCAGGGACAGCCGCAAGACGCTGCCCGGACTGCGCGCCCTGGAGAAGTACGCCGTCCGGTGCGGCGGCGGAACCAATCACCGGATGTCGCTTTCGGACGCCGCGCTGATCAAGGACAATCACGTGGTGGCCTCCGGCGGGGTCGCCGAGGCGTTCCGGGCTGTCCGTGACGCCTACCCCGGCCTGCCGATCGAGGTCGAGGTCGATCGGATCGACCAGATCGAGCCGGTGCTGGCGGAGGGAGCGGAGGAGATCCTGTTGGACAATTTCACCGTCGAGGAGCTGGCACGGGCCGTACGGCTCGTGGACGGCCGGGCGCGGCTGGAGTCCAGCGGGGGGCTCACCCTCCAGGTCGCTCGTGACGTGGCCGAAACAGGTGTTGACTACCTTGCCGTGGGCGCGCTCACGCACTCGGCACCGGCGCTGGACATCGCCTTGGACCTTCGGGGGAATTGATGCTGCTTGCCATCGACGTCGGCAACACCCACACCGTTCTCGGGCTCTTCGAGGGTGAGGACGTCATCGAGCACTGGCGGATCGCCACGGACGCCCGGCGTACGGCGGACGAGATCGCCGTCGTGCTCCAGGGGTTGCTCGGGCAGTCGCCACTGCTCAAGGGCGCCGACGTCAACGGCATCGCGATCTGCTCCACCGTCCCCTCGGTGCTCAACGAGATGCGCGAGATGTGCCGCCGCTACTACGGCGACGTGAACGCGGTGATCGTCGAGCCCGGGGTCCGCACCGGGGTGCCGGTCCGGATGGACAACCCGAAGGAGGTCGGCAGCGACCGCATCGTCAACGCGCTGGCGGCCATCCAGCTGTACGGCGGGCCGTGCGTCATCGTCGACTTCGGGACCGCGACCTCCTTCGACGCCGTCTCCGCCAAGGGGGAGTACGTCGGCGCGGTGACTGCCCCCGGCATCGAGATCTCGGTGGACGCGCTCGCCGCGGCCGGGGCGCAGCTGCACAAGGTGGAGCTGATCCGCCCCCGCTCGGTGATCGCCAAGAACACCGTCGAGGCGCTCCAGGCCGGCATCATCTACGGCTTCGCCGGTCAGGTGGACGGGATCGTCGAGCGGATGGCGGCCGAGCTCGCCGCCGACCCCGACGACGTCACCGTGGTCGCCACCGGCAGCGCGGCGCCGCTCGTGGTCAGCGAGGCACGCTCGATCGACATGCACGAGCCCTGGCTCACGCTGATCGGCCTGCGGCTGATCTACCACCGCAACGCCCCCTGAGGACACCGCGGCACGTCGCGGCACGGGAGAACACCCCTTCCCGTGCCGCGCGACCGGCGAACTCACGGGGTTCGCCGCATCGGTACCCTTTGGAACTGTGACCGATGACGTGACGAATCCCGCCGAGGATCTGCCCGAGCAGATGCGCGTGCGCCGGGAGAAGCTCGACCGCCTCCGTTCCGAGGACGTCGACCCCTACCCGGTGAACTTCCCGCGCACCGCGACCAACGACGAGATCCGCCAGAAATACGCTGATCTCTCCGCTGACACCGCGACGGGCGACAAAGTGGGCGTCACCGGCCGCGTGATGCTGTCCAGGACCGGCGGCAAGCTCTGCTTCGCCACCCTCCGCGACGGCTCCGGCGACCTCCAGGTCATGATCTCCCTGGACAAGGTGGGCGAGGAGTCCCTGGCCGCGTGGAAGCGCGACGTCGACCTCGGCGACCACGTGGGCATCGAGGGTGAGGTGATCACCTCCCGCAGGGGCGAGCTGTCCATCCTCGCCGACCGTTGGGCGATCACCTCCAAGTGCCTGCGCCCGCTGCCGGAGAAGCACGCCGGGCTCACCGACCCCGAGGCGCGGGTCCGCCAGCGCTACGTCGACCTCATCGTCAACGACGAGGCCAGGAAGCTCGCTCACACGCGCAGCGCCGTGGTCCGGGCCGTCCGCGACTTCTGGCACGAGGAGGGCTACCTGGAGGTCGAGACGCCGATGCTCCAGCCGATCCACGGCGGAGCCACGGCCAGGCCCTTCAAGACCCACATCAACGCGTACGACATGGAGCTCTACCTCCGCATTGCGATCGAGCTCTACCTCAAGCGGCTGGTGGTCGGCGGGCTGGAGAAGGTCTTCGAGATCAACCGCAACTTCCGCAACGAGGGCGCGGACTCCACGCACAACCCCGAGTTCACGATGCTGGAGGCGTACGGCACGTACCTCGACTACAACGACATCGCCGACCTGACCCAGCGGATGATCCAGAAGGCCGTGCTGGCCGCTCTCGGCCACTCCGTGGTCGTCCACCAGGGCCAGGAGATCGACCTCGGTCTGGCGAAGTGGCCGCGGATCACCCTGTACGGGTCGGTCTCCGAGGCACTGGGCGAGGAGGTCACCACCGAGACGCCCCTGGAGCACGTCCGCAAGCTCGCGGACGCGCGGGAGATCCACTGGGACGCCAAGTGGGGCCAGGGCAAGCTGGTCCAGGAGATCTTCGAGGCCCTCGTCGAGCACACGCTCGTCCAGCCCACGTTCGTCATGGACTACCCGCTGGAGACCTCCCCGCTGGCCCGCATCCACCGGGACAACCCGCTCCTCACCGAGAAGTGGGACCTGATCGGCTTCGGCACCGAGCTGGGCACCGGCTACTCGGAGCTGAACGACCCGATCGAGCAGCGCCGCCGTCTCACCGAGCAGTCCATGCTCGCCGCGGGCGGCGACGTCGAGGCCATGCAGCTTGACGAGGACTTCCTCACTGCCCTGGAATATGCGATGCCGCCCACCGGTGGCATGGGCCTCGGCATCGACCGCCTCATCATGGCCTTCACGGGCAAGAACATCCGCGAGACCATCCTGTTCCCGCTGGTCAAGCCGACCGCCTGAGCAGGCGGGCGGCACGGAAGGACGATCTTCCTTCTGCGGTGGCGCCGGGCCGGGGACTCCCCGGCCCGGCGCCACCGCCATGAGGGGCTGTCCGCCTCCCGGCGACGGTGTGTTCCCAGGCGGGGGCGCCCCTGTGCCGAGGCCGGGGCGGCCCTGTTCACCGCTCGGGACGTCGGGGTCGAGGAGCGCCCGGAGAGCCTGATCGGCCGCGCCGGGCCGCGCCGGGCCGCGCCGGGCCGGGCCGCGCCGGGCCGAGCCGAGCCGGGCCAGGCCGCGCGGCGCCGCGCCGAGCGTCACCGTCCCGCTCCCGCCGAGCGGCGCCCTCACCCCGCCCACTCCCGCCGAGCGGCCCCGTCACCGTCCCACCTCGCCGATCGGCGTCCCGCGCGGTCTCGCGCCGGTGGGTACAAATGGGTACGAAACGGAGCGTGAGCTGCGCGCGGCCGGGTCACGCCGCAGCGGTTCCCCCACCGTCTCCTGGCCGTCCTCGTAGGAGAATCGTCTCGGGGCGCCGGGGCGAATCACCCTCGCGGAGTCTCACGGATCGGGACGGTTCCCCGTGGAAGCGCCCGGGGCGTCGGGGCGGATCCGGTGGGTGGGAAACGGTCGCCGGGCCCGTGGTTCCACCGGCTCCACTGCTTCCGCGCAATACCGGACGCTTTTCCGCATGGTGCAGATATCCCTTTCCAGTATGTCCAATATCGCCCGACGGTCCGCCGTTGCGCGGTACTTCGCGAATGCCGCAAAGCCTCGCCCTTGACCCTCATATTTCCGCGTTTTCCGTGGCGTGTGGTCAAGGCGGTGAGGCATGGTCGCCGGAGAGCGCGGGGAAGAGATCAATTTTTGCCGGAAAATACGGGCGGGCCGGGATCCCCGGGGGATCGGCTTCGGAGTGTCCGGCGAGACGGTGGTTCCGGCGAAACCTTGTTCTGCCGGGACTTCGATCGTCGCAGCCAGGGGGTGCTTGCCGGCTCGTGCCTGGGCTCGATCATGACATAGCCGCAAAGGCACTGACATATCATGAGTACTTCACGTAGCGCCTGCTATGTCAATACTGGACGCACGCTATGAAGAGCGGAACTTGACGACCTTTGAACAAGGCGTTTACCGTTCCTGGCGGACGGTATTCATTTCCGGCGTCTCGCACCCGGTTTCCAGAGTGGGGGGAGTGACTCTTGATGGCATATCCAGAAGTGGATTCACGCCATGGCGACAGCCCCCTGGGCATGAGCGAAATCGGTCTCAGTGACGACGACCTCGTGCTGCTGGCTGAGCTCGCCAAGGGTGTCACCGTCGATCGGGTAGGGCGTCGCCTCGACATCAGTGGCCGGACGGTGAGGCGCAGGCTGAGAGGCATCTGCGACCGCATCGGCGTCGCCACGGCGATCGAGGCCGTGGCCTGGGCGGCTCGCCGTCGCCTGATCTGACGCGTCGCCGCGTGTCCGGCAGGTCGGGCCGGACACGCGTGCGAGCCGGCAGGCAGGACAGGCCACACCACTCCGGTCCGGCAGGTCGGGCCGGACACGCGTGCGAGCCGGCAGGGACGCCCGCACCGCTCAGGCCGGAAGACGGCTCAGGCGGCGATGCGGACGCCTCCGGCGAAGGGCCGGTTGTCGATCGTGGCGATGTGGATGACGTCACCCGTCCGGGGCGCGTGGACCATCAGGCCCGCGCCGATGTAGATCCCGACGTGGTGCAGGTCGCTGTAGAAGAAGACCAGGTCGCCGGGGCGCAGCTCGTTCCTGGAGACGTGGGTGCCCGCGGTCCACTGGTCGCCGGTGTAGTGCGGCAGGCTGATGCCGACCTTCTGGTAGGCCCACATGACCAGGCCGGAGCAGTCGAAGGAGTTGGGCCCCTCGGCGCCCCACACGTACGGCTTCAGCTGCTGGGTGAGCGCCCAGCGGGCGGCCTCCGCGCCCTTGCCGCTGCCCACGATGGGCACGTTCGTCTTGACCCGGGCACCCCTGTTGCTGACGGCCCTGGTGCGCACCTCGCTGAACAGGTCGCTCTCGACCCGGTCGACCAGCCGCTCGATCTTGGTCCGGTTGCCGTCGATCTCCGCCAGGAGCTTCTTGACCTCCGTCGTCCTGGCCTTGGCACTGGCCTGGGCCCGCTCGGCGGCCTCGATCGCCCGGCTCACCTGGGCGAGCTCCTCGCTCTGCTGCTGCTGGAGCGCGTAGTTGGTGGTGGCCTGGTCGAGGAAGGTGTCGGGATCGGTGGCCTGCGTGAAGGCGAGCCCGGAGTTCAGGCCGCCCGACATGTAGGTGCTCTGCGCCAGGAGGGTGGCCTTGGTGCGGCGGGACGCCAGCTCCGACTCGCTCGACGCGAGGATCTTCTTGGCGCTCTCCGCGGCCCGCTGGGCCTGCCTGAGCTTGACCCGCTCGCCGTTGTAGCGCTCCGCGAGGGTGCCGATCTCCTGGTGCAGTTTCTCGGCCTGCTTGGCCAGCTGCTGGAGGCTGGGCTCGGGGTCCGCGGTGGCGGACACCAGCGGGGTGCCGAGGGTCAGGGTGGCGAATGCCAGGCCGATGACCGCCATGCGACGGCGCAGCCCTCGCGGCGCGCGTTCTCGATCGCGGGTGTCGTGACCCGCCTGCTTTCCTCCGAGGTCGCGCGTGCGCTTCACCAACGGGCTCCTCTCTCGGCCGCCTACCGGGTTAGCTGACGGGTTCGGGCCGGAGGCAGCCCTACCGGGTGCGCCGGTGGCACTCGGATTCACCCCGGAGGACGTGGTGGGTCCCTGGTTCCCCGCGCGGGGGGATTCGGCGGGTCAGGCTTTTTACGTCTCTGACATCGAGCACGGAGATTAGTGCACCCGTGGTTCATGCTCAACCAGAACTGCGAATTCAGTAGAGGTTTCGCAACTGAGGTGTCACGAAAAGATCACACCTCAATATGATCAACATAGCCGTTACGCAGGCTTTGCCTTCGGTGTGACGGGTGGGACGAGAGGTCCTCCCAGGTCCGGGACCGTGCCAAAGGTGAGTTGCGGCACACGGGAGGCGCCGCGTACCGAGAGTGGTAAAGCGATCGCCAACGGTCATGTGCGGCCTGCGAGCTGCGAGTTAAGGATGAGCCGTAATTAAAGACCGGTGAGGACGTACGCTGAACGGTCATGGAGCAGCTTGCTGAGCATTCTCCCGTGCCGGTCGTCAGCGCCCCCGGCGGCGGGGAGCGGCGTGCCGGATCCACGGAGGCGGAGCGGGGCGCGCCGGAGGCCGGGACGGGTCCCGAGGTCGCCGGGACCACCGAGGTCGCCGTGATCGCCGAGGTCGCCGTCCGCCGCGCACGCACCCCGGACGTCCGCGCGATAAGGCGGCTCGTCGACACCTACGGCGGTGCCGGCCCGCGCCTGCTGGCGAAGGCCACCGTGACCCTGTACGAGGACGTCCAGGAGTTCTGGGTCGCCACCGACGCGGAGGGGGCGGTGATCGGCTGCGGGGCCCTGCACGTCCTCTGGGAGGATCTGGCCGAGATCCGCACCGTCGCCGTCGATCCGACCCGCAGGGGGCTGGGAATCGGCCACCGGATCGTCTCCGCGCTCATTCGCACGGCCGCCGAGCTCGGGCTGCGCCGGGTCTTCTGCCTGACCTTCGAGGTCGACTTCTTCGCCCGGCACGGATTCCGGGAAATCCAGGGCACACCCGTCGCGCCGGAGGTCTACGCGGAACTTCTCGCCTCCTACGACGAGGGTGTGGCGGAGTTCCTCGATCTGGAACACGTCAAGCCCAACACCTTGGGAAACACCCGGATGCTGCTACATCTGACACGTGAGCCCGACTCTGATGACTTTAGAGCTGACTGATCGGAAAGGTGACTGTTGATACCTATGTCGATACCTTGTGCTGCAGCATGCATGTGCGTCTGACATTTGCCACATGCGCAGTCTAAGTGAGGTGACGCGGTGAGCACCGGACAGCCGCCGTATCGACAGGATGATCCCGACCGCGATCGCACACCGTCGGGACAGCCGGATTACGGACAGCACAACGCGGGTCGAGCCCCCAACGAACTCGATCCCGACGTGACAGTCGTGGGATATCGGTCGGAGGCCTCACAGCCGAACACCGGCCCAGGACAGAGCCAGCCCGGTTACGGCCAGCAGGGCTACGGGCAGCAGGGGTACGGCCAGCAGCAGGGTTACGGCCAGCAGCCCGACTACGGGCAGCAGGGCTACGGCCAGCAGCAGGGTTACGGTCAGCAGGGTGGGACGGGGGCGTACGGGCAGCAGCCCGGCTACGGCCAGCAGCCCACCCACGACCAGGGTTACGGCCAGCAGGGCGGGACCGGCGCGTACGGTCAGCAGGGTGGGACGGGGGCGTACGGGCAGCAGCCCGGCTACGGCCAGCAGCCCACCCACGACCAGGGTTACGGCCAGCAGGGCGGGACCGGCGCGTACGGTCAGCAGGGTGGGACGGGGGCGTACGGGCAGCAGCCCGGCTACGGCCAGCAGCCCACCCCCGACCAGGGTTACGGTCAGCAGCCGGGCTACGGCCAGCAGCAGCCCGGCTACGGGCAGCAGCCCCAGCCCGGTTACGGCCAGCAGCCCGACTACGGCCAGCAGCCGTACGGCAAGCAGCCCGACTACGGCCAGCAGCAGTACGGCCAGCAGGGCTACGGCCAGCAGCCCGACTACGGGCAGCAGGGTTACGGCCAGCAGCCCGCGTACGGGCAGCAGGGCTACGGCCAGCCGTACGGCGGTCCTCCCGGGGCCCCGGCCCCGCTCGCCGAGTGGTGGCAGCGCCTGGTGGCGAGGATCGTCGACGGGGTCATCCTGGCGATCCCGACGTTCATCATCAGCGCGGTGCTGACCAGCATGCTCGTGACGTTGCCCAGTTTCAACACCGAGACGGGCGAGGTCACGGAGGCCGGCGGCCTGTTCCTGTCGACTCTCCTCATCACGCTGATCACCGCGGGGATCTACTTCGCCTATGAGTTCTTCATGCTCAGCAGGGGCGGGCAGACGGTCGGCAAGATGGTCATGGGCATCAAGGTCGTGCCGGTCGGCGGCGCCCTGCCGCCCGGCGGGCTCAGCTCCGACGTGGCGGTCAAGCGCGCCGGGGTGCTCTACGGTCCGCAGTTCCTGACCTGGGTGCCGTTCCTGAACTACATCGTCTACATCTTCAGTCTCGTGAACGTGCTGTGGCTGCTGTGGGACAAGCCGCTGCAGCAGGCTCTGCACGACAAGGTGGCCGGGACGGTCGTCGTCAAGATCAAGTAGTTCCCTGAATAACGGGGCCGGCGGTTGAACCGCCGGCCCCGTTTTCGCGTACGGGTGAGAAAACGGGGGGCCTTAGGGGCCGCGTATGGGTCTCGGGGTCCGGGGGCCGCGGAAGCGCGAAACCATTTGCCGCGTCCTGAGCAACGCGGGGCAACTTATGACCGAGTCTCGCCCCGCCCACCGGAATATTCGCGTACGGTGCCCACAACGGGCCCACCGGCGCCCGTGGGTCTCCTATGGGGCGTCAATGCCGGATCCACCGCCGTCGGGGGTTCGCGCACTACTCACCGAATGGTCGGCCCGGCGCGCCTCCGGCATCCTCGGCGATCTCGTGCCGGATTCTCTTCTTCGCCTTCCGCCGCGCGTTCAGGACAGGCGGTGAAGGCCTTCTTACGGACCCGGATCGGAGGCGCGTGGTGTTGGCGGGGTTGTCCGAGGGGGCCATCGTGTTTGGTGGTTATACGGTCTACGACTATGTACTCCGTGCCAGAGCGGGTCGTACTCTTGGCGAGAAAGTGTTGAAGATCCGTCTTGTTCCATACGCTTGCGTCACATCGGCTCACACCGGGGTGATGAAGCGAGCGGCTCTCCGTCCGGGTGTTCCGCCGACGGCGGGTATTCCCGTGTTGAACCCGCTCGCGGCGATCTCCGGTTCCACGGCGAGGTGCTCTTCGTCCAGCCCGGCCGACCCCTCCACCAGGGGTTTCGGCGCGGGGAGCTCGACGGCGCGGCGGCCGCGAACCCGCCTGGCATTGGTATTACCGCGACGGTGATGATCACCCGATCGTCCTGTTGGTTTTTCCTCACGGCTTTACGGCCGCAACCGGTAAGGCGGCTGGAGAGAAGCATTAGGCTGGAGAGAGACGGACATGGTCGCCCCTGCTGACGCGCGTCGCCGGCCGGTGGCGCTATGGTCATCTGTGGGCGGTTCCAGACCGATCGGGCGTGCCTGCGCGGCCCAGGAGTCGCCGCCACATTTCCATGGTCCCCAGAAAGCCACCCACGGTGCGGAGCGAGGACGAATGTACGACGTATTGTCCGCGTTGATACCCCCGGCGGTCGTCGGCGGGGCCTTCATCTTCGGAGTTGTCAAGCTACTTCGGAGTGAAGCCGTCGGCCGACGTCCGGCAAAACGACCCGACCCCGAGTCGCAGAAGAGCTGATCCACGGGAGGCTCGACTGCGAGTCTCGGTTGCCTGTGAGAATCGCCGGGCTCCTGGAATTGCCGCTCTTCGATCGCGGGTATATGTTTAGCTTGCGAATGAAACAATACCCGCGAAAGGATTGTGTAGATGGCCAAGCAGATCCAGGAGATTCTCATCGACGACCTCGATGGGGGCGAGGCCAATGAGACTGTCGCCTTCGCGATTGACGGCACCAGCTATGAGATTGACCTGAGTGACGTTAACGCGAAGAAGCTCCGTGACTCCCTGTCGCCTTTCGTGCAGAGCGCCCGCCGGTCCGGCGCCCTGGCTCCCCGTCGCCGCCGCGCAGGCGGAGCGCGGGCGCTCACGCGAGAGAAGAGCGCCGACATCCGGGCGTGGGCGAAGGCTCACGGCCTTAATGTCAGCGAGCGCGGTCGAATCGCCTCCAAGATCGTCGAAGAGTACGAGCGGGCTCACTAGATCGGCTCAGTGGATCGAGTGAATCATGCGGTTATGGCGGTCACGGTGGGGTCCGGTGGCGGCCATGACCGCATGATGCGTTTCGCCGACAGACAAACGTCGTTCGCTTGCGGCGTAGCGGGAACATCCCGCCCCTCGTAAGTAGTTGGATGGAGGGTGAACGCCCTGCTCTCGGGGAACGTCTTCTGCATAGAGCGGTCGCCGGGTCGGGGCTACCATGCGGGATGACAGGGCTCGGATATCCCGGACCTGCCTGACCGCTCTGTGAGGAGCGACGAGATGTTCGAGAGGTTCACCGACCGCGCACGGCGGGTTGTCGTCCTGGCCCAAGAAGAGGCCCGGATGCTCAACCACAACTACATCGGTACGGAGCACATTCTTCTTGGCTTGATCCATGAAGGTGAAGGCGTTGCCGCCAAGGCTCTGGAGAGCCTCGGCATCAGTCTTGAAGGTGTGCGTCAGCAGGTCGAGGAGATCATCGGCCAGGGTCAGTCTGCGCCGTCGGGGCACATTCCGTTCACCCCGCGTGCCAAGAAGGTCCTTGAGCTTTCGCTCCGCGAAGCCCTGCAACTAGGACACAACTACATCGGCACCGAGCACATCCTGCTCGGCCTCATCCGTGAGGGCGAGGGCGTCGCGGCCCAGGTGCTGGTGAAGCTGGGGGCCGATCTCAACCGGGTCCGCCAGCAGGTCATCCAGTTGCTCCACGGCTACCAGGGCAAGGAACCGGCCGCCGCGGGCGGTCCGACCGAGGCCGCGCCGTCGACCTCCCTTGTGCTGGACCAGTTCGGCCGCAACCTGACCCAGGCCGCTCGCGAGGGCAAGCTCGACCCGGTCATCGGCCGGGAGAAGGAGATCGAGCGGGTCATGCAGGTCCTGTCCCGCAGGACCAAGAACAACCCGGTCCTGGTGGGGGAGCCCGGCGTCGGCAAGACCGCCGTCGTGGAGGGCCTGTCCCAGAAGATCGTCAAGGGCGAGGTGCCCGAGACCCTCAAGGACAAGCAGCTCTACACCCTCGACCTGGGCGCACTGGTGGCGGGTTCCCGCTACCGCGGTGACTTCGAGGAGCGGCTGAAGAAGGTCCTCAAGGAGATCCGCACCCGAGGCGACATCATCCTGTTCATCGACGAGCTCCACACGCTCGTCGGCGCGGGTGCCGCCGAGGGCGCGATCGACGCCGCCAGCATCCTGAAGCCGATGCTGGCCCGAGGCGAGCTGCAGACCATCGGGGCCACCACCCTCGACGAGTACCGCAAGCACCTGGAGAAGGACGCGGCGCTCGAGCGGCGCTTCCAGCCGATCCAGGTGGCCGAGCCCAGCCTCAGCCACACGATCGAGATCCTCAAGGGCCTGCGCGACCGCTACGAGGCGCACCACCGCGTCTCCATCACGGACGGCGCCCTGGTGGCCGCCGCCCAGCTGGCCGACCGCTACATCAGCGACCGGTTCCTGCCCGACAAGGCGATCGACCTCATCGACGAGGCCGGCTCGCGCATGCGCATCCGCCGCATGACCGCGCCGCCGGACCTTCGCGAGTACGACGAGAAGATCGCCAACGTGCGGCGCGACAAAGAGTCCGCGATAGACGCGCAGGACTTCGAGAAGGCCGCCGCGCTGCGCGACCAGGAGAAGCAGCTCCAGCTCAAGCGCGAGCGCCGCGAGAAGGAGTGGAAGGCCGGCGACATGGACGTCGTCGCCGAGGTCACCGAGGAGCTCATCGCCGAGGTCCTGGCGACCGCCACCGGCATCCCGGTCTTCAAGCTCACCGAGGAGGAGTCCCAGCGACTGCTCCGCATGGAGGACGAGCTGCACAAGCGGATCATCGGCCAGGACGACGCCATCAAGGGTCTGTCCCGCTCGATCCGCCGTACGCGCGCCGGTCTGAAGGACCCGCGCCGTCCGGGTGGCTCGTTCATCTTCGCCGGCCCGTCCGGTGTCGGTAAGACCGAGCTGTCCAAGGCGCTGGCCGAGTTCCTGTTCGGGGACGAGGACGCGCTGATCATGCTGGACATGTCGGAGTTCATGGAGAAGCACACCGTCTCCCGCCTGTTCGGCTCGCCTCCCGGCTATGTCGGGTACGAGGAGGGCGGGCAGCTGACGGAGAAGGTGCGGCGCAAGCCGTTCTCGGTCGTCCTGTTCGACGAGATCGAGAAGGCCCACCCCGACATCTTCAACTCGCTGCTGCAGATCCTGGAAGACGGTCGCCTGACCGACGCCCAGGGCCGGGTGGTCGACTTCAAGAACACCGTCATCATCATGACGACGAACCTCGGCACCCGCGACATCTCCAAGGGTCAGGGCGTCGGCTTCGCGAAGAACAACGACGCCGAGTCCAACTACGACCGGATGAAGTCCAAGGTCCAGGAGGAGCTCAAGCAACACTTCCGGCCCGAGTTCCTCAACCGTGTCGACGACATCGTGGTCTTCCACCAGCTCACGCCGAAGGAGATCATCCGCATCGTCGACCTGATGCTGGCCCAGGTGGGCCTGCGTCTGAAGGACCGCGACATGGGGATGGAGCTCACGCAGGAGGCCAAGCAGCTGCTGGCCGACCGTGGCTACGACCCGGTGATGGGCGCCCGCCCGCTCCGTCGTACGATCCAGCGCGAGCTGGAGGACACCCTGTCCGAGAAGATCCTGTACGGCGAGCTCCGTCCCGGCCAGATCGTGAAGATCGGCATCGAGGGCGAGGGCGAGAACGCGAAGTTCACCTTCATCGGTGAGAACGCGCCGGTCGCCCAGGTTCCCGACTCGGCCGCCGCCATCGCGGAGCCGATCCAGAACTAGGACCGACCGGGCATGGCCTGATCAGGCAGGGAGCAGACCCCGCCGTGAGGAGACTCACGGCGGGGTCTGCTTATTTGTTACTAAAGACGGTATCTCGCCACGGCAGGTAGTACTACACTCTGTAGAGCGAGCTCGCTCAATCCCGTCAGACGATCTCAATGTCGTACGAACCGCGGTGGGAGCGGTGTCGGGGTCAGCCTGGCGACGTACCGAGGAATCAGCTCCGGGAGTGACGCGGAGGTCGGTGCCCGCGCGGGATGCTTCGGAGGATGGTCGGGCTCCCGACAGAAGAGCTCCGGCTCACGCCGTCTTCGACGACCGGCGCGGGGCCATCGGGGACGCTTACACGGAAAGTACGCCTTGGAGGCACGCATGCGTTTACGGCACGAGGACGGGACGCTCGTTCACCTGGCCTACAACGCGGGCGTGCACCCCGCCGAGGATCTGGAGAACCTCATCGCGCACCTGACGCGGTACGCGGTGCCGGTGCGCAAGCGCCTCGGGGTGGAGCGCATGGGGGTCGGCCTCTGGCTCTCCCCGAGCGTCGCCGACCACCTCACCGCCGACCGGATCGAGCTGGTGCGCCTGCGCCGCTCCCTCGAGGAGCGCGGCCTGGAGGTCGTCAGCCTCAACGGCACCGGCGGCAGGAACCAGGAGGTCCCCGGTCCCGACTGGGCCAAGCCCGAGCGCTACCGCTACACGATGGCCCTGGCCAAGATCCTGGCCTTCCTGCTCCCGCAGGACGTCCGGTTCGGGAGCATCTCCACCATCCCCATCGGCTGGCGCCGCGACTGGCCGGCCGACCTGCACTCGATCGCCTCACGGCGGCTGGAGCGCCTCGCCCGCGAGCTGCGCGGGCTGCACAGCGTCACCGGCAAGACGATCAGGGTCGGCTTCGAGCCGTGGCCCGGATGCGTGCTGGAGACCACCAAGCAGGCCCTCGACCGGGTGGGCGGCATCGACTCCGAGCACCTCGGGATCTGCCTGGACGCCTGTTACCTCGCGGGCGGCTCTGAGGAGCCCGGAGCCGCCCTGCGCGGCCTGGCGGACACCGGAGCCCCGGTCGTGAAGCTCGGCCACGTGCACAACCACATGGCCGCCGCCTGCCAGGAGCTGCCCAGCACCCGCCCGGTGCTGGAGGACACCCTCACCGCGATGCTCTCCGGCGCGGTGAACGGCACCGCGCACATCGAGGTGGAGACCCACGATCTGGCCGTGCCCGTGAGGACCAGGGGCCCCGGCGCCCTGGTCAGCATGATCGCCGAGGAGCTCGACTGGGCTCGCACCAGCCTCACCGCCCTCGGGCTGCGCCTCGCCGCCTGACCTCCCTCGCCCGCCGGTCCGCCCGGCTCAGCCGGGGAGGCGGTAGGCGCCGTCGTCGAGGACCTCGGCCAGGCCGTCCGCCACCAGGCCGTCCAGGGCGCGCTCGCGCTGCGGGGCGTCGTCCCAGACCACGTCGAGGGCCTTCTTGGGCACGGCGCCGTGGGCCTGGCGCAGCACCGCGAGCAGGCGGCCACGGCACTGGCGGTCCGTCCCCGCGTACGTCTGGCCCTTGCGCGCCGGGCCGTCGTAGGCCGGCTTGCCCGCCAGGCGCCAGGCGCACAGGTCGCTGATCGGGCAGTCGGCGCAGCGGGCGGCGCGGGCGGTGCAGACCAGGGCGCCCAGCTCCATGACGGCGACGGCCCAGACGGGGGCGCGGGCGGGGTCGGGGAGCAGCGAGGCGGCCAGTTTGCGCTCGGCGGGCGTGGTGGCCTTCGGCGGGTACTCCAGGCCGCTGACGGCCCGCGCCAGGACCCGCCGCACGTTGGTGTCGAGGACCGCGTGGCGGCCCTGGAAGGCGAAGCTGGCGACCGCGGCGGCGGTGTACTCGCCGACGCCGGGAAGCGCGAGCAGGGCGTCGTGTTCCGTGGGGACCTCGCCGCCGTGCCGCTCGGTGATCGCGCGGGCGCACGCGTGCAGGTTCAGTGCCCGGCGGGGGTAGCCGAGGCGACCCCAGTGGCGTACGGCCTCGCCAGGGGACTCGCGGGCGAGCGAGGCGGGCGTGGGCCAGCGTTCCATCCACTCGGTCCAGACGGGCAGCACCCTGACCACCGGGGTCTGCTGCAGCATGATCTCGCTGACCAGGATCGACCACGGGGAGGCGCCGGGCGTCCGCCAGGGAAGGTCGCGGGCGTTGCCGGCGTACCAGTCGAGGACGGGTTCGAGTAAGCGGTTCGACTCGGGCACCTTTCGACGATAGTGCGGCCTCGGGCACCCTTGGCCCGTCTTCACCGTCCTTCGCCCGTCGCCGCCCCGAGCCCCGAGGCCGAAACAGGCCGGAAGCGGCGGGTCGCCTGCTGTGGCCCGCGAGGACTAACCATACTGAGCGTATGGATCCCGACACGTTCCGTAGCGATATCGGAGTCGACGTCTACTGGCGGCGCCGGATGGCCGCGCTCGTCGGTGTGCTCGTGGTGGTCGCCGTCGTGGCGTGGGCCTGCTCGTCGACGAGCGGGCCGGACGACGTCAGGGAGAGGAACGCGGCGGCCCGGCAGGAGACCCCGGACCCGCTGCTGGCCGTCCTGCCGACCGTGACGGTCGTCCCCTCGCCGTCCGCGAGCCCGACGCCCTCGCCGGGGACGGCCAAGGTGTCCGCCAGGCCCAGGAGGCCCGGCGAGGCCTGCGCCTCCCCGCAGCTCGTGCTGAGCATGGAGGGTCAGGGGACGATCTACCCGGCGGGCATCCGGCCCCGGTTCATCCTCACCCTCGTCAACGTCGGCAAGGTGATGTGCACCACCGACGTGGGGCCGCGCGCCCTGGAGGTGCGCATCACCTCCGGCGACGACCGCGTGTGGTCCTCCTCCGACTGCGTCAGCGGCGAGGCCGCCAACGTCCGCGAGCTCAACCGCGGCATCCCGTACGTCAAGGAGCTGGTGTGGGACCGTCGCCGGTCCGGTGACGACTGCGCCGCCGACCGCGCCGCCGCCCTGCCCGGCACCTACGTCGCGGTGGTCCACGCCCCGGGCCTGAGGAGCCGCAAGGCCGTCTTCCACCTCAGGTAGCCGCCGAGGGTCCCGCCCGGCAGGGGGCCTCAGACATAGCGTTCCAGGATGGACGACTCCGCCAGCCGGGACAGGCCCTCGCGGATGTGGCGGGCCCTGGCCTCGCCCACCCCGCCCACCTCCTGGAGCTCGCCGATGCTGGCGGCCAGGAGCTTCTGCAGGCTGGCGAACTGGTCGACGAGGCGGTCGACCACCGTGTTCGGCAGGCGCGGGACCTTGGCCAGCAGGCGGTAGCCCCGGGGGCTCACCGGGGTCTCCAGGGCGTCGTTGCCCGAGTGGCCGAGGATCTGGGCGACGACCGAGAGGTCGAGCAACTCGGCGGAGGAGAGCTGGTCGAGCTCGTGCAGCGCCTCGGCGAACTTGCGCGGCCGCCGGCCCGCCACGGGCAGGTAGTCGCGCACGATCAGCTCGCGGTCGCTCTCGGTGCCGGCGACGAGCTCGTCCAGCTGCAGGGAGAGCAGCCGGCCGTCGGTGCCGAGCTCGACCACGTAACCCGCGATCTCCTCGGAGATGCGCCTGACCATCTCCAGCCGCTGGGCGACCACCGCGATGTCGCGGACCGTCACCAGGTCCTCGATCTCCAGCGCCGAGAGCGTGCCGGAGACCTCGTCCAGGCGGAGCTTGTAGCGCTCCAGCGTGGCCAGGGCCTGGTTGGACTTGGACAGGATGACCGCCGACTCCTCCACCACGTAGCGGATGCCGTCGAGGTAGAGGGCGATGATCCGCATGGACTTGCTGAGGGAGATGACCGGCAGCGACGTCTGCAGGGCCACGCGCTGGGCGGTGCGGTGGCGGGTGCCGGACTCGTCGGTGGGAATGGAGGGATCGGGCATCAGGTGAACGGCCGCGCGCACGATCCGCAGATCGCCCGCGTTGAGCACGATGGCGCCGTCCATCTTGGCCAGCTCGCGCAGCCGCGTCGCGGAGAACTCGACGTCCAGCTCGAAGCCGCCGCTGCAGATCTCCTCGACCGTGCCGTCGTACCCCAGCACGATCAGGCCACCCGTGTGCCCGCGGAGAATGCGCTCCAGCCCGTCGCGCAGAGCGGTGCCCGGTGCGACCGCGGCCAGGACGGCCCGGCGGCGTTCGTCGAGCCCTTTGTAGGTTGCTGCCACATGACCCCCGTGGTCTGCGTATAACGCTCAGCTTACCGGCGAAGACCCCGCGCGGCCCGGAATCGGTGGATGCCACGCGCCGTACGGCTCCCGTGACGCGCCGCACCGGCGCTGGATCGCCACCCGTGTCTCATGCGGCTCCCGTGACGCGCCGCACCGGCGCTGGGTCGCCACCCGTGTCTCATGCGGCTCCCGTGACGCGCCGCGCCGGTGCGGCCGGTCGCGGGAGGCTCAGGTGACGTGGGTGAGGGCGTCCCAGACGTTCTCCGCCTCGACGACGTCGAACCCGGGCGCGAAGGGCGCCCCGCGGCCGGCCACGGGGACCAGGGAGTTGTCGCCGTTGCGCCTCTTGCCCGTGTCGAGGGAGCCCGCGGGGACCAGCGCCCGGGTGAAGCCCAGCCGGGCGGCCTCCGACAGGCGGCGCCGCACGTCGCGCACCGGGCGCAGCTCCCCGGCCAGGCCCACCTCGCCGAGCACCACCAGGCCGGAGGGCAGCGCCTTGTCGCCGGCCGCGCTGGCGACCGCCAGCATCACCGACAGGTCGACCGCGGGGTCGCTGAGCTTGATCCCCCCGACGGTGGCGGTGAAGACGTCGCACCCGCCCAGCTTGGCGTTGAGCCGCCGCTCCAGCACGGCCAGGACCATCGTCACCCGGTAGGTGTCGAGGCCCGAGGAGGAGCGGCGCGGCTGCTGCGCCTCGGTCCTGGCGACCAGCGCCTGGACCTCGGCGGGCAGCGGCCGGGTGCCCTCCAGGGTGACCGTGACGCACGTGCCGGGCACCGGGTCGGTGCGGTGGGAGACGAACAGGCCGCTGGCGTCGGTGATGCCCTCGATGCCGCTCTCGTGAAGATCGAAGCAGCCGACCTCGTCGACCGGGCCGTACCGGTTCTTGATCGCGCGGACCAGGCGGAGCCGGGAGTGGCGGTCGCCCTCGAAGTGGAGCACGACGTCGACCAGGTGCTCCAGGGTCCGGGGACCGGCGATCGAGCCCTCCTTGGTGACGTGGCCGACCAGCACGGTGGACATGCCGCGCTCCTTGGCCAGCCGCACCAGGTTTCCCGCGACCTCCCTGACCTGGGTCACCCCGCCCGGCACGCCCGTCGCCTGGGTGGAGCCGATCGTCTGCACCGAGTCGACGATGAGCAGGTCGGGCTGGACCTTCTCGACGTGCGAGACCAGCGCGCCCAGGTCGGTCTCGGCGGCCAGGTAGAGGCGGTCCTGGATCGCGCCGATCCGATCGGCCCTGATCCGCACCTGGGCGGCCGACTCCTCGCCCGTGATGTAGAGGACCGTCTGCTGGCGTGCGATCTTGGCCGCGGCCTCCAGCAGGAGGGTCGACTTGCCGATGCCGGGCTCACCGGCCAGCAGCACGACCGCCCCGGGGACCAGGCCGCCGCCGAGGACCCGGTCGAGCTCGGGGACCCCGGTGCCGCGCGCGTGCGCCACCTCGGCCTTGACCTGGCCGATCGGCACCGCCGGTGCCGACACCGCCCCGGCGGAGGCCACGCGCGCCCCCGCGGGCGCCGTCTCCTCCTCGACCGTGCCCCAGGCCTGGCACTCGCCGCAGCGCCCCACCCACTTGGCCGTCTGCCACCCGCACTCGGCACAGCGGTAGCCACCAG
Source organism: Streptosporangium nanhuense (assembly GCF_059358815.1). NCBI lineage: Bacteria > Bacillati > Actinomycetota > Actinomycetes > Streptosporangiales > Streptosporangiaceae > Streptosporangium > Streptosporangium nanhuense. The sequence continues at coordinate 129,601 of NZ_JCADBG010000007.1, forward strand.
CCTTCTTCGCCATGGCCGCACGTTACCGGCAGGGCCCGACAACTTTCACCCGGTACGGGATGTCGTACCGGGTGAAGGGCGGCGCGCGCTCCGTCAGATGTGGCCTTCGAGGTCGGCCAGGAGCAGGCGCTTGGGCTTGGCGCCCTTGATCTGCTGGACCACCTCGCCGTCCTTGTAGAGGTTGAGCGTCGGCAGGCCGAGGACGCCGTACCTCGCCGTGATCTCGGGATAGTCGTCGGCGTTGAGCTTGGCGATCGTGACGCGGTCGCCGTACTCGGCCTCGATCTCCGCCAGGACCGGCGCGATCATCTTGCACGGCCCGCACCACTCGGCCCAGAAGTCGACCAGGACGGGCTTGTCGCTCCGCAGCACCTGCTCGTCGAAGTTCTCCGCGGTCAATGTGATCATGACTCTCCCACTTTCCTCAGTACGCATCCTGGGCAGGCCGTGGTCAGCTGTGCCGCCACCTCCGCCCTCCGGGTGAGAAGCGCGCGGATCTCGTCGTCGATCTCCGCCAGCTTGCGCTGGTAGACGGCCACGGACTCCGGGCACGACCCCCCGGAGTCGTGCCCGGCCCGCAGGCAGTCGACGAACGGGCGGGCGTCGTCCAGGGTGAATCCGACGGCGAGCAGCGAACGGATCTCGGAGACGAGCCTGAGGTCCGCCTCCCCGTACTCCCGATAGCCGTTGGCCGAGCGCCGGGCCGTGATCAGCCCCTGCTGCTCGTAGTAGCGCAGCGCCCGGGTGCTGACACCCGCACGCCGCGCCAGCTCACCGATCCGCATCCGGCCCTCCCCATGGGACGACGATAAACCTTGACATCAACGTCAAGGTCAAGCGCCCGCCCGGTTGTTCCCGGCCGGGTCCGCGTGAGGGTCAGAAAAGCTTCCAGCGAAGCACGTTGGGGTAGGCGATCTCCAGGCCGGGGGTCTCGGCGATGGCCTGTTCGGCGACCGCCGGGGTGAACTCGATGCGGAGCACCGCCTCCAGGTCGGCGCGGCGCTCGAAGGACATGCGCAGGTCGAGCTTGTCGGTCCGCCAGCCCTGGCGGTTCCAGAAGCTCTCGACGGACCTGGCCGAGTACGCGGGGATGGACTGGCCGAACCAGCGGCCGAAGGCGCCGCGGGTGGTGTCGATGTCGATCACGAAGGCCGCGCCGCCGCGCCGCATCACCCGGGAGAGCTCGGCTAGGCCCGGCTCGCACCCGGGGCCGAAGAAGTAGGCCCAGCGGGCGATGGCCACGTCCACGGAGGCGCCGGGCAGCGGGAGGGCCTGGGCGGTGGCGGCGTGGATCTCGACGTTCCGCAGGGCGTGGCAGCGGCGCCTGGCCAGCCGGACGAGGTCCTCGTGCGGTTCCGCGCCGATCACGCGGCCGGCGGTGGCGGCGAGGGCGGGCAGGTGGTAGCCGGTGCCGCAGCCGACGTCGAGGACCGTCGCCCCGGTCCACGACCTGATGGCCGACATCGCGGCCTCCGCGCGCCCCTCGGGGTCCACCGCCCGGTTCTCCAGCTCGTAGGTCTGGGGGGTGTTCCAGATGTTGGGGCTGGGGATGGCGCCCCGTAAGAACCTCGGCATGCCCTCACCGTAATGGTGTGATCTCGGACGCGTCGGTGGTGGCGGACAGCACCGCTCTTCGGACGCGCTTAGGCTGGCAAAGGTGAGCGACTTGAGCGAGTGGGCCGGTCGGCCCGGTGGTGCTCGCGAGTGTGCGCTCCGAGCCGGAGACGAGGAAGCGGTATGAGCGTCCGTGTATCCAGCGCGAAGATCGCGCTGTCCACCGCGTCGGTGTATCCCGAACGTACTCCCGACGCCTTCGAGCTGGCCGCGCGCCTGGGGTACGACGGCGTGGAGATCATGGTGGGCGCCGACCCCGTGAGCCAGGACGTCGACGTCCTGGAGCGGTTGTCGGACCACTACCAGCTGCCGATCCTGGCCATCCACGCCCCGTGCCTGCTGGTGACGCAGCGCGTGTGGGGCAAGGACCCGTGGGCCAAGCTCCAGCGCGCGCAGCGCGCCGCCGAGCGGGTCGGCGCCAGGACGGTCGTGGTGCACCCCCCGTTCCGCTGGCAGCGCGACTACGCGCGCGACTTCGAGGTCGGCCTGGCCAGGATGCGTGAGGAGACCGACGTGGTCTTCGCGGTGGAGAACATGTTCCCGCTGAAGGCCAGGGGCAACGAGGTCGTCCCCTACTCGCCCGACTGGAACCCGGTCGACTACGACTTCCCGCAGGTCACGCTGGATCTGTCGCACACGGCGGTGTCCGGGTCCGACGCCCTGGAGATGTTCACCAAGCTCGGCGATCGGCTCGCCCACCTGCACCTGGCCGACGGCCTGGGGGTGCCGAACAAGGACGAGCACCTGGTTCCCGGCCGGGGCGCCCAGCCGTGCGCGCCGATCCTGGAGCGGATGGCGGGCAACGGATACTCCGGGCTGGTCGTGCTGGAGATCAACACGCGCAAGGCCACCAGCCGCTCCGAGCGGATCGACGACCTCGCGGAGGCGCTGGCCTTCGCCCGGCTGCACCTCGCCGCCTCCACCCCCGCATGAGCGAGCTTTCCGTGAGTGAGTCCTCTGACTCCTCTGAGTCGTCGGAGTTCTCCGAGGTCAGGAGGCGTCCGGGGCGCAGGCCGGGGTCGGCCGACACGCGGGGGCAGATCCTCGCGGCGGCGCGCGAGACCTTCGCGGAGAAGGGGTTCGACAAGGCGACCATCCGGGGCATCGCCCGCCGGGCGGGGGTGGACCCGGCGCTGGTCCATCACTACTTCTCCGGCAAGGAGGGGATGTTCGTCGAGGCGATGGACCTGCCGATCACCCCCGACATCGTCCTCTCGGCGGTGACGGCGGGACCTCGCGAGGAGGCCGCCGAGCGGCTGGTCCGGCTCATCCTGACGATCATCTCGGAGGAGGGGGCGCGCCAGCCGGTGCTGGCGCTGGTCCGCACCGCGATGACCAACGAGCAGATGGTCGCCACGATCCGCGAGTTCCTCGGCCAGGCGCTCCTCGGCCGGGTCGGGGAGGCCCTGGAGGTCCCCAAGGTCCGGATGGAGGCGGCGTTCGCGCAGATGTTCGGCGTGGTCCTGGTGCGCTACGTTCTCAAGCTGGAACCGCTGGCCTCGGTGGACACCGAGGAACTGGTGAAACTGCTCACCCCCACGATCCAGGGCTATCTCGACTCGCCCCGGTAGCCTTTCCCGCCCCTGTCCTCGTCCCGGATCGGCGGGTGGCCTCCCGGCTTTGTCCGGGCCGTTCCGGTGTCCCGGGGGTCTCCCGGGTCACTCCGATGCCCCCCGGAGGCGTACAGAGCATTGTTCTGGGAACGGTGTTGACCATAGGGTGACCACGGTCGCCGCGGGTCCCGGTACAAAGGGAAGTTACTCGTCGGTAGGATTCGTGGAGACCCCTTGTCATCGTGGATGACCGGCGGTCGTACGCTGGCAGCCAACGCCGTCTGTGGGAGGACCCGTGCTCTGGGTAGCGATCATCGGGCTGGTCATGACAGCCGTCGCGGTCGCGCTTGCCGCGCGCCGCGTGTTGTTCCTGTACAAGCTCGCCACCGTCGGGCCCGCCGCGCCCGAGCGCGTCGAATACGCCAGGACCCATCTGGGTGACGAGATCAAGGCCCAGCTGGTCGAGGTCTTCGGGCAGCGGAAGCTGCTGAAGTGGACGGCGTCGGGCATCGCGCACTTCTTCGTCATGTGGGCGTTCTTCATCCTGGCGACCGTCTACCTGGAGGCGTACGGAGCGCTGATCCAGGGGGCCGTCACCGGCACCCCGGACTTCCACATCCCGCTCGTCGGGACGTGGGCCGTCCTGGGCTTCCTGCAGGACTTCATCGCGGTCGCGGCCCTGCTCGGGCTCCTCGCCTTCGCGATCATCAGGATCAAGAACTCGCCGAAGAAGCTGGGCCGCAGGTCCCGCTTCTTCGGGTCGCACCTCGGCGGCGCCTGGCTCGTCCTCTTCATGATCTTCAACGTGATCTGGACGATGCTCCTCTTCCGCGGCGCGGCGGCCAACACCGGCAACCTGCCGTACGCCTCGGGGGCGTTCGCCTCCGACGCGGTCGCCGCCCTGCTGCGCCCGCTCGGCCCCTCGGCCAACGAGGTGCTCGAACACGTCGGGCTGCTCCTGCACATCGGCGTCATGCTGGTGTTCCTCGTGATCGTGGTGAACTCCAAGCACCTGCACATCTTCACCGCGCCGATGAACGTGGCGTTCTCCCGGCGCCCCGACGGCAACGGCCCGGCCCAGCCGATGCGGATCGACGGCAAGGTCGTCGACTTCGAGGACGAGGAGCTCGACGGCGACAGGCTCGGCCGGGGCAAGATCGAGGACACCACCTGGAAGGGCTTCCTCGACTTCTACACCTGCACCGAGTGCGGACGCTGCCAGGACCAGTGCCCGGCCTGGAACACCGACAAGCCGCTGTCGCCGAAGATGCTGATCCTGGAGCAGCGCGACCACGCGTTCAAGGTCGCCCCGTACCTGACGGCCACCCAGGAGCAGCGCGCGGGCTTCCACGAGGACGTGCTGGCCCTGCTGGAGAAGCCGCTGGTCGGCGAGGACGGCGTCATCCACCCCGACGTGCTGTGGTCCTGCACCAACTGCGGCGCCTGCGTCGAGCAGTGCCCGGTCGACATCGAGCACATCGACCACATCCTCGACATGCGCCGCTACCAGGCGATGGTGGAGTCCAACTTCCCGTCCGAGGCCGGCGTCATGGTCAAGAACCTGGAGAACAAGGGCAACCCGTGGGGGATGTCCGAGACGAAGCGGGCCGACTGGATCGAGGAGCTGGCCGGGCGCGAGGTCGACCCCATCGAGGTCCAGCTCATCGACGAGACGATGCCCGAGGACACCGAGTACCTCTTCTGGGTCGGCTGCGCCGGGGCCCTGGAGGACCGGGCCAAGAAGACCACCAAGGCGGTCGCGGAGCTGCTGCACGTCGCGGGGGTCAAGTTCGCGGTGCTCGGCCCGATGGAGGCGTGCACCGGCGACCCGGCCCGCCGCCTGGGCATGGAGTATCTCTTCGACATGCTGGCCAAGCAGAACATCGAGACCCTGAACGAGGCCGGGGTCAAGAAGATCGTCGCGACCTGCCCGCACTGCTTCAACACCCTCGCCAACGAATACCCGCAGCTCGGCGGCACCTACGAGGTGGTGCACCACACCCAGCTGCTGGCCAGGCTCGTGGACGAGGGCAAGCTGGTGCCGGTCACGCCGATCGAGGAGAAGATCACCTACCACGACCCGTGCTTCCTCGGACGCCACAACAAGGTCTACTCCCAGCCCCGCGACATCATGGCCAAGGTGCCCGGGGTCCAGACCCAGGAGATGCACCGCCACAAGGACCGCGGCTTCTGCTGCGGCGCGGGCGGCGCGCGGATGTGGATGGAGGAGCGGCTCGGCAAGCGCATCAACACCGAGCGCGTGGACGAGGCGCTGACCACCGAGCCGGACACCATCTCCACGGCCTGCCCGTTCTGCCTGGTCATGCTCGGCGACTCGATCAACGAGAAGAAGAACGCGGGGGAGGCCAAGGAGACGCTGGAGGTCGTCGACGTCTCCCAGCTGCTGATCAAGTCGATCAAGGGCCAGCCCGTCGAGGCGTCTTGACATCCGGACAGTGACCGTCAGAGGGGACATCTTCCCGATGTTCCCTCTGACATATGGTCAAGTCACCGGGAAAAGGATGTCAGGTCCGAAAACCTTTCTCCACATAACGGGAAAATCACGGTAACCTCAACGTCGCGTAGCTCATTCAACGGGGAGGGGGCTTGACGATGCCCGTCGTCGTCAGCGATGCCGAGGTTACCCTGGCCGATGTTCTCTCACTTCGGCTGGCCGTCGACGAACCTCTGGCCGACGGCACCGAACTGGTCCTGCGAAACCGGGCCACCTCGGTCGAGAGCCGGGTGCCGCTGGGCACGCCGGACGTACAGATGCGGGAAGCGGAGCTGGCGGTCTCGCTCGCGCCGCTCGAACTCGGTCCCGGCCGCTGGGACACCTACCTGCAACAGGGCACGACACGCATGCGGCTGCGCAGTGTCGATCCCGGGTTCTCCCTCGACCATCTCGACGCGTACGCGCTGAGCCGCCGCACGCTGGCCTATCGCGCCTACCGGACCCGCAACGGCTTTTTGGCCCTGAAGGTCGACGACGCCCAGCCGGCGGCGGAAGTCCGTTCCGTCTGGTTCAGGGAGGGGCGCTTCGAGGTCACCGGGCTGCTCGCCTTCACCGGCCTCGACGACGACGAGGCGCGGCACGAGGCGAAACTGGCCCTGCGCCGCAGCAGGCCCGACGCCGAGCTGACCTCCGTTGCAACGGTCCAGGGTGTGCGCTTCCACGCCGCGCTCTCGCTGTGCGACGTGATCGCCGCCGCCCCCGACCAGACCGGCACCTGGGAACCCTCGCTGGAGGTACGCGGCGTGGCCACGCCACTCCGGCTGGGCTCCCGGCTGGACGACGTCGACGGCAAGCGCCGCCGCCTGCACTACCCCGCCACGCAGATCGACGGCGTGCCGATCCGGCCCTGCTACACGGCGGACGACGAGCTCAGGATCGAGGTCGGCGGGTGAGGATCTGCCTGCTCACCCCCTCCGTCTACGGCATGCGCGGCGACGTCAGGTCGATCGTCAACCTCGCGGGGGAGCTGGCAGAACGTCACGAGGTCGAGATCATCAGCGTCCGCCGCCACCGGGAGAAACCGTTCTTCCCGGTGGCACCGGGCGTGACGCTCTCCTGGGTGGTCGACGCCCGGCCCGGGGTCAGATACCTGCTGCCGAGGGGCCAGATGCGCACCGAGGTCGCCCTGTGGCGGCGGCTGCGCGGGCTGCGGGCCGACGTGATCGTCAGCACCCGGCCCGGGCTGAGCGTCCAGGTGGCCAGGCACGCGCCGCGCGACGTCACGCGGATCGCCCGCGAGTGGGGACGGCCGCCGGTGCCGGGGCCGATCAGGAAGTTCTACCCGCGCCTGGACGCGGTCGCCGCCGCCACCGAGACGAGCAGGCAGGAGTGGGACCACCTGCTGGGCGGGACCGTCCCGGTCAGCGTGATCCCGGACGCGCTGCCCGCCGGGCCGTGGCCGCGCTCGCGGATGGACAACCGCATCGTCGCCGCGGGAGGGCGCCTGGTGCCGGTCAAGGCCCACGACCGGCTGATCCGCGCGTTCGCCGTCGTCGCGGGCAAGCGCCCCGACTGGAGGCTGCGCCTGTACGGCGGGGGCCCCGAGGAGAAGCGCCTGCGCGCCCTGGTCGGCGACCTCGACCTGCACAACCACGTCTACTTCATGGGGACGACCTCCGACATGACCGGCGAGTTCGCCAAGGCGTCGATCGTGGCGACGACCTCCAGGACGGAGGTGCTCGGGATGACCGTGATCGAGGCGATGGCCAGCGGGGTGCCGGTGGTCGCGTTCGACACTCCCCGGGGGCCGGGCGAGTTCGTGGCCGACGGGCGGAACGGGGTGCTGGTCCCCGAGGGGCCCGAGGGGGAGGACGGGATCGAGGCGTACGCCTCCGCGCTGCTCACGCTCATCGACGACGAGGGGCGGCGCAGGGAGCTGGCCGCGGGCGCCCTGGAGGTCGCGGCGGGCCACGGCGCGTCCTCGGTGGCCGACCGGTGGGAGAAACTGATCGCGGCCACGTCCCGCCGCGCCTGACACCGGTACCGTTGGGACATGCATGGGTACAGCAGTGACAAGCAGGCTTATCTGACCCGGTTACGGCGCATCGAGGGACAGATCAGGGGCCTGCAGCGGATGGTCGAAGAGGATGCCTACTGCATCGACGTGCTGACCCAGGTCTCGGCCGCCACGCGGGCGCTCCAGGCGGTGGCGCTCGGCCTGCTGGAGGACCACATCGGGCACTGCGTCGCCGACGCCATCAACACCGGGGGGCCGGAGGCGGAGGCCAAGGTCAAGGAGGCGTCGGCCGCGATCGCCCGTCTCGTCCGTTCGTGACTAGTCACATGACTATCTTTTCCGACCACGTCCCGGACCCCGTTGGAGGGTCCGGGACCAGGTCTTGGAAACGGTTCTTCCCGAGGCTTCAGCAAACAGCCGAAGCACTCAATCCGAGCGCGTTGTCGAGCTCCACCAAGGTGAGGGGCCGTTCGCTGATCGCGACGGCGGACAGCACCTCGGCATAGAGCGCGATCTCGTCCAACGCGACACGGTCGTGGACCCTAGAGTCCAGGTCGTCGTGCCCCACCGCGTCGTCCTTCCTTCCGCAGCCCACACCCACTTCGAGGTTACGGCGGGCGGTCATCGGTGCCCATGGCCCATCGGGACCATTCCTCGCCCCGCCCGGCACATCCTCAAGGAGGATCATTTCCCGTTTAGGAGATCACAATTCAGCTAATTGTCTGATGCGTGGGGGGGTAGAAGGATATAGGGAGAGTAAGGATGAAATAACTGTATTTGTGGTTTAGGTATACCGGCGCGTGTCAGGAGTGACGGGGGTAAGTTCCCGATACTCCGGGGACGGGATCGTCGCGCTCGTGCGTCAGCCGGTGCACGACCGCGGAGGCCGTCGCGAACCCGCGCTCCGGCACCTCGGTCCCCGTGAGGCGGCACCACGCGAGCCCGGTGGCGTAGGCGGCGCCGAGCAGAGCCGCCGCCGCGGCCCGGTCCGGCGGGTGGAGCGCCGCGGGCAGCTCCCCCGAGCGCGGCCAGCACCCCCGCAGCGGGTGCGAGGAGTCGGTGAGCACCACGTGGAGGATGTGCCGCAACTCGGGGTCCAGCCACGGGTAGAGACGGTCGGCCGCCCTGGGCGAGAGGCCCGACAGGTCGGCGGCCAGCAGCGAGGCGGCCACCGCCCTGGGGTCGGCGCCCATCGGTGCCAGGAAGCCCAGCGCCTGGACCAGGTCGTAGAGCGCGTGCTGGAAGTACTCGCCGGGCGAGGTGTCGGGCAGCGTCAGGTGGGGCGGGCAGCGCGAGAGCCACGCGTGCCGTACGGCCTCGTCCCCCTGGCGGGCCACCTCGGGATCCCGGCAGGCCCGGCGCAGCAGCGGCTCGACCATGGACAGCAGGGCGTCGGCCCTCGGCCTGAACCTCGGGTCCTCACGCACCACGGCGGCGGTGTCGGCCATCAGCGCGACCAGCCGCAGGCCGGCCTCCGGGTGCCCGGCCCTGACCCGCTCGCCGTACAGCGCGACCAGGTCGTCCAGCGAGGTGGGCGGCAGCCAGCGGACCCACTCGTCACCGGGCAGCGGGCGGGCCAGGAACTCCCCGAACATCGACAGCAGCACCTCGTTGCCGTCGAAGGCGGGGGCGTAGGCGCACCACATGAGCGTGCCCCAGATCGCGGCGACGGGGCTGGCCACCTCCCTGGCGAAGAGCTCGGTGAACGGCCCGGTGATCGGGAAGTCCTCCCTGCGCCTGCCGCGCTGGGCGACCACCAGTTCGCGTACCCGCTCAGTGATCTTGTACGGCACGTCGGGGCCGACGAACCCCTGGATCGACCCCCGGTCGGCGACGAGGTCGGCGCCGGTCGGCACCAGGTGCGGCATGACCACCGAAGTGATGTTGGTCACCTGCGCCGCGGCGCGAAGGCTCCGGTCGGTGGGGGGAGCGGTCAGGTACCAGCGGCCGTCGGCGGGATCCTGGCGGTACCACCGGGCGTGGGCGCCGAACAGCCAGCGCCCGCCGTCCGGGGTGGACAGCGCGCGCCGCGCGATGGCCTGGGCCCGTGCGAGCGGCGGCAGCGCCACCCACCGGTGGTCGGCGACCATGGTCCGCACGTCTTTCTCGATGGCGTCGAACCCGTCCCACTGCCACATGCCGGTCATCGGCATTCCGGGGCGAGGGCCCCTGGCCTGCGCCACGGGCGGGATGCCCCTGCCTCCCTTCGGTCAAGGTCGTGCCAGGCCCCGTTCCCCCGATGGGGCCTGGCACGATCGTAAGGCCCCGCCCGTCGCCGCGTCGGGGGGCGGGTGGTGCGGCCCATCGGGGGAACGAGGCCGGGAGATCCGGGGACGCCCGGATAACCCGAGCGTCCGGGACATCTGGATCTTCGGGTGTTCGGTCGATCGGGGCGTTCAGAATGTCCAGGTCATCCGGGTGGTCCGGGGCGCCCGGGTCATTCGGGTCGCTCGGGCTGTCCGGGGTGGGGGAGGGCGGTCGCGGCGCGGTGGCGGGCCGCCCTGGCGACGTAGCCGGCCGGCGTACGGGCGAACGAGGCGCGGTCGTCGTCGGTGAGCTCGCGGACGATCTTCCCGGGGACGCCCGCGACGAGCACCCCGGCAGGGATCCGCTTCCCCGGGCCCACCAGGGCGCCCGCCGCGATCAGCGACCCCGCGCCGATCCTGGCGCCGCCGAGCACGATCGCGCCGATGCCCACGAGCGCGCCGGTCTCCACGTGGGCCCCGTGCACCATGGCCTTGTGCCCGAGGCTCACCCGGGGCTCCAGCACGGCCGGCTCGCCCGGGTCGGCGTGCAGGCAGCACAGGTCCTGGATGTTGCACTCCTCCCCGACCTCGACGTCCTCGTCGTCGCCGCGCAGGACCGAGCCGTACCAGACGTTCGCGGCACGGCCCAGCCGTACCCTCCCGACGACCACCGCTCCGGGGGCGATGTAGGCGTCCGGATGGATCCGCGGGATCGCGTCGCCGTCGAGGGCGGCGATGTAAGGCGTGGCGTTCATGATGACGATGTTATGAGGGGGCGATCTGTCCGGTATTTCCGCAAGCAGGTCGGGCGTTCAGGTTGCGGACTTGGGCAGTAAGCAGGAAAGTCGTCTCCTGACGTCTCCTTTCCCGCCACACGACCTCCACGGGCAGTGCCATGACAAACCAGCACGAGAGCTTTCCCGACCTGATGCATGAGGACTCGTTCGAGGTCGTCATGCGCGGCTACAGCCGTCGTCAGGTTCACGACTACATGGACCGCCACCGCCACCAGATCCGCGACCTGGAGGAGCGGCTCGGGCGCGCGATCGACCAGGCCGAGCAGGGCCGGATCGAGCTGGCCGAGGCCCGCAGGAGGCTCTCGGACGCCCCGCAGGACTACGACGAGCTCGGTCAGAGACTCAGCCAGATCCTGAAGCTGGGCGAGGAGGAGGCCACCTCCAAGAGGGAGGTCGCCGAGGCGGAGGCGATCAAGCTCCGCGACGACGCGGCCACGGAGGCCGAGCGGCTGATCACCTCCGCGCAGGATCGGGCCGAGGGCATCCTGAACGCCGCGCAGCAGGAGGCCGAGCGCCGCGTCGCCGAGGCCACCGCCGCCGCCGAGCAGATGCTCTCCCAGGCCGGCAACGACGCCGAGGAGACGCTCAACGCGGCCCGTGCCGAGTCCGAGGAGACCCTGCGCGGCGCCCGCACCGAGGCCGACCGGATGGTCACCTCGGCCAGGAACGAGGCCGAGCGGACGGTCCAGGAGGGCCGCGCCGAGGCCGACTCCACGCTGAGCGCCGCCCGCGCCGAGGCGGAGGCGACCGTGCTGGCCGCCAACACCGACGCGCACTCCACCCTGTCGACGGCCCAGCGGCGCGCCGCCGCCCTGGACGAGACCACCGGCCGCCGGGTCGTCTACCTCACCGACACCCACCAGGAGGTCATGCGCCGCCTGCACGAGATGGGCGCCGTCCTGGGGGACCTGCTCCACCGCGAGAGCGCGGCCGGAGCCCTGATCGACGAGAACGCCGTGCTGCCCCCGGCCCGCGTCCAGCCCGCGCTGGCCGCTCCCGACCCCGTCGCCGTCACCGCCCCCGTCCCCGGGACCGGAGCGGGCTCCGCTCCCGCTTCCGCCGAGGCCTCCGACGACGTCCAGGGCGCTCCCGGCGCGACGGACGTCACCGCGTCCGGGGCCGCCGCGCCCGAGGGCGCGGAGAAGCCCTCGGGGCGGGCCGGGACCGCCCGGCGAGCCGGGTCCGAGGAGACGCCCGAGGACGTGCGGGACCCCGGGTTCGACGGCTCGTCCGACCTGGAGTCCGTACGCGTGATCGTGGACGACGACACCCCCGCCAGGGGCGCGGAGGAGCGGCGCGGCCGGGACGACGACCGTTCCGGCGAGGCGCGGGTCGAGGTGTACGACGACACCGACACCGACACCGACCTCGGCCCGGCCGCGGGGAAGACCGGTAAGGACGAGGGGAAGAAGTACGCCTCCCCGAGGAAGTAGGGAACCCCGGAAGCAGGAACCCTGGAAGTAAGAACTCCGGGAGCGGGGGCTCGGGGAGCAGGAGAACCCCGGAAGCGGGAGCCCCGCCCCGGAGGCGGTGGAACGGGCTCGCGCGGCCGTGGAGACGCCGCGCGGTGAGCCCTCGCGAAGGCCGCGCGGCCGTGGAGACGTGGAAGAGGCCGCGCGGTGAGCCCTCGCGAAGGTCGTGGCGGGGCCGCGCGGCCGTGGAGGCGTCAGGCGTGACCGGTGCCGCGCGAGCCCTCGCGGGCGTCACGGGCTGGTCCGTGCGGCCCGGGTGCTTCGGAGATCGAGCGGAAGTCCCCGCGGGCGTCACGGGCAAGTTCGTGCGGCCCGGGTGCTTCGGAGATCGAGCGGAAGCCCCCGCCCCCGATCGGGTCGGGGACTTCCGTGATTGGGGGCCCGGCGCCGGGACCGCATCGGATCCGCTCATCCCGGCACCGGGCGGTCTTCAGGGGTCCGTTCTCGGCTCCGTGTCGCCGGAACGTTCCCGTTGGTCGAGAAGCTGCTCGCGCAGCCCTTCCGGATCGTCCGCGTCGATGGTCATCGCGCAGCCGACATCGCGCTGGGCGGGGGTCAGCGGGTGGTGGCGGGTGGCCCACCACCTGCCCGCGTCGCTCCGCCAGATCGTCCAGTCGGGGAACTCCCGGGCGATTTCAGCGAGATGTCGGTCGAAAGACATCTGTGCACCTTCCCCGCGCCCAGGCCCGCCTTTGCGACGTTCCACCTCTGACGGTGAGGCACTTCTCTAGAGAAATCAATGATCGCAGGGGACAGGTCAACCTATCGGTTGACGGATGGCCTTGATCTATGAGTCGAAGTCGTACTGAAGTACGTAAGAGGCGGCGTCGAGGACCATCTCGTTGACCTCGACGGCGACGCCGTCGGCGGTGCGGGCGACCCGGGCGATCACGATGACCGGGGTGCCCGCGGGCAGGTCGAGCTGGACGGTCTCGTGGGGATGGGGCATGCGGGCCCGGATCTCCTCGGTGAAGTGCACCGGGGCGTGGCCGAGCTCGCCGAGGCGCGCGTACACGCCCCCCGGTCCCGTGTCCTCTCTCGTGATCGCGGTCCCCTCCACCAGGGCGGCGGGGAAGTGGGAGACCGACAGCTGCACCGGCCGCTCGTCCACCGAGTAGCGCCGCCTGCGGACCCACACCTCGGGGCCGCCCAGCACCCGGGCCACGGCGTCCTCGGCGGTCTCCCGGTCGATGTCCACCTCGTCCACGGTGTAGGGGCGCCCCCTGGTGTCGGAGTCCCAGATGGCCTCGCCGCGTCCCCACTGGTCACGGGAGAGCCGCCGGGAGCCGTGCCGCCTGATGGGGCGGAACTGCCTGACGTACACCCCTGAGCCGCGTTTGGGGACGGCCAGTCCTTCGTTGATTAGTACGGACAGGGCCTGCCTGGCGGTGGCACGGGCTATGCCGTGTCTCGCCATCAGGGCGTTCTCGCCCGGAAGCCGATCCCCGTCTCGGAGATCACCGGACAGGATCGCTTCGCGAAGCCCGTCGGCGATGCGCCGATAGATCGGGGGCTCGGGAGGTACCGGGGACTGCTGCACGTTCGATCACCCTCTGTCACCAACCGGGTTTGGCGTCTCCAGAGAACTTGCCCCGCCTTGTCCACGATCGCACAGATACGGGGGTTGGTATCGTGCTTCTTTTGGGAGGATCGTGCCCGTGTGGCGATCTTAAGGAGTTTCTTCGGTCCGTTACCGTGGAACGGTCCCAGCCGGTATTCGGGCGGCCCACCACCGGCGCGTGACGACCGCGGCCAGCACGGCCCCCGTCGCGTTGATGATCACATCGTCGACGGAGCTCACCCGCCCCAGCCCCAGGGCGTACTGCAGGACCTCCACGGCGAGCGACGCCCCGGCCGCCACGGCCGCGATCCGGGCGAGTGACGCGAACAGCGCCGAACGGACGGGAAGCATGGCCCCGAGCGCGGCGAAGACCAGCAGGTTCCCTCCGACCTGCACGAACGCGGCCTGTCCCGGCCCCTGAAGGGTCGCCCACAGGTCCGCGAACGGGACGAGGCTGACGCCCGAGACCCCCGCTCCGGGGGTGAGGATCATCCAGATCCAGGGCGCGGTCCCGGCCACCGCGACCACGTCGGCCAGGGCGGTGCGCGCGGGGAGGGGACGACCGGCGCGGGTGCGGCGGAGGGCCAGCAGGCGGACGGCCACGACGACCAAAGGGGTCGCCAGGAAGGCCACTAGAACGATGTTCCCCCACTGCTGCCACGCCTGGTGCATGAGGCGATGATGCGGTGTGCGCGGCCCCGCTGGGCGGCCTTCGAGGTTACGAGAAGGTGACCTTCGAGCAAGGGCCGTTTCCGCCCCGGCCCCGCCTCCGGCGGCGGCGAGACGGCGGCCGGAGCCGCGGGCCCCCTCACCCCCGCCGTACGCGGAGAGCGGAAACGCGGAAGCGGGAACGCGGGAAGCACGCGCCTCAGGGGAGGGAGGCCGGGGCGAGGGTGCGCCCGAGGAAGTGCACGGCCCGGTCCCAGGCGGTCCGGGCGGCCTCCGGGTCGTGGAACTGCGGGGCCTCGTGGTTGTGGAAGGCGTGCCCGGCCTCCTCGGCGACGTACACCTCGACGTTCGGCCGCCCGGCCGCGGCCTTCTCGACCACGGAGACCCGCTCCCGCGGGATGTAGGGGTCGGAGCCGCCGAACACGAGCAGCAGCGGGCAGGTGATCTTCTCCAGCATGCCGGCCGCGTCGGGCACGGCCGATCCGTAGAACGACAGGACCGCGTCCACCTCGACCGTGGCCGCGAGCAGGTAGCCGATCGAGCCGCCCAGGCAGAACCCGACCACCCCGGCCCCGCCCTCCGCCTCGGGCAGCCCCCGCAGGTGCGCCAGGGCGACGGCCGAGTCGGCCACCCCGTGGGGGACGTCGAACGTGGAGACCATCTCGACCGACAGGCTCGTTCCGGCGTCGTCGTGCTCGGACACCCAGTTGGGCCGGATCCGCCAGAACAGGTCGGGGGCGCCGACGACGTACCCGAGCGCCGCCAGGTCCTCGGCCACCTTCCTGATGTACGGCCCCACCCCGTAGATCTCCTGGATCAGCAGGATGACCGGGCCCCGGCCGGTCGGGGGCAGCCACAGGTGCAGGTCGAACGAGCCGTCGGCGACGGTGACCGTCTCGGTGCGAGCTTCCACGGGTTCCTCCTGCTGGTTGGTGGCCTGGCGTGCGGCGACGGACGGGCAGTGAATCTGCATACCCGTCGAACGCGGACAGATGTGCGGGCGGGGCGGCGGGGTGCGCGGCCCGCCGTCAGATGGTCCTGGCCAGGGCGCGGGAGATGCCCAGCGCGGCGGCCTTGACGGCCGGGGCGAGCCGGGTGGGCTGGAAGCGGGCCAGCGGCACCGAGACGGACAGGGCGGCCACGGCCACGCCGTCGCCGAACACCGGGGCCGCGATGCACGCGCCGCCCAGCTGGGCCTCCTCGCGCTCGTAGGCCAGCCCCGCCGCCTGGATCTGGCCGAGGGCCTCCTCCAGGCGCCGGGGGTCGACGATCGAGTGCGGGGTCAACCGGCGCAGCGGGCGGCCGAGGACCTCGTCGATCAGGTCGGGCCCGGAGTAGGCCAGCAGGGCCTTGCCGATCCCGGTGCAGGTCAGCGGGAGGCGCCCGCCGACGCGCGAGGGCAGCGCGAAGGCCTCCTGGCCGCGGATCTTCTCGACGTAGACGACGTCGAGGCCGTCGCGCACCCCCAGGTGGACGGTCTCGTGGGTCGCCTCGTAAAGGTCGTGCATGAAGGGCAGGGCCGCGTGTCTCAGGTCGCGCTCCAGGGGCACGATGCTTCCGAGCTCGAAGAGGCGGCGGCCGAGATAGTAGCCGTCCGGGCGGCGGGTGACCGCGCCGATCGAGGTCAGTTCGGTGAGCAGCCGGAAGGCGGTGGTCTTGGGCAGGTGGCAGCGCTCGGCGACGTCGGCCAGGCGCAGCGGTCCTCCCGTGGGACGGAACGCGTCGAGTACGAGCCAGGATTTCTCCAGCACGGACAGCCGGTCGGGGTTCCGTTTCACGGAACGCATTCTTGCCTACGAGCCACTTACGGCTCTATACCCGTACGTAATGACCCTTAAGGAGTACATCCCCGAGGAGCAGTCTTGTCTGACCAGGTGAACCACTTCATCGGTGGGGTGCCGGTCGCCGAGGGCGCGACGTTCACCACCCACGACCCGGTGACCGGGCTGCCGGTACGCGAGGTCCGTGAGGCGGACCGGGACGTCGTCGGCAGGGCGGTGACCGCCGCCCGCGCGGCGCTGCCCGGGTGGGCGGCGCTGCCGGTGGCGGAGCGCGCCGCCTGGATGCGCCGCCTCGCCGCCGCGATCGAGGAGCGGTTCGAGGACCTGGTCGCGGCGGAGATCGCCGACACCGGGAAGTCGGTCACCCAGACCCGCACCCTGGACATCCCGCGCGGCGCCGCGAACTTCCGGTCGTTCGCCGAGATCGCGGCCCAGCACCCGGAGGACGCGTTCCACCTGACGGACGTGCTGAGCTACACCGTCCGCAAGCCCCTCGGCGTGGTCGCGGTGATCGTGCCGTGGAACCTGCCGTTCCTGCTGGCGACCTGGAAGCTCGGTCCCGCGCTCGTCGCGGGCAACACCGTCGTGGTCAAGCCCTCGGAGCACACGCCCGGCTCGGTCGCGGTGCTCGCGGAGATCGCCGCGTCGATCGGCCTGCCCCCCGGCGTGCTCAACGTCGTGAACGGCTTCGGCGGCGGCTCCACCGGCCAGTTCCTGGTGGAGCATCCCGGCGTGGACGCGGTCACCTTCACCGGCGAGAGCCGTACCGGATCGACGATCATGAAGGCGGTCGCGGACCGGGTCAAGCCCGTCTCGTTCGAGCTGGGCGGCAAGAACGCCGGGCTGGTCTTCGCCGACGCCGACCTGGACGCGGCCGTCGAGGGGAGCGTGCGGTCGGTCTTCACCAACGGCGGCCAGGTCTGCCTGTGCACCGAGCGGCTCTACGTGCAGCGGCCCGTCTTCGAGGAGTTCGCCGCGCGGCTGGCCGCGCGTGCCGGGGAGCTGCGGTTCGGCCGCCCCTCGGACGAGGACGCCACGATGATGCCGATGATCTCCGCCGAGCACCGGGACAAGGTGCTCTCCTACTACGAGCTGGCCAAGCACGAGGGCGCCGAGATCCGCGCCGGGGGCGGGGTGCCGCGCTTCGGCGACGACCGCGACGGCGGCTACTACGTCGAGCCGACCGTGCTGACCGGCCTGCCGCCCGGCTCCCGGGTGAACCGGGAGGAGATCTTCGGCCCGGTCTGCCACATCGCCCCCTTCGACACCGAGGCCGAGGCGGTCGGGCTGGCCAACGACAGCGAGTACGGCCTGGCGGCGACCGTCTGGACGTCCGACCTGAGCAGGGCCCACCGGGTGGCCAGGTCGCTGGAGGCCGGGCTGGTCTGGGTCAACACCTGGTACCTGCGCGACCTGCGCACCCCCTTCGGCGGGGTGAAGCTGTCCGGCATCGGCCGCGAGGGCGGTACGCGCTCGCTGGACTTCTACTCCGAGCCCACCACGATCACCATCAAGCTGGAGCCTGGACATGACTGAGTGGAGCGAGGCCACCGACGTGCGCGCGGAGGCGGCCGACCGGCTGCTGGAGGCGGCCAGGAGCGGCAAGCCGTGCGCCCCGGTGCGCGACACGCTGCCGAACGGGAGCGCCGAGACCGGCTACGCCGTACAGGAGATCAACACCAGACGGGCGCTGGACGAGGGCCGCAGGCTGGTCGGCAGGAAGATCGGGCTGACCTCCGCCGCCGTCCAGCGCCAGCTCGGCGTGGACCGGCCGGACTTCGGGATGCTCTTCGCCGACATGGCCTACCTCGACGGCCTGCCCGTGCCGACCGGCCGCTTCCTGCAGCCCAGGGTCGAGGCGGAGGTCGCGCTGGTCCTCGGGGAGGACCTGGAGGGCGGCCCGTTCACGGTCGCCGACGTCATCCGGGCGGTCGACTTCGCGCTGCCGGCGATCGAGATCGTCGACAGCCGCATCGCGGGATGGGACATCACGCTCGTCGACACGATCGCCGACAACGCCTCCAGCGGCGCGTTCGTCCTCGGCAACACCCCGGCGAGCCTGCGCGGCCTGGACCTGCGGCTGGCCGGGATGACCATGAACCGGCACGGCCAGGAGGTCTCCACCGGCGCGGGTGCGGCCTGCCTCGGGAACCCGCTCAACGCCGCGGTCTGGCTGGCCGACGCGCTGGCCCGTACGGACTTCCCGCTGCTGGCCGGGGACATCGTGCTCACCGGCGCGCTCGGCCCGATGGTGGACGCCGCGCCCGGCGACGCGTTCGAGGCCCACATCGAGGGCCTCGGCTCGGTCAGGACGGTGTTCTCGTGAAAGCCCGTGAAGGCGGTCCTGTCGTGAAGATCGCCATCATCGGCTCGGGGAACATCGGCACCGACCTGATGTTCAAGGCGCTGCTGTCGGAGAAGGTGGAGGTCGTCGCGATGGCGGGCATCGACCCCGACTCCGACGGCCTGGCCCGCGCCCGCCGCCGGGGGGTCGCCACCACCCACGAGGGCGTCGAGGGGCTGGTCGCGCTGCCCGGGTTCGCCGAGGTGGACGTCGTCCTCGACGCGACCTCCGCGGGCGCGCACCGGCACAACGACCGGGTGCTGCGGGAGCACGGCAAGCGCGTCATCGACCTCACCCCCGCCGCCGTCGGCCCCTACGTGGTGCCCCCGGTCAACCTGGACGCCCACCTCGGTGAGCGGAATCTCAACATGGTCACCTGCGGCGGGCAGGCCACCATCCCGATCGTCGCGGCGGTCGCCTCGCGGATGCCTGTCCGGTACGCGGAGATCGTCGCCTCGATCTCCTCCCGGTCGGCGGGGCCCGGCACGCGCGCCAACATCGACGAGTTCACCGAGACGACCTCCCGGGCGATCGAGCGGGTCGGCGGGGCGGCGCGGGGCAAGGCGATCATCGTCCTCAACCCGGCCGAGCCACCGCTGATCATGCGCGACACGGTCTACTGCCTGGTGGACGAGTGCGACGAGGCGACCTTGGGAAAGGTGGCGGGCGCCGTGCTGGAGATGGTGGCGCGGGTCAACGACTACGTGCCCGGCTACCGGCTCAAGCAGGACGTGCAGTTCGAGACGATCCCGCCCGGGGAGCCGCTGCCCGACGGCACCCGCGACGGCGGCGTCAAGGTGACCGTCTTCCTGGAGGTGGAGGGCGCCGCCCACTACCTGCCCGCCTACGCGGGCAACCTCGACATCATGACCTCCGCCGCGCTGCGCACGGCCGAGCGGCTGGCCGAGCTGCCGGACCGGGCCGTGGACGCGGCTCGTACGGGCGCCGAGGCCCGTGCGGACGCGGAGGTGGGCGCGTGAGGCTGTACGTGCAGGACGTGACGCTGCGGGACGGCATGCACGCCGTCCGGCACCGCTACACCGTCGCCCAGGCCACCGGGATCGCCGCGGCCCTCGACGCCGCCGGGGTGGCGGCCATCGAGGTCGCGCACGGCGACGGCCTGGCCGGGGGCAGCTTCAAC
The DNA here is from genome assembly GCF_059358815.1 of Streptosporangium nanhuense. Classification (NCBI taxonomy): domain Bacteria; kingdom Bacillati; phylum Actinomycetota; class Actinomycetes; order Streptosporangiales; family Streptosporangiaceae; genus Streptosporangium; species Streptosporangium nanhuense. The sequence continues at coordinate 149,251 of NZ_JCADBG010000007.1, forward strand.
TACGGCGCGGGCGCGCACACCGACGACGAGTGGATCGAGGCGGTCGCCGGGGTCGTGCGGCGGGCGAGGCTGACCACCCTGCTGCTGCCCGGCATCGGCACCATCCAGGATCTCAGGCGCGCCCACGCCCTCGGCGTCACCTCGGTCAGGATCGCCACCCACTGCACCGAGGCCGACATCTCCGCCCAGCACATCTCCACCGCGCGCGAGCTCGGGATGGACGTGGCCGGGTTCCTGATGATGTCCCACATGGCCCCCGCCGAGGAGCTGGCGCGGCAGGCCGCGCTCATGGAGTCGTACGGCGCCCACTGCGTCTACGTGACCGACTCCGGCGGCCGGTTGACCATGGACGGGGTGAGGGAGCGGGTCAGGGCCTACCGGTCGGTGCTCGACGAGGGCACGGAGATCGGCATCCACGCCCACCACAACCTGGGGCTGGGCGTGGCCAACTCGGTCGTCGCGGTGGAGAACGGTACCTACCGGGTGGACGCCTCCCTCGCCGGGATGGGCGCGGGGGCGGGCAACTGCCCCATCGAGGTGTTCGTCGCGGTGGCCGACCTGATGGGCTGGGAGCACGGCTGCGACCTGCACGCCCTGATGGACGCGGCCGACGACCTGGTCAGGCCGCTGCAGGACCGGCCGGTCCGGGTGGACAGGGAGACGCTGACGCTCGGCTACGCGGGGGTCTACTCCAGCTTCCTGCGGCACGCCGAGGCGGCCTCGGCGCGGTACGGGGTCGACACCCGGACCATCCTGACCGAGGCGGGCCGCCGCCGGATGGTGGGCGGCCAGGAGGACATGATCGTGGACATCGCGCTGGACCTGGCGCGGGAGGGGAGGCGGTCGTGACCGACGTCCACAAGCTCGCCGCCGTCCTGGACGAGGCGGCCCGTACCGCCCGCGCGGTGCCGAGGCCCGAGCAGGACTACGGCGTGGCCGACGCCTACCGGGTCCAGGAGGAGCTGATCCGGCTCCGCCTGGAGCGGGGCGACCGGCTCGCCGGGGTGAAGCTGGGCTTCACCAGCGAGGGCAAGCGCCGCCAGATGGGCGTGCGCGACATCATCTTCGGCCGGGTGCCGGAGTCGTCGGCCATCCTCGACGGCTCGTACGCGGATATGTCGAGATATATCCATCCAAGAGTGGAGCCGGAGGTCGTCTACCTCGTCGGGCGGCGCATCGCGTCGCCGGGCGACGCGCTCGCGCCGGGCGCCGTCGCGGCCGTCGCGACCGGCATCGAGGTCATCGACTCGCGCTACGAGGACTTCAGGTTCTCGCTGCCCGACGTGATCGCCGACAACACCTCGGCCGCCGGGTACGCCGTCGGTCCCTGGCAGCCGTACGACCCGTCGCGCTGGAACCTGGGCGTCGTCCTGGAGATCGACGGGCGCGTGGTCCACGCCGGGTCGACCGGCGCGATCCTGGGCGACCCGCGCCGGGCCCTCGCGGAGGCCGCGCGCCTCGCCCTCCAGGCGGGGACGGTCCTGGAGCCGGGCTGGGTCCTCCTGGCGGGCGCCGCCACGCCCGCCGAGCCGCTCGCGCCCGGCGCGCGGGTACGGGCCGAGATCCAGCACCTGGGCTCGGTCTCGTTCACCGCCTCCTCGCCGGAACCCGCCCCGGAACTTAAGGGCCCCGAAGGGCAGGGATCATGAGCGACGGGCTCGTCGTGGCGGGGAAGGCCCGGCCGCGAGGCAGGTTCCCGCACGTCAAGCGGGCCGGAGACTTCCTGTACGTGTCCGGGACCAGCTCGCGCAGGCCCGACAACACGATCGTGGGAGCCGAGGCCGACGAGTTCGGCACGGTCACGCTCGACATCGCCGCACAGACCAGGGCAGTGATAGAGAACATCGGCGACATCCTCAAGGCGGCGGGAGCCGACCTGAGCGATCTCGTCCAGATCACCACCTACCTGGTGAACATCAATGACTTCGGCGGATACAACGCGGTCTACGCGGAGTACTTCGACGAGGCCGGCCCGGCGCGCACCACCGTGGCCGTCCACCAGCTGCCCCACCCGCACCTGCTCATCGAGATTCAGGCCGTGGCCCACCGACCGGAGGAGCGCCCGTGATCCCGCCCATCGACCTCACCAAGTGGATCGACGAGCACGCCCACCTGCTCAAACCGCCGGTGGGCAACAAGATGGTCTTCGAGGGAGCCGGCGACTTCATCGTCATGGTCGTCGGCGGCCCGAACGCGCGGACCGACTTCCACATCGACCCGTACGAGGAGCTCTTCTACCAGATCCGCGGCAACATGCACGTGAACGTCATGACCCCCGAGGGGCCCGACACCGTGCACGTGCGCGAGGGCCAGATGTGGCTGCTCCCGGCGAACACGCCGCACTCGCCGCAGCGTCCCGAGGAGGGGTCGATCGGCCTGGTGGTGGAGCGGATCAGGCCGGAGGGCGTGCTTGAGCGCTTCCTCTGGTACTGCCCGGAGTGCAGCGGCGTGGTCCACGAGGTCGAGCTGCAGGTCCGCGACATCGTGACCGACCTGCCGCCGATCTTCCAGGCGTTCTACGACGACGAGAAGGCGCGCACCTGCGAGAACTGCGGCACCCTCCACCCCGGCAAGGGATAGTCGTTGATCATCGACGTCCACACGCACCACGTCCCCAAGGGCTGGCCGGAGCTCGGCTGGCCGGGGGCGCCCCGGCTTCGGGTCGACTCCGAGCGGGAGGCCGTGATCCTGCTCGGGGACCGGGAGTTCCGCCGGATCGCCGACGACTGCTGGAACCCCTCGGTCCGCCTGGAGCGGATGGACGCCGACGGGGTGGACGTCCAGGTCGTCTCGCCGACGCCGGTCTTCTTCTCCTACGAGCGCCCGGCGGCCGAGGCCGTACGGGTCGCGCGGGTGTTCAACGACCTGGCGCTGGAGATCTGCGCCTCCGAGCGGCTGGTGCCGTTCTGCCAGGTGCCGCTGCAGGACCCCGACCTGGCCTGCGCCGAGCTCGACCGGTGCCTGGCCGCCGGGCACGCGGGCGTCGAGATCGGCAACCACGTCGGCGACCGCGACCTCGACGACGAGGGGATCGTCCAGTTCCTCCAGCACTGCGCCTCGGTGGGCGCGCCCGTCTTCGTCCACCCCTGGGACATGCCGGGCGGCCCCCGGCTGGAGCGCTGGATGGCGCGGTGGCTGGTCGGCATGCCGGCCGAGACGCACCTGTCGGTGCTCGCCCTCATCCTGGGCGGCGTCCTCGACCGGGTGCCGGAGACGCTGCGGCTGTGCTTCGCGCACGGAGGCGGCTCGTTCGCCTTCTGGCTCGGCCGGTTCGAGAACGCCTGGCACCGCCGTAACGACCTGGTCGGGGTCTCGGAGTTCCCCCCGTCGCACTACCTCGACCGGTTCAGCGTGGACTCGGTGGTGTTCGACGAGCGGGCGCTGCGGCTGCTGGTCGACACGATGGGGGAGGACGGGGTGATGCTCGGCTCCGACTTCCCCTACCCGCTGGGCGAGTCGCCGGTGGGCTCGCTGGTCCGCCGGGCGGGATTTCTCTCCGACACCGCCCGCGCCAAGCTGCTCGGCGGCAACGCCACCCGGTTCCTCGGCCGCTGATCAGGGCGGAATGCTATGAAATCTGGCTTTGACGGCATTATGGGAGGGTTGCCAGGCACCTAACCGGGAGACGACTCTTGGCCATCAGCCGTGCGGAGTGTGCCGCGCTCGACGCCGCAGACCCCCTCAAGGACGTCAGGGACGAGTTCGTCCTGCCCGACGGGACGATCTACCTGGTCGGCAACTCCCTCGGCGCCCCGCCGAAGAGCGCGACGGCGGCGGTGACGCGGACCGTGGAGCAGGAGTGGGGAGGCCGCCTGGTCGGCGCCTGGAACACCTCCGGCTGGTTCGACCTCCCGCTGACCACGGGCGACCGGCTCGCCCCGCTGATCGGCGCGGGGCCCGGCCAGGTGGCGGTGGGCGACAGCACCTCGATCTCCATCGTCAAGGCCGTGTCCGCCGCGCTGAGCCTGCGCCCCGGGCGCCGGGTCGTCATCTCTGACCTGGCCAACTTCCCCACCGACCGCTACGTGGTCGAGGGGCTCGCCGAGGCGCTGGGCGGCTACGAGATCCGCGACGTCACCGGCGGCGACGACCTCGCCGGCGCCCTCTCCGGCGCCCTGTCCGACGAGGTCGCCTGCGTGCTGCTGTCGGAGGTGGACTACCGGACCGGGGCCCGCCACGACACGGCGTCGGTCACCGCGCTGGTCCAGGAGGCGGGCGCGCTGATGATCTGGGACCTGTGCCACAGCGCCGGCGCCTACCAGGTGGACGTCTCGCCGGCCGACTTCGCGGTCGGCTGCACCTACAAGTATCTGAACGGCGGCCCCGGATCCCCGGCCTTCGTCTACGTCCACCCGCGCCACCAGGCCGGGGCGCGGCCCATGCTGACCGGCTGGCACGGCCACGCGGCGCCGTTCGCGTTCGAGCCCGGCTTCCGCCCCGCCGACGGCATCCGGCGCTTCACCGTGGGCACCCCGCACGTGCTGTCCTTCGCCTCGCTCAACGCCTCGCTCGACATCTGGGAGCGCGTCGACCTGGCCGCCGTACGGGCCAAGAGCGTGGCGCTGGGCTCGATCTTCATCGAGCTCGTCGAGGAGTTCTGCGCGCCGTACGGGCTGGAGCTGGTCTCGCCCCGCGACCCGGAGCGCAGGGGCAGCCAGGTCAGCTTCCGTCACCCCGACGGCTACCCGGTCATGCGCGCCCTGATCGACCGTGGCGTCCACGGCGACTTCCGCGCCCCCGACGTCCTCAGGTTCGGGTTCGCGCCGCTCTACATCCGCTTCGTGGACGCCTACGACGCGGCCGTGACCCTGACCGAGGTGCTGGAGAAGGAACACTGGCGCGACGACCGCTACAGCCGGCGCCTCGCCGTCACCTGAGGAGGGGGATCCCGGAGAAGGAGCCTCAGCGCCTGCTCAGACGGCGTCCCTTGTACATCGGGTGGTCGGTCTCCCAGTATCTCCAGCCCTCCACCCGGGCGGGGACGCTGGCCACCCCGGCGGCGATCTTGCGCATCCGGCAGTTGTAGACCTGCTTCCACGCGGAGAAGCCCACCCGGTAGCCGAAAACGCGGTACCACATGTTTCCGTATTTGCCGGCGGTGATCTCCTGGGCGTATTCGTGCCCGGTCTCGACGATGTACTCCTCGGCGAGCAGCGGGTTCACCATGTTCCGCAACTGGCGGATCAGATCACCCGTGGTGATCAAGCCATATCTTTCCCTTTCGATTTCCATCTCGGCGTACACGCGGTGCTGCCGGGTGACCGAAACGGTCATCGTGCCACCGGGACCGTCGATGAAGCGCGTACGGGGAACGAAGAAATTCCTCGGCCGGAAAGAGTGGAATCTGAAGAAGGACCTCGGCTTGCATTTCTTGCGCGCCTGTTCCGCGAGCGTGTGACGGGTGTCGTCGTCCCCGTCGTCGAGGGCGTCGGCGGTGTCGAGGTCGTCGAGGGCGTCGTCGTCGGCGGTGTCGCTGTCGGTGTCGGTGTCGTTGGGGGACGAGGTGGTGGTGGAGGTGCTGGTCGACTTGACGGACGAGCCGGAGTCCTTGACGGACGATTTCGGGTCGGGGGGCGGGGCGCCGAGCGCGGACGCGGTGGCGGGTGAGGGGACGGCGGAGGACACGGTGACCACGAGGGCCACGGAGAGGGATCCGGCCAGGGCCAGCAGCGCCGGTCCTTTCGGTGACCGGCCCCCCTTCCGCCGTCCACGAATGGCCGCGGCACTCATTCGGGACGTGGGAGTGAGCATGGAGACACCATTCCCTTCGAGGCGTGGTCCGTGGCCGCGATCAATCCGCTGACCGGAATACGGCTTTTGCCGGTACGCCGAGCCGCTCAGCGTGACAGTGACGATGCTTACAGTCGTGATTGAGGGTCATGTGATGACACGCCGAGACCCCGTCCACTGAATGTCCACCGAACAGGGAAAGGACGGGTGAAAGGGGACTGGAGTGGTTGCCCGTCGTTCCGCTCCGTCTTGCCGCCGTTCCGCGAGGGTGCGTCGAGCCCGGAGAGCAGGCCCCCGGAACCGTGCGGTTCAGGGGCGCGGGATGCTCCGCAGGTTCGCCTTCGCCATGTCGATCATGCGCCCGACCCCGCCGTTGAGCACGATCTTGCCCGCGGCCAGCGCGAACCCCTTCACCTGCGCCCGGCTGATGTTCGGCGGCACGGCCAGCACGTCCGGGTCGGTGACCACGTCGAGGAGGAAGGGCCCGGGGGTCGTGAAGGCCGTGGCCAGGGCCTCCCGTACGTCCGAGGGGTCCTCCACCCGCAACGATCCGATCCCGGCCGCGGCGGCGATCGCCGCGTAGTCGACGGGAGCGTGGTCGGTGCCGTAGTCGGGTATCCCGTCCACCATCATCTCCAGCTTCACCATGCCGAGCGAGGAGTTGTTGAACACCACCGTCTTCACCGGCAGGTCGTGCAGCCGGACGGTGAGAAGCTCCCCGAGGAGCATGGCGAGCCCGCCGTCCCCGGAGAGCGAGACGACCTGCCGGCGCCGGTCGGTGAACTGGGCGCCGATGGCGTGCGGGAGGGCGTTGGCCATGCTCCCGTGCCAGAACGAGCCGATCACCCGGCGGCGCCCGTTGGGGCTGAGGTAGCGGGCCGCCCAGACGGTGCACATCCCGGTGTCCACGGTGAACACCGCGTCGTCGGCGGCGAGCTCGTCGATCAGGTTCGCGACGTACTCGGGATGGATCGGTAGGTGGTGCTCGATGTCGTGGGTGTACGCCTCCACGACGTTCTCCAGCGCCTTCAGGTGCTTGCCCAGCATCCTGTCGAGGTGGCGGCGGTCCGTCTTCTGGGTGACGTGGGGCAGCACCGCGCGGATCGTCGCGCCGACGTCGCCGTGCACGGCCAGCTCCAGCGGGGTCCTGCGGCCCAGATGCGCCGCGTCGTGGTCGATCTGGACCGTACGCGAGCCGGGCAGGAAGTCGTCGTAGGGGAAGTCGGTCCCGGCCAGCACCACCAGGTCGGCCTCGTGCGTCGCCTCGTAGCAGGCGCCGTACCCGAGCAGCCCGCTCATCCCCACGTCGTACGGGTTGTCGTACTGGATCCACTCCTTGCCGCGCAGCGCGTGCCCGACCGGTGCCAGGAGGCGTCCGGCCAGCGCCATGACCTCGTCGCGGGCGTGGCGGGTCCCGGCGCCGCAGAACAGCATCACCTTCTCGGCACGGTTCAGCGCCGCCGCCAGCTCGGCCACCTGGTCGGGGTGCGGGACGACCGTGCCGGTCCCGGTCACGAAGTCGTGCTCGCCGGTGGGGCGGGCGGCGGACAGGTGCGCCACGTCGCCGGGAAGCACCACGACCGAGACGCCGCCGAGGCCGATCGCCTGCTGGACGGCGACACGGAGCACCCGGGGCATCTGCTCGGGCGTGCTGATCATGTCGCAGAAGTGGCTGCACTCCACGAACAGGCGCTCGGGGTGGGTCTCCTGGAAGAAGCCCGTGCCGATCTGCGAGGAGGGGATGTGCGAGGCCAGCGCGAGCACCGGGGCGCCGCTGCGGTGGGCGTCGTAGAGCCCCTGGACCAGGTGGGTGTTGCCGGGCCCGCAGCTGCCCGCGCAGACCGCCAGGCGCCCGGTGACCTGCGCCTCGGCGGCGGCGGCGAACGCCCCGGCCTCCTCGTTGCGTACGTGGATCCACTCGATGGCGCCGGCCTTCCTGATGGCGTCGACCACCGGGTTCAGGCTGTCGCCCACCACCCCGTAGATACGTTCCACCCCGGCCTGGCGGAGAACCTCGATGAACTGCTCGGCCACGGTCGCCATGGTGCCCCCTCGTGTCTGACGTCACCGGGGTACCTCACCGTATTTCGCCGGATCACTCCGGGTTTTCCCAGGTCACTCGGTGTCACCCGGTGTCACTCCGGGAGAAGTGCGCGACCAGGTGCTCGGAGACCGCCTCCGGCCGCTCGACGTTCGCCAGGTGGGCCGCTCCGTCCAGGACGACCAGCCGGGAGCCGGGAATCCCCTCGGCGATCCGTTCCGCGTGCTCGGGCGGTGTGGCGGGGTCGTCGGCGCCGGCGAGCACGAGCGTGGGCGCCGAGATCAGCGGCAGGTCGGGGCGGAGGTCCATGGCCCCGATGGCCTCGCAGCAGGCGGCGTACCCCTCGGCGGAGACGCCGCCGAGCATCGTCACGTACGGTTCCCGCCCGGTGAAGGCGGGGGTGAACCACCGGGCCATGGCCGTCCCGGCGATCGACGCGGTGCCCGCCTCGCGGACCGCGCTCGCCCGTTCGGCCCAGGACTCGGGGGTGCCCAGCTTCGCCGACGTGCACAGCAGCGCGAGCCGGTCGATCCGCCCCGGCGCGTGCGCGGCCAGCCGCATGCCGACCATGCCGCCGAGCGAGAGCCCCGCGAAGGAGACGCGCGGCAGCTCCAACCGGTCGAGGAGGTCCAGCACGTCACCGGCGAGGTCGGCGATCGAGCACCTCCCGGTCGCCGGGGACCGCCCGTGGCCCCGGTGGTCGAAGCGGACGACCCTGAAGTGCCCGGTCAGCGCCTCCATCTGCGGATCCCACATCTCCAGCGTGGTGCCCAGCGAGCCGGCCAGCACGACCGTCGGCCCGCCGGCGGGTCCTTCGATCTCGTGATACAGCATTGTTCACCTATCGCACATAAGTTCTTTATCCGGACATACTGTAGCTTGGAGGATACGTTCTCCAGGGAAGATGGCCAGGTCCGGCCGGAGGCCTGTCACTTTCCGTGGTGCCCTACCTACCATGCGGCGAGTATCCGCTTTTGGAAGGGTCCAGATGACCGGGCAGAACCCAGCGCCCCCGTCCGACTACGTCTTCGACAACGACGGGGATCACTCGTCCGACCAGCATCATTACCTCGCTCGCCTCCTCGACCCGCTCACCTTCGAGCGCCTCGCGCTGACCGGCGTCGGGGCGGGCTGGAACTGCCTGGAGGTCGGGGCCGGCGGGGGCAGCGTGGCCCTCTGGCTGGCCGAACGGGTGGCGCCGGGCGGGCGCGTGCTGGCGACCGACATCAAGCCGGGCCTGATCCCGTCCAGGCCGGGGCTGACCGTGGCCCGCCACGACATCGTCACCGACCCGCTGCCGGAGGGCGCGTTCGACCTGATCCACGCCAGGCTCGTGCTCAGCCACCTGCCGCGGCGCGGCCAGGTCCTGCGACGCCTGCGGGCCGCGCTGCGGCCCGGTGGCTGGCTGCAGCTCGACGAGATCGACATCACCCGCTGGGCGGCGCCTCCCGCCTCTGGCGGGCGTGCGGGAGAGGTGTACGGGGCCTACGTCACGGCGATGGCCCGGGTGCTGAGCGCGGCCGGTGGCGATCCGACCTGGGGCGGTTCCGCGGCGCGGGACATGGCGGCGGCGGGCCTGGCCGACATCGACCGGTTCCGCTGGACCGAGGTGTGGGAGCGGGGTTCCGCCGGCCTCGGCCTCCTGATCAGCAACAGCCACCACCTGGAGGACCGCCTGGTGGAGGCGGGGATGACCCTCAGGCAGCTCGGGGAGGTCAGGGAGGTCATGTCGGCCCCGGGTTTCAGCGCCCCCTCCTTCGAGATCCACTCGATCCTCGGCCGCAGGGCCCACGACGGGTGAGGGTCGCGCGGGGCGCGTGAGGGCCCGGGCCTCGTGGTCCCGGCTCGGCCGGCACGTGTGAGGGCCCGGGTCCCGTGGCCTCGGTACGGTCGGCACGTGTGAGGGCCCGGGCCTCGCGGTCCCGGCCCGGCCGGCACGCGTGACGGCCGGGGGCGCGGCGCGCGGCCGAGGCGCCCCGGTTGTGGTAGGTGGGAGGGGCGGGGGTAGAGATGCCGGTATGACGATCACGGGTCTCACCACGCGTATCTCCGGGGCGTGGACGCGTGCTCGTCGTCGGCACGGTTGGCTGGACCACCTGGTGCGCGCCGGAGTGCGCTACGACGAGGTGGACGCCGGACGGCTCTCCGCGGCGCTCACCTACTACTCGTTCTTCGCCGTGTTCGCGCTGGGACTGCTCGGCTTCGCCGTCATCGGGCAGGTCCTCGACGACCCGCAGGTGGTGCACGCCGTCGAGGGCTACCTCTCGGAGAACTTCCCGCGCCTGGACGTGCGGGCGCTGCAGAGCGCCAGGGCCACGGCCGGGGCGATCGCCCTCGTCGGCCTGCCCCTCACCGGCCTGTTCTGGATGGACGCCCTGCGCTCGGCGATCAGGGCCATCTGGCGGATCGAGGAGTATCCGGGCCGCTTCGTGATGCGCCAGGTCATCGACCTGGGGGTGATGGCCGGCCTGGGACTGCTGCTGTCGGCCTCGCTCGCGGTGGCCTTCGTCGCGGAGACGGTGCTGAACTGGTTGTTCCTGCACACGGTGGGGATCGACGACACGCTGTCGCGGTGGCTGCTGTCGGCCGCCGCGTTCGTGATCGGGCTGGCCGTCAACACCCTGCTGGCGATCGCCCTGCTCTGCGCCCCGCCGCGCCTGCGGCTGTCGTTGCGCCGGGTCATCTGGCCCGCCCTGCTCATCACCGCGGGGCTGGAGGTCCTCAAGTCCCTGGGCCAGGTCTACCTGGAGATGACCGTGGGCAACCCCGCCTACCACGTCGTCGCCGGTGCCGTCGGGATGCTCGTCTTCCTCAAGCTCCTCAACCAGCTGATCCTCTTCGCGGCGGCGCTCACCGCCACCGGCGAGGGCACCATGATCGACCTGGCCGCCCGCCGCGCCCGCTCCGAGGCCGTACGCGAGTCCGAAACGGCGAGGGAGTCCGAAACCGAGCGGCAGTCCGAAACCGTGCGCGGGTCCGAAACCGTGCGGAAGTCCGGAACCGTACGCGGGTCCGGCCCCGGACACGGGCCCGCGTACGGGCCCGTGTCCGAGGCCGCGCGCGACGGGCCGTGGAGGGCCGGGCTTCGCGACGGCCCGTGAAGGACCGGGCTTCGCGACACGCCGGAATCCCGCCTCTCAGGTTTCGGCCATTTACCGGCGCTGTGATCTGTGCCACCCTCCATAACAAAGCTCTAGAAGCGGATTCTAGATTTTGGCTACAGGAAGGCCGGCGCATGGTCGACACGCCCACCACCCCACGCCTGAAACTCGGAGCGCCCCGCAACGGGGAGGTCGACGCCGGGTCCCGCGCCCCCTACGGCTGGGCACCCCTGGTCGTGCTCTTCATCGTCGGGCTGGTCGACCGCATCGAGTTCAACCTGCTGTCCGGGGTGCTGCCGCTCATCCAGGCCGAATGGGGCTTCAGCGACACCGTCGCCGGTTCCATACCGACCGCCTCCGCCCTGGCGGCCGCGCTCGTCGCGCTGCCCGCCGGGTACTTCGCCGACCGGCGCAGCCGCACCCGGATCATCGCCGTCGTCGTCTTCTGCTGGGCCCTGGCCACGCTCGGCTCGGGACTGGCCACCGGGTTCGCGATGTTCTACGCGATGCGCGTCTTCCTCGCCGCCGCCGAGAGCATCGACAATCCGGCCGCGGGCAGCCTCCTGGCCGACTACTACCCTCCGGCCACCCGCGCCCAGGCCTACGGCTGGACCCGCGTGACCACCTATCTGGGAGGTGTCGGCACGCTGCTCGGCGGCGTGCTCGCTGAGGCGTTCGGCTGGCGCAGCGCGTTCCTGATCATGGTCGTTCCGGGCGTGCTCACCGCGCTCCTCGTGTGGCGGCTGAACGAGCCCGTCAGGGGTCACCTCGACCGGCTGGTCGCCAACGCGACCCCCGCCGAGCCCGGCGCCGACGCCGAGCCCGTTCTCGGCGCCGGCTCCGGCCTCGCCACCGCCGAGGCGCCCGCTGCCAAGCCGCCGTTCGCCCGCCAGCTCCGCGAGGTCCTGGCCATCCGCACCCTGCTCGCGGTCTCCGTCGGCCTGATGCTGCTCAGCCTGGGCCTGGCCGGGATCTTCTACTGGCTGCCCTCGCTGCTGGTACGCAACTTCGGCATCGGCCCCGCCGCCGCGGGCTCGCTGGGCGGTCTCATGACCATCGTCGGCGTGGTCTCGGGCACCCTGATCGGTTCGTGGCTCGGCAGGCGCTGGCACGGCACCCGCAAGGGCGGCAGGCTCCTGGCGGGCGGCGGGGGCATCACGGCGGGATCGCTCGTCCTGGCCGTCGCGCTCACGATGGACTCCCTGGCCGCCTTCTGCGTGGTGGTCACGCTCTCCAGCGTGCTGACGTCGATGGCCATCCCCAACATGACCGCCTCGCTCGCCGACGTGATCGGCGCGGCCTCCCGCGGTCTCGGCTTCGCCGTCCTCCAGGTCCTCATCACCGCCGGCGCGGCGTTCGGGCCGCTGGTCGTCGGCATCGCCTCCGACGGCACCGGCTCCCTCGTCTCCGCCATGTACGTCCTCATCGTGCCCATGGTGATCGGCGGCCTGCTCACCCTGGCCGCCCGCGGCTTCTTCGAGAGCGACTCGCGGAGGGTTCTCGAAGCGGCCCGCCGCTGACCCCCGGCCCGTCGCCGGAACGGCCGCCCGTCACCGGACGGGCGGCCGTTCCGGCGGCGGATGGTGACGGAATGATCTCAATCCGTGGCGACGGTGAAGGATGATCGCTCGCGGAGTACGTCCGGCGTGAGCTGCGTAATTGATGAAAAGCCCGGTTTTTACGGGGATGTGACCACACAGCTCAACATGAACATTGATACTCAATATTCGCTCCGGTGGCTTGAAGCGCGATATGTCCCATGGGCATAGTGTGTCGAATCACACACGCACCAGTCGCGGCGTGCGACCGCGGGGCACCCACTGCCCGCGGCTGTCGGCCACGCGCAGGAACCGCGGATTGGACAAGTCGAATGAGTTCCCCCCCTCCGATTCGCTGGAAGATCCTCCGGATCCTCATCCTCCCCGTGCTCTCGTTGATCATCCTGTGGGCGTTCGTCGCCTACTCGACCGTCGCGCAGGTCGCCGGCATCGCCCAGACCCAGACGCGCTGGCAGGTGATCGGCGCGCCGATCCGGGAGCTGATCGTGGAGATCCAGCGGGAGCGCCAGCTCTCCGCCGAGGCGGCCGGCGCCACCGGCCAGAGCCGGGCGCTCTCCGAGCAGCGGCGGGTCACGAACGGCAAGCTGGACCTGGTGCGCCAGGCGATCGCCTCCGCCGAGGCCTACGAGCCCGGCAACACCCCGAAGGACGTGCGGTCGCTGGAGGCGGCCATGGAAGGGCTCATCCAGGTGCGCACCTTCGCCGACAGCGGTGCGATCAAGGCCGTCCAGGTCACCGACGGCTACAACGAGTTCATCAGCGTCGCCAACCGGCAGTTCGGCGACTCCAGCGCGATCGCCGACCTGTCGTCCTTCCGCAACGTCCGGGGCATGGGCGCCTACAGCACCACCAGCGAGTTCGCGGGCCGGGAACACGCCGTGCTCACCGCCGCGATGAAGCGCGGCGAGATGACGCCCACTGAGCACGCCGCCTTCGTCTCGGCGATGACCAGCCGGAGGACCTACCTGGTCTACGCGGAGCGGGACATGAGTCCCGACCTGCGGGCGGAGCACGAGACGTTCATCCAGAACCCCGCCTACCTGCGCTTCAAGGCCAACGAGGACAGGATCTTCTCGTGGAACCTCATCGGCAGGCCCCCGCTGGACGCCGGTGAGTGGAAGCGTGACGCCGAGGCCGTTCTCGGGACCCTCAGCAAGCAGACCCTGCAGGAATTCGCCCGCTCCAATGCCAGGGGCGACGACCTCAAGAACGCCGCCTACCTGCGGATCGGGCTGACCCTGGGACTGGGCCTGCTCGCGATCATCGTCTCGATCGTGGTCTCCTACCGGTTCGGCCGCTCCCTGATCGCCGAGCTGAAGCGGCTCCAGGCGTCGGCCGTGGAACTGGCCGAGGAGCGGTTGCCCCGGCTGGTCGAGCGGCTGCGCAAGGGCGAGGACGTGGACCCGGCGACCGAGGCCCCCGAACTGGCCCCCGCGAACACCGCCGAGGTCGACCGCGTCGTGAACGCCTTCTCCAGCGTGCGGCGTACCGCGGTGGAGGCCGCGGTCGGCCAGGCCACGCTCCGCAAGGGCGTCGGCATGGTCTTCCTGAACCTCGCCTGGCGCAACCAGGCGCTGCTCCACCGCCAGCTCACGCTCCTCGACACGATGGAGCGCCGCGTCGAGGAGCCGGAGACCCTGGAGGGCCTCTTCAAGCTCGACCACCTGACCACCCGCATGCGGCGGCACGCGGAGAACCTGATCATCCTGTCCGACGCGGCCCCGGCCCGCAGGTGGCGCGACCCGGTGCCGATCTTCGACGTGGTGCGCAGCGCCGTGCTGGAGGTCGAGGACTACACCCGCGTCACCGTGCTTCCCATGCCGCAGGCGCCGCTGCTGGTCGGCGCCGCGGTCACCGACGTGATCCACCTGATCGCGGAGCTGGTGGAGAACGCCACCATCTTCTCGCCGCCGAACACCGTGGTGCACGTACGCAGCATGGTCGCGGCCAACGGCTTCGCGCTGGAGGTCGAGGACCGGGGCCTGGGACTGAGCCAGGTCAACCTCGACGAGCTCAACGCCAAGCTCGCCGACCCGCCGGAGTTCGACCTGGCCGACAGCGACCGGCTCGGCCTGTTCGTCGTGGCCAGGCTCGCCGCCCGGCACGGGATCAAGGTCGTGCTGCGCCCCTCGCCGTACGACGGCACCACCGCGATCGTGCTGCTGCCGCAGAACCTGCTCGCCACCTGCGCGTCACTGGCCGCCGAGGGCGTGCACCCGCGCCAGGGCGGCGCGCACGCGGCCGGGCCCGTCAGGGCGCTGAACGCGGGACCGGAGGAGTGGCCCAAGGTCCTGCCCGGCACGCAGGAGGAGGTGGTGACGGCCGGCGCGTCCGAGACCACGCAGAGCTGGTTCCCCACCCAGGAGCGGCGCGAGGCCCCGACCTTCCCGAACGGCTCCCCGGTCGCTTCCCCGAACGGTTCCCAGGTCGCCTTCCCGAACGGCGCCTCAAACGGGTCCCCGAACGGCTCCTCGAACGGGTCCCCGACCTCCGTGCGGCGGGCCGTGTTCATACCCGACACCGACGACGACCTGGACGGGCTGCCGATGCGGGTACGGCAGGCTAATCTGGCCCCCCAGCTCCGCCAGACGCGTTCCGCCGAGAAGCGCGACATCACCGCGCGAACTCCCGAGGAGCTCTCAAACCTCATGTCGTCCATGCAGAGAGGCTGGCAGCAGGGTCGCAGCCAGGCCGAGCAGGAACTGGACGTGTGGAAGCGAAAGGATGGCCACTCCGATGCCCGACCCCAGATCTGAACTGAGCTGGCTGCTCGACGACCTGACCCAGCGGGTCACCGGTATCCGGCACGCCATCGTGCTGTCCGCCGACGGCCTGGCGATGGGCGGTTCCCGGGAGCTGACCCGGGAGGACGCCGAGCATCTGTCCGCCATCTCGGCGGGAAGCCACAGCCTCGCACTGGGCGCGGGGCGGCACTTCGGCCTCGGTGGCGTGCGGCAGACCATCATCGAGATGGAGGGCGGCTTCCTGTTCGTCACCGCGGCGGGCCAGGGGGCCAGGCTGGCCGTGCTGGCCGCGCACGACGCCGAACTGGGCATGGTGACGTACGAGATGGCGCTGCTGGTCAAGCGCGTCGGCGAGCACCTGTCCGCGCAGCCGAGGGGAGCTGCCCCGGCGCCGGCCTGGAATGGTGCGAGAACGTGACGGGAGAGGATCCCGGGCCCCTCGTCAGGCTCTTCGGGGTGACCGGTGGCCGGGCGCGCCCGGTCGGGGAGAGCTTCGACCTGGTGGCCATCGTCACGACCGTCGAGATGGTCTTCGAACCGGTCGGGCTGATGCCCGAGCATGTCAACGTGCTGACCGCATGCCGCCGGCCCACCCCCGTGGCGGACGTCGCAGCCCACCTCAAGCTGCCACTCAACATCACCCGCGTACTCCTCAGCGAGCTGCGACGCGAGGGCCTGGTCACCATCGACAGGCCCCAGCCGATGGGGAAGACGATCGACGAACGCATCTACAGGGAAGTGCTGCATGGAATACGCGGCCTCTGAGCCGGGGACGAGCCCGGCCGACAGCCCGGCCATGGCCATCAAGATCCTTGTCGCCGGTGGTTTCGGAGTCGGCAAGACGACCATGGTCGGCACGATCAGCGAGATCAGGCCCTTGCACACCGAGGAGCTGCTGAGCGAGCGCGGCATCTACGTGGACGACACCGCGGGCGTGGAGTCGAAGATCACCACGACCGTCGCGCTGGACTTCGGCCGGATCACCATCCGCGACGGGCTCTGGCTCTACCTGTTCGGCACCCCGGGCCAGGACAGGTTCTGGTTCATGTGGGACGAGCTGTCCGTCGGGGCCCTCGGCGCGGTCGTGCTCGCCGACACCCGCCGCCTGCAGGACTGCTTCCCGGCCGTCGACTACTTCGAGCAGCGCGGGCTCCCGTTCGTCGTGGCGGTCAACTGCTTCGACGGCGCGCGGCGGCACGACCCGATCAAGGTGCGGCGGGCGCTGGGCCTGGACGGCGTGGCCCCGATCATCCTCTGCGACGTGCGCAGGCGCGACTCGGTCAAGGAGGTGCTGACCACGCTGGTCACCTACTCGGCGGGAGGTGCCTTCCAGGCGGCTCACGCGGGCGCCTGAAGCCCGAGCCTCCGGGTCCTATCCGGGGGCCGGGTTCTTTGGGTTCTCCGGTGTTTCCGGGACCTCCCCGGCCCTCACGGCGCGTTTCCTGTCGCGTTCCCCCAGGAGCCGCGCGGTCTCCTCGGAGACCTCGGTGGCCAGTACGGCCGACACGACGTCGACCAGGTGGCTGGTGAAGAGCCGGTCGTCCTTGCCCTCGGGTCCGGCGGCGCGGCGGGCCAGCTCCACGTACGTGATCCGGATCGCCATGAAGCGCTGGTGCAGCCGGCGCAGCGCGACCTCGGACAGCAGCGGGGCCACGAGCTCGCGCCACCGGTCGATGCTCTGCCCCGGGTCCGTGCTCCGCGTGGCGGGCAGGGGCGTGCGGTGCACGAGCTGCTCCATGATCCGCAGGTAGTGCCGGCCGCCGTCGGGGTCGGCCAGCTTGGCCGCCATCGGCCGTACCAGCGCGGCGGCGAGGGTGCGGCGGGCCTCGGCCTCCGGCAGGTCGCCCCGGGACTCGTACTCGTCGAGCAGCTGGTGGCGGCGCGCCTCGATCTCGGGGTGGTGCTTGGCGAGCACCGCGCCCAGCAGGCCCGCGCGGTCCCCGAAGTGGTACTGCAGCGCCGTCGCGTTGCGCTGCCCGGCGGCGCCGTTGATCTCGCGGAGCGACACGCCGTCGATCCCGCGCTCGGCGAACAGCCGCTCGGCCGCCGCCACCAGGCGCCTGCCGGTCGCTTCCGGGTTGGGGGGCATGCCGTGCTCCTGCCTTGCCGATGCCTTGCCGGTGAACGTACCGGTCGCTAGGGTAATAATGCATGTGTATCAAATCATGAAGCAGTCGCATCAAAGGTCGCGGCACACCCGCCCGGCGGCCCTCCGGACCCGCAGGACCTGTCAGCCGCCGCTAAGGGGAGGACCCCATGGCCATCGACTTCACCCTCGCCCCCGAGCACGAGGAGATCCGCCGCCGGGTGCGTGCCTTCGTCCAGGAGACCATCGTCCCGGCCGTCAGCGGCTTCGGTGACCTCGACGACACAGGGAAGGTGACCTCGCGCGACGAGTACATTCGCGTCATCTTCGAGCTGCGTGGCAAGGCGCAGGCCGAGGGGCTGTGGCTGCCGCACATGCCCAAGGAGTGGGGCGGCATGGGCCTCGGCCACGTCGAGCTGGCCATGGTGCAGTCGGAGGCGGCCAAGACCCGGCTCGGGCCGTGGGTCCTCAACTGCTCGGCGCCCGACGAGGGCAACATGCACACGCTGCTGCACTGGGGGACCGACGAGCAGAAGGAGAGATACCTCAGGCCGCTGCTCAAGGGCCACAAGATGTCGTGCTTCGCGATGACCGAGCCGGAGGTGGCCGGCTCCGACCCCACGCTCATCCGCACCCACGCCGTCCAGGACGGCGAGGAGTGGGTCATCAACGGCCACAAGTGGTTCATCTCCAACGCCCGCCGGTCGAGCTTCGCCATCCTCATCGCCAAGACCGAGCTCGACGTGCCAGAGGGCTCGCGCGGCGGCAACACCGCTTTCCTCGTCGACCTCCCGCAGGAGGGGTGGAACGACGTCCGCGAGGTCGAGACGATGCACGGCTCCACCGGCCACAGCGAGATCGTCATCACCGACCTGCGGGTGCACGACAGCCAGATCCTCGGCGGGCGCGGCAACGGCCACCGGCTCGGCCAGTACCGCCTGGGCCCGGCGCGGCTGGCGCACTGCATGCGCTGGATCTCCCAGGCCGAGACGGCGCTCGACATGATGGTCGACCGCGCGCTCAACCGCTACAGCCACGGGTCGCTGCTCGCCGAGAAACAGGGCATCCAGTGGCTGATCGCCGACTCGGCCATGGAGCTGTACCAGTGCAAGCTGATGGTCCTGCACGCCGCCTCGAAGATCGACAGGGGCGAGGACTTCAGGACCGAGGTCTCGATGTCGAAGCACTTCGTGGCCAACAGCCTCAACCGGATCGTCGACCGGGCGATCCAGGTGCACGGCGCGCTCGGCTACTCGACCGACACCCCGCTGGCCAAGATGCTCCAGCACGCCCGCTGGGCCCGTTTCGCGGACGGGGCCGACGAGATTCACCAGATGCGCATCGCCGAGCGTACGATCGCGGCGTACCGGAGCACGGGCTCGACCAACGCCGCCACCGGAGGGTTGCCACTGTGAGCACGGAGAAGACGAGCGGGTTCACCGGAGAGGGCGGCGGGGGCGGGCTGCTCAGCGGGCTGGGCGTCCAGGGGAGCCCGGAAGGCGTGACCGGGACGTTCAACACGGTCCGCGGCGACGATCTGGAGGGCAAGGTCGCCCTCGTCACCGGCGGCGGCAACGGCATCGGCGCGGGCGTGGCCCGGCGGCTGGCCGCGGGCGGGGCCCGCCTCGTCCTCGCCGACATCGACGACGTCGCGGGCGCGAAGCTCGCCGACGAGCTGGGCGCGACGTACGTCCACTGCGACGTGTCGCGGCTGGAGGACAACGAGGCGGCGGTGGCGACCGCGGTCGAGCGGTACGGCAGGCTCGACCTCGCCTTCCTCAACGCGGGCATCGCCTCGGGCTTCGGGCTGGGAGAGGACTTCGACGTCCGGCGCTACCGCCTGGCGATGGGCGTGAACCTCGACGGCGTCGTCTTCGGGATACACGCCTCCCTCCCGGCCCTGCGCGCGGCGGGCGGCGGCACGATCGTGGCGACCGCGAGCATGGCGGGCATCGTCGGCATCCCCTCCGACCCCGTCTACGCCGCCAACAAGCACGCCGTCGTCGGCCTCGTCCGCTCGCTCGCCGAGGACCTCCGGCCGCAGGGGATCAGGGTGCAGGCGCTCTGCCCGTCGTTCGCCGACACCGCGATCCTCGGCGAGGGCAAGGCCGTGCTGGAGCAACTCGGCTTCCCGATCCTGGACGTCTCGTCCGTCGTCGACACGTTCGTCCGGCTGCTCGACAGCGACGGCACCGGCGAGTGCTGGTTCGTCATCCCGGGCCGCGAGAGCGAGCCCTTCGCCTTCCGCCGGGTCCCCGGCCCGCGAGCCTGAGGCCGGGAACCCGGCCTCAGGTTCCCGGCCCGCGAGCCTGAGGCCGGGTTCCCGGCCCGCGTACCGAAGGTCGCGTCCCCTGCCCGCGTACCGAAGGTCGCGTCCCAAGCCCGCGAGCCCGAGGTCGCGTCCCAAGCCCGCGTACCCGAGATGAGCGGGCGGGGCGATCGGCCTCGCCCCCGGCCCGCGACACGCCCGTGGTCACGGCAATCTCCCCCACACCAGCACTGATCACTCACCGTAAGATCGCGAGCGTGAAAAGTGATCGCGAGGTGGCCTCGTCCAGGAAAACGGCACCCAGCGGGCCTCGTCGTGTCGTGCTGCTGACCGGGCAGCTGAGAGTCGGTGGCACCGAGAAGCAGATCTTCCTCCTGGCCGCGGGGCTGGCCCGCAGCGGTGTGAAGGTCGACGTGGTGACGTTGCACTCGAAGGGCCCCTACGGGGACGCGCTCGAAGGCGCCGGTATCCGCGTGCACAACGCCGGGTTCACCGAGTTGTCGACGGGGGTCATGGCCCTTCCTCGCAACCTGTTCGCGGCGGTACGCCTCGTCAGGCTGGTATGGCGGCTCAGGCCGGACGTGCTGCACGCCTTCCTCTACCACGCCTACGTGCTCGGCGCGCCGATCGCCTGGCTCGCCCGGGTCCCCGTCATCGTGGCGGGGCGGCGCAACCTGGGCATCTTCAAACGGCTCCGGTACGGGAGCCGCGTGCTGGAACGCATCGCCACCCGGCTGACGCGGCACGTGGTGGCCAACGCCGTGGCCGTGGCGGAGAGCGCCAGGAGGATGGAGGGTCTCGCCCCGGAGAAGATCAGCGTGATCTACAACGGGTTGCCGGAGTCGGCGTTCCTGCCCGCCGCGCCCGCGCCGATCACCACCGACCTGCCGGTCGTGTGCTGTGTCGCCAACCTGATGACGCACAAGGGGCACCGCTGCCTCATCGAGGCCGTGGCGCTGCTGGCCGACCAGGGCACGCCGTGCACGCTGGTGCTCGCGGGCGAGGGGCCCGAGCGCGACGTCCTGGAGTCGCAGGCGGCGAGCCTGGGGGTGGACCTGCGCCTTCTGGGCCTTCGCCGGGACGTCGAGGCCCTGATGCACCGGGCGTCGGTGGTGGTGCTCGCCTCGCTCCACGAGGGGATGAGCAACGCGGTGATGGAGGCGATGGCGGCGGGCAGGCCGATCGTCGCCACCGCGGTGGGCGGGACCTGCGAGCTGCTGAACGGGCGCGGGCTGCTGGTCCCTCCGCAGGGCCCCCGCGCGCTGGCCGACGCCCTGGAGCGCGTGGTGCGCGACCCTCGCCTGGGAGCGTCCCTCGGCGGCGCCGCGCGCGCCTGGGCGCTGGACAACCTCGGCGTGGACTCCATGATCGACCGGCATCTGGCGCTGTACCGGCGTCTTCTGGAGGAGCGATGTGCGCGATAGCCGGCGCCTTCTGCCCGGACGGAGTGGACCCGGACACGGTCCGCGACATGTGCGAGACGATCGCGCACCGCGGCCCCGACGGCGGTGGCCTGCACGTGGAGCACTCCGCCGTGCTCGGGACGCGCCGCCTCGCCGTCGTCGACGTGGCCGGCGGCGACCAGCCCGTCTACAGCGAGGACGGTCGCGTCGTCGCGGTGTTCAACGGCGAGATCTACAACTTCGCCGAGTTGCGGGCCGAGTTGCTGGCCAAGGGACACCGCCTGGCCGCGAGCGGCGACTCCGAGTGCCTGGTCCACCTCTACGAGGAACACGGCGACGCCCTGGTGCACCGCCTGCGCGGGATGTTCGCCTTCGCCGTGTGGGACGGGCGCAGGCGCAGGTTGCTGCTGGCCCGTGACCGGGTGGGCGTGAAGCCGCTCTACTGGGGGGTCCGGTCCGGCTCGCTGCGGTTCGCCTCCGAGCTGAAGGCACTGGTCCGCGACCCGCGCTGGCGCGGAGAGGTCGACCCCGCCGCCCTGCACCACTATCTGACGTTCCAGTACGTGCCGGCCCCCTGGTCGATCTTCGAGGGCATCGGGAAGCTCCCGCCGGGTTCGACCCTGGTGTGGCAGGACGGCCAGGTGCGCGTCGACCGCTACTGGCGGCTGGACGCCACTCCGCGCCCGGCGGCGGCCGTCGAGGAGGAAGCCGGACGGCTGCGCGGGCTGCTGGTGGAGGCGACCCGGCTGCGCATGACCGGTGAGCGCCCGATCGGCGCCTTCCTGTCGGGTGGGGTCGACTCCTCCGCGGTCGTCGCGGCGATGGCGCGGCAGTCCTCGCGGCCGATCCGCACCTTCTGCGTCGGCTTCGAGAAGGCCGCCTTCGACGAGCGCGAGCACGCCGGAGAGGTGGCCGCCCTCTACGGCACCGACCACTCGGAGCTGGTCCTCTCCGGCGCCCCGCTGGACGTGTTCCCCGCTCTGGCCTGGCACTTCGACGAGCCGTTCGCCGACTCCTCGGCGATCCCCAGCCTCGTCCTCGCCCGGATGAGCGGCCGGGAGGTGACGGTGGTGCTCAACGGGGACGGCGGGGACGAGTCCTTCGGCGGCTACCGCCGTTACGTGTTGCTGCGGCGGGCCTCCCGGCTGCGGCTGCCGTCGACGGTGTCGCCGTTGCTGGGCGCGGCGGGCCGGAGCGTGCAGGCCCTGTCGCGCCAGGGGTCGATGCTCCGCAAGGCGGGGTGGGGCATGGAACTGGCCGGGTTGCCGACGACCGGCAGGTACACGCGCCTGATGTCCTACTTCACCGAGGAGCAGAAGTGGAAGGTCTACACCCCGTGGCAGCGTGGCCGGGTGGCGGGCGTCCACAGCGGGGACATCGTCGAGCGGGCCTTCGAGGAGTCCTCCGCGGGCTGTGACCTCACCCGGGTCATGGACGTCGACGTCAACACCTACCTGCCCGGCGACCTGCTGGTGAAGACCGACATCAGCACGATGGCCTACTCGGTCGAGGCGCGCTCCCCCTTCCTGGACCACGTCCTGATGGAGTGGGCCGCGGGCCTGCCCGGCGAGCTGAAGATCCGCGGCGGGACGACGAAGTATCTCCTCAAGCGCGCCCTGGCGGACTGGTTGCCCGCGCACCTGCTGCGGCGCCCGAAGATGGGGTTCGGGGTGCCGCTGGCCTCCTGGCTCAGGACCGGGCTGCGTCCCCTGGCGTACGACCTGCTCACCGACGCCACCGCCCGCGACCGGGGGATCTTCGATCCGCGGGTCGTCGCCCGCCTGCTCGCCGAGCACGCCGCCGGCCGTGACCACTCCGAGCGCATCTGGGCGCTGCTGCAGTTCGAGCTCTGGCACCGGACCCACCTGCCCGCGCGACCGGCCGTACAGCCGGCCGTACGACCGGCGGCGGACCGTCATCGGCGACCGCGGCTCACGTGAGCGCCCCGGCCACGGCGGGGCGCCGGGACGCGACCGCCACCCGCCTGGCCCACCTGCTCCTGACCCGCCTGACGCTCGCCGTGGCCGGGGGCCTCACCGGCGTCATCGTGGCCCGCGCACTGGGGCCGGGCGACCGCGGCGCCTACTGGGTGATCGTCACCATCGCGACCACGGCGGCGGCCCTGGGAAACCTGTCGGTGGAGAAGTCACAGACGGCGCTGTGGACGCGGGAGGGCGACCGGCCGGCGATCGCGGCGAACGCCCTGTGGCTGGGGCTCGCCGTGGGCGCGGTGGCCGCGGGAGGCTCGTTCCTCGCGGCCGTGCTCCTGCCCGGCGCCGCCGTGGTGGCCGCGGACCGCTCCGCGCTGATCTGGGGGCTGGCCGCGGTGCCGGTCATGACGGCGATCGTCTACGTCAACAACGTGCACGTCCTGCGCTCCCGCACCGGGGTCGTCAACCGGGGCTCGCTGGCCGGAGCGGCCCTGCAGTGCTCCGCCCTGGCGGCCCTGGGGTTTCCCGGGTCGCTCACCGTCGAGGGAGTGGTGATCATCTGGACCCTCTCGGCCGTGGTGAACCTGCTGCTCCTGCTGCCGTCCCTGCCCGTACGCCGGCCGCGCGAGGGGCGGCTGGTCGCCCGCACGCTGTCGTGCGGGCTGAGCCATCATCCGGGCTATGTCTGTCATTTCCTGCTGCTGCGGCTCGACGTTCTGATCCTGAACGCCATGAGCACGCCCGCCGCGGTGGGGATCTACTCCATGGCGGTGACGCCGGCCGAGCTCCTGCGGGCCATGACCGGCACGGTGGTCCAGATCGCTCTGCCCCGGCAGATGGAGTCGAGCCAGGAGGCGGCCGCGGCGTACACGGCCCGGACGATCCGGATCACCGCCGTCCTCGCCGTTTCCTCGGCCGTCCTTTTCTGCCTGGCGGGACCGTTCCTGGTGGTCGCCGCCGCCGGACCGGCCTTCGCGGGGTGCGTCGTCCCGATGCTGGTGCTCGCACCGGGCGTGGCGGCCGCCGCGGCGGCGGCTCCGGCCGCGGCCTATCTGCTCCGCCTCGACCTGCCGGTCCCCACCACGCTGATGTACGGCGCGGCGTTGCTGACGAACCTCGTGCTGAACGTCCTTCTGATCCCTCGTACGGGCGTCGTGGGGTGTGCTCTGGCGTCCACGATCGCCTACACGGCGCTCGCCGCGGCCCAGGTGGGCTGGTTCGCGCGATCAGCGGGGATGCCCCTGAGGCGGTTGAGCCCGGGGGTCGCCGAGGTGCGGGAGATCATCCGCAGGGTCCGCGGGTCGCGGCGCGCCGGCTGATCCGGCGGGCTCCCGCGCGCCGGTCGATCTGTTCGGCTCCCGCGCGCCGGCTGATCCGGCGGGCTCGCACGCGTCGGCCGCCCCGAGCGGCTCCCGCCCGCCGGCCGCCCCGAGCGGTCGCCGGAGCAGATACTCGTTGCAGCCGAGTCCGCCCCCGCACGTCTTGAGCAGCAGGAGGCCGAGGTCGTGCGCGTGGGCGCGGGCGAGGACCTGCTCGGGCTTGGAGACCTCGAAGGGGTAGCCGCCCACCCAGTCGAGCATGTCGTGCCAGCGCGACATGCCCCGCGGCTGGACGAGCGCGGGATCGGCCCGGCCCTGGAGCAGCCGCGCGACCTTGAGCAGGGGCCAGGCCCGGTAGACGTAGGCCGAGCTTCCGGCGATCAGGGCGCCGCGGGTCACCGGTCCCGACCGGTTGTAGCGCCGCTTCACGGCGGTCCAGATCCGGCTCTGCCGGCCCTGGTCGTTGTACAAGGAGACGAACAGCAGCCCGCCGGGAGCGACGAGCCCGACGGCGGCGTCGAAGGCCCGCCACATGGCCCCGGTGTGGTGCAGCACCCCCCAGGCGTACACCACGTCGAAGGTCCCCAGCCGCGCGAGGTAGCCGTCGTCCAGGATCGACCCCCGCTCGATCGTCCAGGCGGGGCCGACCGAGTCCCGGTCGGTCGTCCGGGGGGCGTCGGCCGATCCCCGCTCGGTCGTACGGGGGGCGTCGATCGTTCCCCTCTCGATCGTCAGGGAGGCGCCGGGAGCGAAGGCGTGTCGTAGCCGTACGGCGGACTCCACCGCCTCGGCGTCGGCGTCGAAGGCGTGCACGCGCGCTCCGAGGCGGTGCGCGGCGAGCGAGAACAGGCCGCTGCCGCAGCCCACGTCGAGGAAGGTGCGCCCGGCGAGGTCCTCGACGCCCAGGGTCGCCCGCAGCGAGCCGATCGCGCGCTGGACACGACCTTCGTCGACGAGGTTGACGAAGGACGTCCAGTTGCGGCCGAAGGCGAACCTGTCACCCCGCCTGACCTGCAGAAGGTGCTCGTCCACTGTCGTCTCCCGTCATGTGCCGCGCGAGGGACCTCCAACGACGGGTAACTTACCGCAGTTGATCAATCACACCGAGAAGGCGCCGCCGAAGGCGGCAAGAGCGGCCGAGGGTCCGCGCCACCACCTCGGGCACCGTGCGGGTTTTCGGGCAGAGCCCGCGCGACCGGAACGCCGTGCGGCCCCGGATGGGCATCATGCTGCAGGAGAGTCGGTTCTCCCCGGACCTGACGGTGCGTGAATCGGTCCGGCTGATCGGATCACTCACCCGGCGCATGGACACGGCCGAGCGCGTGCTCGGCGTGGTGAATCTCACCCGCAAGGCCACCACCAAGGTCTCCCAGCTCTCCGGCGGCGAGAAACGACGCCTGGACTTCGCCACCGCCGTGTACGGAACACCTGAACCGATCTTCTTGGACGAGCCCACCACCGGCCTGGACATCCAGTCCCGAGACGATCTGTGGAACACCGTCGACAGGCTCCGCGAAGACGGCTCCACCGTCGTTCTCACCACGCATTACCGTGCACATGCCTGATACGGACAGAAGCGATCCAACAGCGCTAACCGACCGCCCGGCGACCAGATGAGGACCAGTGAGCCCGACACAAGGTCGACTCAGACGAGGTGTCCGTCCTGCGGGGGAACCTCGATGTGCGTTGCGGCTCGGTCGTGTGCGTTCCGGTGGTGTCTGGTTACACTCGATACATGAGCGTGATGCGTGAGGAGCTTCACCATCTGGTGGACCGCCTGCCCGAGGAGAAGGTGGCACCACTGCTCCGCCTTGTCCGAGACCAGCTCGACGAACAGCCCGTCGTCCGTGATCTGCCGTTCATCGGAACGCTTGAGGCCGAGCCGGATTTCGCGGAACGCTCTGAAGAGATCCTGCGCTCGGAGGACAATCACTCTTCGTGATTGTCATTGATTCAGGGCCTTTGGTCGCGGCGGCCAATATCCGGGACAACCATCACGAACTCTGCGCCGGGCTTTTGCGGACTCATCCGGGTCCGCTTCTCGTTCCCGCCACAGTTGTCATGGAAGTCTGCCAGCTCATCGAGAAGCGCCAGGGAAGCAAAGCGGAAGCGGCTTTTCTGCGATCTTTTCAATCTGGTCTGGTTCTGATCGACCTCATCAATGAGGATTTGGACCGTATGAGTGATTTGGTGGAAACATATGCCAATCTCCCATTAGGTGCGGCTGATGCCTCAGTGGTCGCGGTGGCTGAGAGGCTTGAGCTGGCCGAGGTTGCCACACTCGATCGTCGTCATTTCACCGTCGTACGTCCCCGGCACGTGAACGCGTTCACCCTCTTGCCCGAGCGGCTCTGAGTGCGGAACTGAAGGATCATCGCCAGCGGCATCCGGACGGATCGGCTGTCGAGGAACCGTTTTGTGGCTCTCGGAAGGGTGATGAGACCTGATCCACTGCCTCTCCGTGGGTGTTCTCCGGCGCGTCAACCCGGACGGTCGCCTGTTGTGAGGGCGTGGAGTTCGCGGGCGGCGGGCAGGGTTCGGGCGCGTTCGGGGAGGGCGGTCACGACCTCTCGCATGATCTTGCGCCTGGCGGTCGTGGTGGGGAGGGAGGTCGCGATGTCGAGAGCGCGGCCGAGCCCCTCGGTCACATCGCGATCCTGGACCACTCCCCATGCCTGGATGAGGCCGATGTTGGCCCTTCCCCCGGCTTTCTCGCGCGGGCAGGAGGCGAGAGCCTGCTCCAGCATCGGCATCGCCGTCTTCCCGTCTCCCAGCTTGGTGAGCACGAAAGCCTCGGCGTACTGCGCGCTGTCCAAAGGCAGGCCCCACACGGAGATGGGGTCGTCGGTCACGGAGGCGGGAAGGCGCTCGTATACGCCCCTGAAATCGTCGAGGACCTCGCGGGCGGAGGCCACCTGCCCGGCCTCGGCGAGAATGCGGCTGCGCGTTTTCAGTGCCTCCGTCAGGCCGAGGCATGGACGGCCGTCGGCGAGATGCACGGCCTCCTCGATCAGGGTGTCCGCGACCGGTCCGAGACGACGCATGTAGAAAGACTTAGTGGCCTCCTCCGCGCGGATCCACACGCTCAGCTCACGGTCGCCGGAGGCGTTGGCGGCCGACCGGGCCGCGCGCCACGAACGCCAGCACGCGCGGGCGCTGGAGGTTTCGGCCAGGTCGAGGGCCAGGAACGCCGACAGCTGGGCGTAGACGCGCAGCAGGGTGGTGTGCTCGGCCGGGGCCTGAGCACGCGTCAAGGCAAGGCCCAGGTTGCGGATGTCGCCTGTCAGGTCGGCGATCCTGGAACCCGGCGGCTCCGTCCAGACGCCCTGCGCGTAGTCCCACGCGATCTGCTCCCAGTCGCTCGCGCTGTTCTCGGCCGCGTGGTCCGTGATCCGTCCCAGGCCCGCGTGCAGGGCGTCCACGGCGGAAGCGGGGATGCCGACACCGGCACCCATCGTCATCAGGAGTTGGAGAAGGGTTCGGCGCTCCACATCATCCTCATTACGTCCTGAGGTGCTGGTTTTTTCGTTACTTACCCGGAATCGGGCGAGTTCCACGACGAGGGCGTGAAGCTCCGCGATCTGCCCGTTCGCCTCCAGCGCCTTGTCGACCGCCCGAGCGCTGGAAGTGTCCATTCGCGAGGCGGCGCGCTCCCAGGCGGAGATCATCGTGTGGTCCACGTGGACCATTTCCGCAAGGCCGCGCTGCGATAAATGGGCATTTTCCCGCCGATGGCGAATAGTGCTGCCAAGCAGGTGCCAAGGGGAATCAGCGGGATTAACCGGCTGGGGCGTACGTGGCATTCCGTACTCCGGGGTTTGGGGAGGTTGGGGGGTGCGCGCTTTCCCCCGGAAAACCTCTTGGATATCTCGTCGGCCGATTCCACTATTACACGGACGCGGCGAAAAGCCTCGGGAAACGGCGGAGCCCGCCACGGCATCGCACGCCGGGACGGGCCCCTTGATCGGATGGAGGTCCGATCCATGGACGATGGTAAATCAACGACACCCGGTTCGGT
This sequence comes from Streptosporangium nanhuense, assembly GCF_059358815.1. Lineage (NCBI taxonomy): Bacteria > Bacillati > Actinomycetota > Actinomycetes > Streptosporangiales > Streptosporangiaceae > Streptosporangium > Streptosporangium nanhuense. The sequence continues at coordinate 177,452 of NZ_JCADBG010000007.1, forward strand.
GATTTCGGGCTGGCGAATTGTTCTGAGTGACAAGGGACGGCTGTGGGCCTCCCGTGTCGTCCCGTTCACCGACGCCGAGTTCGGCGCCGGAGCGGCGCGTACGGTCGACGCCGACACCCTCGACGAGTTGCGGGCCGAGGTCGAGAGACAGGAGAGCGCGGCACGGCAGGTGGCTGGGCAGGAGGTCTCGTGATCCGGCGCGGGTCCGCGCCTGCCGGAGGGCGGCACCGGGATGGTCTGGTACCTGCCCTCGTTCCCCGCCGCTCGTGGGATCGGCGGGCACGCGCGGACGCGGAGCGGCTGGATCGCGAGTGGAAGGACTGGGCCGTCTTCTACGGCACGCACTCGCGCCTGTTCTACGCGATCGCGGCCTGGCCGGTGCCCGGTCCGGAGATCCTGCGGGCCTCCACCGCCGACGACCTCGAAGCCCAGATGTACGAGGTGGTCATGGCTCTGGCCGTCCGGCGCGAGGTGCCCGCCTCAGGCGTGTTTTCCTGACGGGGACGGCGATGATTCCCGCGAGCGGCGGTGCGAACCTTCCGAAACCGTTCGCTGGGGCCGGGGCGACCGGGGACGATGAGCCCGACCATGGATGCCGGGACGTCGTAGTAGTGGCCGTGATGTGCGACCTTTGTCTGGGTTTTTGGTGGTCACCGGGACAATTTACGACGGGCTCTGTCCGATACCACTTGGAGAACCTCGGTGTCGCTCTGAGGGGCTGGCCATATCTGGAGGTGAAACGAGTCGATGATCACCGTGGATCGCAGGTCGAAGGCCTGGTCCATGTTGCGGGCGTGGTAGCGCAGCCGGTACCAGCCGTCCTCGGACGGCAGCTGTGGCAGGGCGATGTACTTTGTGGAATCCCAGGCGGTTACCGTGAGTGGTTCGATGTCGGCTTGGAAGCTGGCCTCGACCACGTCCTCGTATTCCTCCAGCAGCGGCCCCGGGGCGTGGTGGTGCAGGGATACGGTCAAGTCGATGCTTCCGAGATAGAGGCCGGTAACGAAGTGGGCTCCTCCTCGTACAGTTCGCAGGATGCCCGCGTTCGACAGTCCAGGTGCTTTCGGCTCCGGGTGCACGGTTCGATACTTGTTGCCGTCGAACAGGTAGAACTGCGCGTAGTTCACAGGGAACTCGGCACGGATGACAGTGTTCCCGGGCTCCCCGGACACGACGGTCTCAACTGTTGAGCTCACGTGATTCCCCTCGGTATAGATCAACGCGGTGAGTGCCGTGGTTGGGAGGTCGTCACCGCCGAAGAGCACCTCCGCACGCTCACCGGTCACGGGGGTCAAGCGGTCCCCTCCACGATCCCGACGCCGGTAACTCCCCGGGAGGAGTGTCAGGATCCCGACGTCGTCGCCGGGGTCGTCGCCGCCTGCGGGACCGCCGAGGAGCAGGGCGATCCTCCGGACGAGAGGCGGCCGCCGGCTCGTCGTCGACGTGGCCTGCCGATCAGCGTGGACGGCTGAGGGCGGCCTCGGCCAGATCCGTCCATTTCCCGGCCGAGGAGTGGGGCACGACCACCCAGTCCTTCATCGCCCTGCCCCGCCCCGAGGGGTCGAACAGGGACGCCCCGGCCAGCTGCAGCGCGGCTGTATGTTCGGGGGTCTCCCTGACCAGCCGGAACACCATCGCGCCGTCGCGCTGCAGGCTCGCGAACACCTTCCCCGCCTGGTCTTTCAGCGCGGGACTCCCCATCATCCTGGAGATCCCCACACCCAGGTCGGCCAGCTCGGCGCCGACCCGCTTGAAATCCTCTTCCGCGCTCATCGTCAGTCGGTCCCAACTCCGTGGCGGCGTGGTCGAGCGGCTCGTCGTGGCCGGGACCGTTCCCACATGACGCGATCGCCTCGGCCCCGCCCTCCGGCGGCACGGCGATCAGGCTAGCCGTCCCGGTGGTACCGATCAAGGCCGGACGCGGGGTGCCGAGGCCGGCCCGGCCGTCCACGACGGGCTGACCGGGCAGAGCGCTACCGGGCCGGGGAACCGCCCGGATCGCTCACCGAGATGGCGCCCGACGGGCAGAGCTGCTGTGCTCGGCGGGCGGCGGCGTGCAGCTCGGGCGGGGGCGTCTCGTCGAGGAGCACGACGGTGCCCTCGTCCTCGCTCTGGTCGAAGACCTCGGGCGCGGTGAGCACGCACATGCCCGCTCCGATGCACCGCCCCATGTCCGTGGTGATCTTCATATCCCCTCCTACCATCTGACCGGCAGCTCCCGTACACCGTAGATGGACATTGTGTCGCGCATCGGGACCTCCTCCGCCGGTACGGCGAGGCGCAGGCCGGGGAAGCGGTCGAACAGCATCGGGAACGCGATGCGCATCTCCACGCGGGCGAGCTGCTGGCCGAGGCACTGGTGCAGCCCGTGCCCGAAGGTCAGGTGCCCGGTCGCGGGGTTGGTGATGTCCAGGCGGTCGGGGTCGGGGAAGCGCGCGGGGTCGCGGTTGGCGGCCGGGAGCGAGAGGGTCACCGGGTCTCCGGCCCTGATGAGCCGCCCCTCCACCTCGACGTCCTCCAGGGCCGCGCGGAGCGGGCCGACGTGGATGATCCCGAGGTAGCGCAGCAGCTCCTCGACCGTGTTGTCGATCAGCGAGGGGTCGGCGCGCAGCGCGGCGAGCTGGTCGGGGTGCTGGAGCAGGGCGAACGTGCCGAGCCCGAGCATGTTCGCCGTCGTCTCGTGCCCGGCGACGAGCAGCAGGAAGCCGACGTTGCCCAGCTCCTCGTCGGTCAGCTCGCCGCTCGCGATCAGCCCGCTGAGCAGGTCGTCGGCGGGCTCGGCCCGCTTGGCCTCGATGAGCCGGGCGAAGAACGCGGCGAAGCGGGCGATCGTCGCGCGGATCTCCTCGACGGAGGACGACAGGTTCAGCAGCACCGTGGTGGACCGCTGGAACTCGTCGCGCTCGGCGTACGGGACGCCGAGCAGCTCGCAGATCACCAGCGATGGGATGGGCAGCGCGAACTCCCGCACCAGGTCCTGGGGAGGCCCGGCCTTCTCCATCGCGGAGAGCCGCTCCTCGGTGATCTCCCGGATCCTTGGCTCCAGCTGCTTCATCCGCCGCACCGTGAACTGGGCGGTGAGCGGCTTTCGGTAGCGGGTGTGGTCGGGCGGGTCCATCCGGATGAACAGGCCGGGGTCGGCCGGGCGGCGCACCTCCTGCATCAGGGGGAAGGGCACCGGGACGTTCAGCAGCTCGCGCCGGGAGCTGAACCGGGGGTCGGCGAGGATCGCCCGCACGGCGGAGTAGCCGGTCACCAGCCAGCCCGTCGTGCCGTCCGGGTAGGCGAGCGGGGTCACGGGCCCCTCCTCGCGGAGCGCGGCCAGGCGCTCCGGCGGTTCGAAGGGGCCGGGACGCCCGAAGGGGAAGGTGACCGCTTCCGGATGGGACTGCGTCATTTCACACTCCTCATGCAGCGATGCGCTTCGTCCCGTCCAGAAAACTACATCAAATGCAAAATTACAATAGATGCAGAGTATGGGCCGATGCATTAGGCTGCGCGCATGAGTGAGGCCCTGGGACTGCGTGAACGCAAGAAACTCCGCACCCGGCACGCGCTCATCGCCGCCGCGCTGAAGCTCTTCATGGAGAAGGGCTACGAGCAGACCACCGTCTCGGAGATCGCCGCGGCCGCCGACGTCTCGACGCGCACCTTCTTCAGCTACTTCGCGAGCAAGGAGGACGTGATCTTCCACAACTCGCGCGACGGCGTCGAGCGCGTGCTGGGAGTGATCGCGGAGTCCCGTCCGGGAGACCGGGCGATCGACGTGCTGACCCGCGCCGTCGCCTCCGGGTTGGCCATGCTCGCCCTCGACGAGCGGCTCCAGAGCGAGATAGGCCCGGCCAACTACCTCGTCATGACCGTCCCCTCGCTGCGGGCGCGCGGCCTGCTGCTCCTCTTCGAGAGCCAGCGGGAGCTCGCCGAGGCCCTGCACCGGGCCTGCCCGCAGGAGCTGAGCCTCGTCGAGGCGTCGGCGCTCGTCGGCGCGGTGGCCGGCGGGGGCAAGCTCGCCGCCTTCGTCAGCATGAGCAACGGCGCCTCACCGGAGGAGATGCTGGAGGCCGGTCGCCAGGCCACCGAGCTCGCCCTCTCGGCCCTCCGCGCGGCCTCCTCGCCGCTGCCCTGACCGGGCCCTCGTCTGTCTCCACGGCGCTTCTTCGCCGCGCTTCTTCGCCGCGCTTCTTCATCGCGCTTCTTCATCGCGTACGACCGCGCCTCGGTCCGACGGTCTTCCGGTGTATCGGCTGACCTCGTCGTTTTCCCGCTCCGCGTGCGACCGCGTCGGTCCATACCGCCGACCGGTCGGTCTTCCGGTATGCCACCGGCGCCGTTTTCGCGTCTACGCTGCCTGACATGGAGTCACCCTCTCCCACCGCGATCCTGTTGCGAGAGAGGCGCTTCGTCCTGCTCGCCTCGGCCCGGACGATCTCCGTGCTGGGAGACGGTTTCGCCCGGGTGGCCCTGGCGTTCGGCGTGATCGCGATTCCCGGGAGCACGCCCGCGCAGCTGTCGCTGGTGCTGGCGTGCCAGGCCGTGCCGCAGCTGCTGCTCATCCTCGTCGGCGGCGTGCTGGCCGACCGCTTCTCCCGGTCCGGGCTGATGGTGATCGCCGACGTTGTGGGCACCGTCGCGTACGGCGGGCTGGCGGTGATGTTCCTGACCGGAGACGCGCCGATCCCCGCGGTGGCGCTGCTGGCGACCCTGGCGGGGGTGGCCACCGCCCTGTTCGTCCCGGCGATGACCGGGGTGGTGCCCGAGGTCGTCCCCGGGGAGCGGTTGCAGGAGGCCAACGCCCTGCTCGGGGTCGCGAGGAACGGCGCCATGGTGCTGGGGCTCGCGCTGTCCGGTGTCGTCGTCGCCCTGGTCGGCGCCGGGTGGGCCCTGGCGTTCAACGCCGTCTCGTTCCTCGCCAGCGCCGCGCTGATCCGCGCCATGCGCCTGCCCCGCCGCCTCCGGATGTCCATGGGGTCCGGCTGGTCGGATCTGCGGCACGGCTGGCGGGAGTTCGTCTCGCGCCAGTGGCTGTGGGTCGTGGTGGTGCAGTACGCCTTCGTCGTCGCCGCGGTGGGGGCCAACGTCGGCGTGCTCGGTCCGCTGGTCGCCGAGCGGGACCTGGACGGGGCGAGCTCCTGGGCGCTGATCGTCACGGCCCAGGCGCTGGGGACCGTCGCGGGCGCGGGTCTCGCCGCGCGCCTGCGGCCCCGGCGTCCCATGCTGCTCGCGGTGCTGGCCACCTTTCCCACGGCGCTGCCGATGGTGCTCCTCGGGGCCGGGGCGCCGCTGTGGACGATCGTGGTCGCGATGTTCGCCGCGGGTGTGGCCGGGGACGTGTTCGGCGTGCTGTGGACCACCACCATGCAGCGCGAGGTGCCTCCCGACGCGCTCTCCCGCGTCAGCTCCTACGACTGGTTCGGATCCCTGGCGCTGGCGCCCCTCGGCATCCTCGTCGCCGGTCCCGTCGCGGCCACGATCGGTCCCGGCACCGCCCTTCTCGGCTGCTCCGGTCTCGTCGTGGTCGCCACGCTCGCGGCGCTGCTCTCCCCGCAGGTCCGCACCCTGCGGGCGCCGGGCGCCACAGAAGACGTACGGCCCGCGTCTGGGGAGACCGCGGGCCGTACTCAGTAGGGGAGGGTCAGGGGTTGGGGACGGTGTCGACCCAGGTCGTCGAGGCGGAACGGTAGTTGTTGACGCGGCTCAGCACGGTGGCCGGGGCGACGACCTCGTTCTTGGAGTGGTAGAACCAGTCGACCTGCTGGACGTAGTCACGCGAGGTCGAGCTGCCGACCAGGCCGCCGCTGATGAACCAGAGGTTGAAGTTCACCGACTGCACCGTCTCCGGGTAGTAGTCGCCGCCGTGCTCGGCGAAGAGGGCGCCGTCGATGTAGTACCTGATCTGGCCGCCGGAGACCTGCAGGACCAGGTCGTGCCAGCCCGCGTAGCTCTGCCTGACCTCGGTGTGCACGTTCACCGCCTGCCAGGGCTCGTTGCGGTAGGTCTCCCACGACGTGGCGTACATGATGTTGGCGGGCTCGCCCCAGCCGCCGTTGGGCAGGTACTCGAAGTCCTGCTCGCTGTAGTTGGGGTCCATGTCGGCGGCGAGCGGGGTGATGGTGAAGAAGGTCTGCACGATGTGGTCCCCGTCGGGACCGCTGACCGGGGTGTCGGAGAACTTCACCCGGGCCGCGTAGGTGCCCTCCAGGAACTTGCGCTGGTGCAGCACCTCCGACTGCTGGGTGCCCGAGGCGGTTCCGTCGGTGACGGCCTTGAGCTGCAGCGCCTTGTTCGTCCCCGAGACCGTCGGGAAGGTCACGTTCTGCTTGGGCCAGCTCGCGCCGGGCACGCCGGGGCCGCCGGTGTTGGTGCGCACGGTCCAGTTGTGCGCGGAGATGTTGGGGTCGTCGGCGTTGTTGTAGGTGAAGTCGTCGAACACCACCCCGCTGCCGCCGGGAGGGTTCGTGATCGTCGGGGTGGGCGTCGGGGTCGGGTCGCCGCCACCGCCGGAGGGCGAGGTGCCCCAGACCAGGGCGCCGTTCTGGTAGACGGTCACCTTGGTCCAGTCGCCGTACGTCGTGCGGGCCGGGCCGAAGGAGTAGTCGTCGCTCTGGGTCAGCCGCTGCCAGTCGGCGCGGTGGAAGCGCAGCTGCAGGTCGCCGGTCTGCGCCCCGACCGCGAGGTTCCCCGAGGTGAAGCCCACCTCAAGGTAGCGGTCGGCGGTGGCCGTGCCGGGGGAGAGCGTCCCGAAGGTCCCGGTGACCGTGGAGCAGGAGACCACCGCCCACGAGCAGGCGAAACGGTACTGCGGCGATCCGGCGTCCGCCTTGAAGTAGTAGCGGATCTTCACGCCGCTCAGCGGCACGGCCGTGGTGCCGCTGTTGACCAGGTTGAACCACGGCTCGACCTGGTCGGCGGTCGCTCCGGTGGCGCTCGTCTTGTACTGGAGCCTGACGGACTGCTGGGCGCTGGCCGGGTTGGCCGCGACGCCCACCAGCGCGAGCAGCATGGCGGACACGAGCCCGCCGAGTAACAGCTTTCTGCGCACTGTCTTTCCTTCCCTTCAGTGGGTGCTTTCCGGGGCTTGGGGTTTTTCAGGGGAGAGTCACGGGATGAGCGGGCCGCCGCGGACGCCCTGGGCACTGAGCCGGGCGAGGTGCGGGCCGAGCCGCCGCAGGAAGTCGGGGTAGTCGCCGGGCGAGCCCCAGGCGACCTCGGCGAAGGCGCACATCCTGGGCAGGGCCATGAACTCGACCCGTTCGGGCGTGGGCATGTACTCGGTCCACAGCTGGCACTGCACGCCCCGCGCGGCCGGGTCGGGTGCGAACGCGTAGGTGTCGGCCAGGGTGAGGACGCTCTCCTGGACGGTCGGCCGGTCGGGGTCGGCCGGCTGGTCGTCGAAGGGCGCGGCCGAGGGGCGGTAGTCGAAGTAGGTCCGCGTGTGCGGGGCCAGGATGATGTCGTTGCCGCCGCGCTCGGCCTGCTCGTCGCGCCAGACCATGACGGTCGTGCCGGGGGTGGGCTCGCGGTCGGGCTCGTCCCAGCAGACCAGCCTGCGCGAGTGCTTCTCCAGGTGCGCGGCCATCCGGCCGATGAACCAGGCGCACGCGTCCTGGGGCCCCGCCAGCCCCAGCTCCGCCAGCCGCTCCCGCGCCCGGGGACCGCGCTCCCACTCGGTGGTGGGGCACTCGTCCCCTCCGACGTGCACGTACGGGCTCGGGAAGAGCTCGAAGACCTCGTCGAGCACGTCCTGGCAGAAGCGGACGGTGGACTCCTCAAGGTTGAGGACGTGCTCGCTGATCCCCCACTCGTCCCAGACCTCCACCTCACGGGACGGGTCGTTGCCCAGGTGCGGGTAGGCGGCGATGGCGGCCTGGGCGTGGCCGGGCATCTCGATCTCGGGCACCACGGTGACGAAGCGCTCCGCCGCGTACGCGACGATCTCCCGTATGTCGTCCCGCGTGTAGAAGCCGCCGCGCCGCGCGCCGACCTCGGTGAGCAGGGGGTAGCGCTCGATCTCCAGGCGCCATCCCTGGTCGTCGGTGAGGTGCAGGTGCAGCACGTTGAGCTTGTGCTCGGCGAGCAGGTCGACGAGGCGCAGGACGAACGCCTTGGGCATGAAGTGCCGGGCGACGTCCAGCATCACCCCGCGCCAGGCGAACCTCGGCCGGTCCTCGATCGTCCCGTACGGGATCAGCGGACCCAGCTGGGAGAGGGTCCGCGAGCCGTAGAAGCGGCCGGCCGGGCCGCCGGCGGTGAGCTCGACGCCCGAGGGGGAGACGTCGAGGCGGTAGCCCTCCTCGTCGAGGGACGGGTCGTCGGGCATCAGCCGCAGGAGGTCCCGCCGGAACGCGACGGAGCCCCCGTCGACGGCCACTTCCCGTGGCCTCGGAATGATCACGTTGGTCTTCCCTTCGCGGCGCCCCGGGAGGGCACGCCTGTGGACGGTGGGAGGGAGGGCATGGCTGGGAGAGGGCATGGCGGTGTGAGGGTGCGGTGGTGGGAGGGCGTAGTGGTGGTGGTGGGGGGCGGGGTCGCGTTTCGCGGGCGGGGCCGCTCACCCCTTGACGGCGCCGGCGATCATTCCCGAGGTGACCCTGCGTTGCAGGACGAGGAAGATCAGCAGCACCGGCAGCATGAAGAGGGTCGAGGCGGCCATGGTGGCCCCCCAGTCGGTGCCGAAGACGTTGCTGAAGGAGGAGAGCCAGACGGGCAGGGTCCGGTCGTCCTGGTTCTTGATGATCAGTGCGTTGGCGAAGGCGAACTCGTTCCACGCGGTGATGAAGCCGAACAGGCAGGTGGACATCAGCCCGGGGGCGAGCAGCGGCAGGACCACCCGGCGGAAGGCCGCCGCCCGGTCGCACCCGTCCATCAGCGCGGCCTCCTCCAGTTCCGGAGGGATCGCGGCGAGGAACCCGCGCAGGGTGACGATGGTGAACGGCAGCGTCGTCATGAAGTAGATCAGGGTGAGCATCGACAGCTTGTCGAGCATGCCGGTGTCGCGGGCGATGATGAACATCGACACCAGCAACGCCTCCCAGGGGGCCATCTGGGCGATGAAGACCATCAGGATGAACGCCTTGCGCCCGCGCCAGCGCATCCGGGCCACCGCGAACGCGGCGAGCAGTGCCACCACCAGGGCGAGCAGCACCGCGCTCGCGGTGACGGTGAGGCTGTTGCGCCAGAACGTCCAGAAACCGTCCGCGCTCACCGCGGTCGCGAAGTGCTCCAGGGTGGGGTGGGCGGGCCAGAAGGTCGGGGTCTGCGACTGGATGTCCCTGGTGGGCTTGAACGCGGTCAGCACCATCCAGTAGACGGGGAAGACCGAGACGGCCAGCACGGCCAGGGCCGCGAGGTTCAGCGGCGCGCGGCGCAGCAGGCGAGCGGGTGCCGGTCGGCTTGACGCCAAGGTGGTCGTCACAGTTCCTCCCCTTCGTGCTTGAGCATCCGCCGGAGGTGGGTGATGAGCAGGGCGATCAGGATCAGCACGGTGAGGGTGGAGATCGCCGAACCGAGGTCGTACTTGTGGAGCGACTGCGCGACCTGGAACGCGTAGACGGGCAGCGTGGTGGTGGCCTCTCCGGGGCCGCCCTTGCTGATCGCCCAGATCTGGGCGAAGCACTTGAACACCCAGATCACCTCCAGCGAGGCGATCAGGCCGAAGAGCGGTCGCAGGATGGGGAAGGTGACCGAGGTGAAGACCTGCCGTCCGCTCGCCCCGTCGATCCGCGCGGCCTCGTACAGCTCGGCGGGGATGGTGGTCAGGCCCGCGTAGAGGGTGAGGGCGGCGAACGGCACGGACTGCCAGACGACCAGGGCCACCAGGATGGCGAAGGTGGACGTGCCGTCGGCGAACCAGGTGTAGTCCCTGAAGGACTCGAATCCCAGCGTGACCAGCAGCCAGTTGACCACCCCCAGCCGCGACTGGAACAGCCACTGGAAGATCGTGGTGGCCGCGAGGACGGGGGTGGCCCAGGTGAGCACCAGGCCGCCCATCACGGCCAGGCGCATCCCCCGGCCCAGACGGGCGATCATCAGGGCCACCGCGGTGGAGATGACCATGATCAGGACGACGTTGACGGCCGTCCAGACCAGGGTCCTGCGCACCACGGCCCAGAACTCCGCCCCGCCGAGCACCTCCGCGTAGTTGCCCAGGCCGACGAACTCCGCGCCGCCCCGGATCAGCTCACCGGTCCTGAAGTGCTGGAAGGAGATGACGACGCTGCGGATCAGCGGGTAGAGCAGCAGGTAGGCGGTGCCCGCCAGGGTGGGCGCGATCAGCAGGTAGGGCCAGAGGCCGGCGATCCGGGACGGCCGCGCCCCCTGCCCGGAGGGTTCGGGGCGTTCAGGGCGTACAGGGTGCTCGGGGTGCTCTGGCGCGGAGGCGTCCCGGTCGCGGGTGCGCCGCCGTGTCGGGCGCCCGGTCGGGGCCTGGGGGACAGCGGGCATGGCACTCCTCGAAACGGGCGAGCGGGTACGGACGGGTGGGTGGGATCCGGCCGGGGTTCGTCGCGGCCGGCGCGGTGGACGGAGGCCCGGTCAGGGTCTGTCGCGGCCGGTGCGGTTTCACGCGGGCCGGCGTCGGGTCTCGCGGCCGGTGCGGTGGGCGGGTGTCAGGACTTGGTGTTGAGGATCTCGGTGATGTCCTGGTCCACCGTGGCGGCCTCGGTGGCGGGGGTGCCTCCGGTGAGCACCCTGGTCAGATACTCCTTGATCAGGTTCTTGGCCTCGACCGCCGCCCAGTTGGGGGAGTTGGGGGTGGCGTGCCCGTTGGCGGCGCCCGCGGCCATCGCGGCCGTCGCCTCGTTGTCGCTCAGCACGCCCGCCAGGGAGACGCGGTTGGGCACGTAGCTCATCTCCTTGGCCATGTCGGTCTGGAACTTCTCGCCCGCCAGCGCCTTGACCACCTCGTACGCCGCCTCCGGGTTCTTCGAGGCCTCGGGGATGACGAGGTCGGAGCCGCCGGTGAACACCGCGCCGGGCTTGTCGGCGGTCTTGCCGGGGATGGGGAAGAACCCGAGCTTGCCCTTGAGGTCCGGGTTGGCCTTCTCGATCGCCACCGCGCCGCCCGGGGCGGAGATGAGCTGGGCGACGTCGCCCTCGGCGAAGACGTCGGCCTGCGGCGGCCTGGCCTCGTCGGAGTCCTTGGGGCCCTTGCCCAGCGCCTGGAGCTTCCGGTAGAACTCGACCCCGGCCAGCGCCTGGGGGGTGCCGAGGCCGCCCTTCCAGGTGCCGCCCTCGTTGACCGCGAGGTCGCCGCCCTCGTCCCAGATGAACCCCGCGAGGGTGTACCAGTTCTGGCCGGGCAGGTAGATGCCCTGGTCGCCGCCCTTGTTGAGCTTGGCCGTGACCTCCAGCCACTCGTCCCTGGTCTTGGGCGGAGAGGTGATCGAGGCCTTGGCGAACAGGTCCTTGTTGTAGATGACCACCCGGTTCGCGGCGTACCACGGGATGCCGTACTGGCGTCCGTCGATCTTGCCCGGCTCCGCGAGGCCGGGCAGCCAGTCGCCGCCGCCCAGGTCGGTGACCTTGTCGGTGAGGTCCTTCACCCCGCCGCTGGCGGCGTACTCGGCGACCTGGGTGTTTCCGACCTCGATGACGTCAGGGGCGTCGTTGCTGGCCAGGGCGCTGGTGACCTTCTGGCCGATGCCGTCCCACTCCTGGATCTGGATGTCGAGGGCGACGCCGGGGTGGGCCGCCCGGTAGTCGGTGCGGAAGCGGTCGAGCAGGGCGTCGGAGAAGCTGTCGCGCATCACCCACACGGTCAGGTTCGTGGTGCCCTGCCCGGTACCGGCCGAGCCGGGCGAGTCCGCGGAGGGGGACGGCTCGGAGGAGCCGCATGCGGTGAGGCCTGCGGCGAGTGTCAACGCTGCCGCGGTGGCGCGGAGGCGGTACCCCATCGGTACTCCCAGAGGTCAGATATTGGTAAGTAATTGGCCTGCTCCGCATAGGGTGGCTCTTACCACTTCTGACGTCAAGGCCTGTTTTTTCAGGGATGACAGGTAACAAATAGGTAAGATCTTGGTAAGCTGGGGCGGTGACTCTAAACATGAGGTCCGGGCTCAAGCGCGACCGGGTGCGCGACGTCCTGCTCGACTTCATCGCCGACATGAAGCCGGGCGAGGCGATCCCCTCCGAGCGGGATCTCTGCAAGGAGCTCGGGGTCTCCCGGCCCACCGTGCGCGCGGCGATCGACGACCTGGTCATGTCGGGGCTGCTCGTCCGCGAGCACGGGCGCGGCACGTTCACCGGGCCGCACCGGGTCACCCAGGCGCTGGCCTCGACCACGGGCAACTCGTTCTACGCGCCGCCGGCCGAGGGCAACTGGCTCAGCCGGATCCTGGAGTTCGGCTCCACCCCCGCGGGCGCCCGGCTCGCCACCCGGCTCCAGCTCTCTCCCGCCGACCCCGTCCTGAGGGTCGTGCGGCTGCGCGTCGTCGACGACGAGCCCATGGCGATCGAGCGCATCCACCTGCCGTACGCCCTGGTCGAGGGCCTGGTCCCGGCCGACATGGAGTCGGGCTCGTTCTACCGGCTGCTGCGGGAACGTTTCAACGTCGACGTCCGCACCGCCGTGCAGACGATAGAGCCCACCGTCACCGACGAGACCGAGGCCGAGCTCCTCCACGTCCCCCAGCACGCCCCGGCCCTGCTCTTCGAGCGCACCACCCGCGACGTCGGCGGCCGGATCGTCGAGTTCACCCGCTCGATCTACCGTGGCGACCGCTACCGGGTGACCTCGGAGCTGTCCTTCAACGCCGACTCGGGCTGATTCCCCCCTGGTCCCGGCGGACCTCGGCGGACCTCGGGGCCCGCCCCGGCCGCCTCTCCTCGGAGGAGCCCGCCGGGCCGGGCATGAGCCCCGGCCCCTCCCTCATTTGATCGCGGCCAGGTCCACGACGTACATCTTCTCCCCGAGCTGATAGGTGATCAGCCGGTCGAAGCCGATGTCGGGGATGCGCACACCTCCCGCCTTGTCATTTTTTATGCCCAGATCAGCGGACGTACCGGTGAGCAGGTCGTAGAGGAAGATTCCACCCTCCATGGGCATCCTCATGTAGAACCGCTCCAGGCCGGAATTGATCACCCGGACATCGAAAGGCACCGTCCGCTCCCCGGAACCGTCACGGTCGCGGACGAAGTTGCGTGGGTCGGATCCCTTGGGCGCGCTCTGGCCGGAACACCGGTTGACGCCGCAGAAGACGAAGTTCTCGTCGGGCTTGACCACGGCGCCGCGCCGCTCCCCCGTCTCGACGTTGAACAGCTCGCCGAAGCTGACCTGCCTGTCCACGTCGCCCTGCTTGTCCGGGTTGGTGTGGCGGCCGACCCAGGGCCACCGCAGGAGGAACCGTCCCTCGGTCCCCGGCACCGCCCGCGGCTCGCCGCCGCGCAGCGGCACCCGGTACACCCCGGCGCCGTCGCGGGTGAAGACCACCTCGGAGCCCACCACTTCCAATGCCCGGATGTGGCGGCTCTTTCTCGTGACGTCCAGGGAAACGTCGGTCACCTTCCGGGGACTGCCGCCGCCGACGGGCACCGTCCAGATCCGCACGACCCGCTGCCGGCCCGGCTCCTTGTACAACGTCCACCAGACGATGTTTCCACCGCCCGCGGCGACGTGATGGGAAGGGGACGTCGAATTCCCGGCCGGGATCTCGGCGATCCGCCGGGGCCTGCCGCTCTCCAGGTCATAGCTCCACAGGAACTGCCTCCTTCCGTCGCCCTTCGCCGTCTTGACGAGCAGCGTACGGTCGTCGAGAAGCAGCTGCGGGTAATGGGCGCGGCCGTCGGGCAGCTTGGCGGGGATCTTGTGCAGGGCGCGCGGCCACACCTTCTCGATGGGCGGTGGCTTCTCCCCCGGTACCGGGGTCGGCCGCGGCGTCGGTTCCTGCGCGCCCGTGGCGTTCACCTCGGGCTGCCGCGCGGTCGGCGAGTCCAGGATCCGCACCGCCGTACCCGCACCGCCGGCCACCACGACCACGGCCGCCGCCGCGAGCAGCGCGGCGGGCGCCCGCCGGGGGCGGCGGCGCGCCCTGACCGCCGCGGACAGCCCGGCCCGCGCCCGCTCGGGCACCTGGTCCGCCGCTCCGGCCAGGACGCGGATCAGCTTGTCTTCGATGTCGGTCATCGCGTGCTCCCGTGGGCCGCCGGTGAGGTGGAGAGGGAGGACCGCAACTTGTCCAGGCCGCGGGAGGCCTGGCTGCGCACGGTCCCCTGGGAGATGCGGAGCACCTCGGCGATCTCGGCGTCGGCCAGCTGCTCGTAGTAGCGGAGCACCAGCACGGCGCGCTGTCTGCGGGGCAGCGCGGCCAGTTCCCGCCAGAGTCCCTGGTCCTCGTCGGAGGGGAAGACCGCTTCCCAGGTTCGCTCGGGCGGCTGCCCGGTGAGATGCTCGCGCCTGCGCCGCCGCCAGATGCTGACGTGCAGCCGCGCCATCGTCGTCCGGGCGTAACCGTGCGCGTCGGTCTTGTGCCGCACCCTCGGCCAGGCGTCCCGCAACCGGGTCAGCGCCTCCTGCGCGAGATCGGCGGCGTCGTGCGGGTTGCCGGTCAGGACGTACGCGTAGCGGAGCAGCGCCTCACCCCGTTCGGTCACGAAGTCCTCGAAACCGGGTTCTTCGTCCACATGCCGTCCCTTCTCCATCGTCATGGCCTAGACGCCGAAGAACCCGGAAACGTTGCACCGCGCCGCCGATGTGTGCAGGCCGCGCTGGATGTCGGCGGGCGGCTCGGCTACGTTCGTTCAGATGACGACCATCTCGGGCGCCCCGCCCCGATGACATCCCTCGACGACCTGGTGGTCCGGGCGCGCTCCCTCGTACGGGACGGGCACCGCGCGGTGCTCGGCGTCACCGGAGGCCCGGGGGCGGGCAAGACCACCCTCGCCGAACACCTGGTCCGCCTGCTGCGGCCGGTGCCTCCCGAGGGGCTGCCGGAGCGGGAGTGGGTGGCGTACGTGCCGATGGACGGCTTCCACCTCGCCGACGTCGAGCTCGACCGGCTCGGGCGCCGCGACCGCAAGGGCGCCCCGGACACCTTCGACGCCGCCGGGTACGCGGCCCTCCTCCGCCGCCTGCGCGAGGACGAGGACGACGTGGTCTACGCGCCCGCGTTCGAGCGTGATCTGGAGCAGCCGATCGCGGGCAGCATCCCGGTCCTCCGGGCCGCCCGGCTCGTCGTCACCGAGGGAAACTACCTGCTGCTCGACCGGGGCGACTGGGCACGCGTGCGAGCCGGGCTGCACGAGGTCTGGTACTGCGACCTCGACCCGGACGAGCGCGTGCGCCGCCTCGTCTCCCGGCACGAGCGCTTCGGCAAGGACCCCGACGCCGCCGTGGCCTGGGCACTGGGAACCGACCAGCGCAACGCCGACCTCATCGCCACCACCCGCCTCCGCGCCGACCTCGTCGTCCCCGACGCCGTCCTGCGCTCGATCGGCGACCGCGAGACGGAGCCTGGTTGACGGGGTGACAGGTTGGCGGGTCGACGGGTTGACGAGGTCCGGCTGCCGCGAGCCGGTCGGCGCGGGCCGATCGGCGGCGACGGGCCTGCGCGGGCCGGTTGACGGAGACCGGCCGGCCCGGCGGGGCGAGCCGGCGGAGCCGGAGCGATGCGCGGGCAGGCTGTTTCGCGGACCGTGAACCCGGTCGGGCGGTCGTGGCGATACATCGCTGACCACTTTTCCGACGGGAAGGCCGGCCTTCATGCCATGGTGCCCGCGATGACCGCGCCACTCACCGCCCAGACTCGCGACTGCGACCTCATCGACGAGTCGCGGACCCGCCCGGAGGCGTTCGCGGCGCTGTTCGACCGCTACTCCGGGATGCTCTACCGATACGTCTCCCGGAGGCTGGGCCCGGAGATCGCCGAAGACCTGGTCGGCGAGACGTTCCTGGTCGCCTTCGCCCGCCGGGACCACTACGACCTGGCCCACGCCGACGCCCGGCCGTGGCTGTTCGGCATCGCCACCAGGATCGTCTCCCGGCATCACCGCACCGAGGCCGCCCGTTACCGGGCGCTGCGGCGCAGCCCCGCAGAGGACGCCGTGGAACCCCCCGCCGACCGGGTGGTCGCGCAGGTCACCGCCCGGGTGTCCCGCCCGGCGCTCGCCCGTGCGCTGGCCGGGCTCTCGTCCGGAGACCGCGACGTCCTGCTGCTGGTCGCCTGGAGCGACCTGTCGTACGTGGAGGTCGCCCGGGCGCTGGACATCCCGATCGGCACCGTGCGGTCCCGCCTGAACAGGGCCAGGCGGAAGGTACGCGCGGAGTTCGGCGACAGCAACCCGATGCACGAGGAGGAGTGACCATGGACGATCTGACGATGCTCCGCGACCTCGGCCGCGAGCTGGAGCACGAACCGCCCGCCACGCTCGCACGCCAGCGTGCGCGCCTGCTCGACGCCTCGGCCGGTTCCCCCCGGGGCCTGTCCCGCGTCCCGGCCCGCTCCCGGTGGCGGCCGCCCCGCGCGATGCGCGGCTGGCCGATGCTCGCGCTGGTCGCGGTGGTCACCGCCG
The DNA here is from genome assembly GCF_059358815.1 of Streptosporangium nanhuense. Taxonomy (NCBI): domain Bacteria; kingdom Bacillati; phylum Actinomycetota; class Actinomycetes; order Streptosporangiales; family Streptosporangiaceae; genus Streptosporangium; species Streptosporangium nanhuense. The sequence goes on from NZ_JCADBG010000007.1 coordinate 193,955, forward strand.
CCGTCGTCGTCGTTCCCGTCGTGCTCCTGAGCGGGCGCCCGCTCGTACCCGGCCCGTCCGTGCCGGTGCCGTCGGGAGAGCGCCCGTACAAGCAGGGGGAGGCACTCAACGTGCTGGTGGTCGGGATCGACGGTGAGGCGCTCAATCCCCGCCTGCGTGAAGCCGCGGGGATGCGCAGTGACACGATGATCCTGCTGCACATCTCCGCCGACCGGCGGAAGACCCGGGTGGTCAACATTCCGCGGGACTCGATCGTCCGCATTCCCGCCTGCGAGTCCCCGGACGGGACGACGCTTCCGGCCAGGAACGACATGATCAACTCGGCGTTCCACGCGGGCGGGCTGTCCTGCGCCTGGAAGACGGTCGAGTCGACCACGAGGATCCATGTCGACCACGCGATGGAGATCCATTTCTCCGGGTTCAAGGGCATGGTCGACGCGCTCGGCGGGGTGGAGGTCACGTTGCCGCGGCCGGTGGACGACCGCAAGGCGAAGCTGCGGCTGCCCGCGGGAAGGCATCTGCTCGACGGCGAGCAGGCGCTGGGTTACGTGCGGCTCCGCAACTTCGGCGACGGGACCGACCTGGAGCGGATCAAGCGCCAGCACCGGTTCATGCACGCGCTGGTCACGAAGGCGAGCGGTCTGCTGGACGAGCCCGCGAAGCTCTCCGCCTTCCTCGCCGAGGCGAAGAGGTTTCTCAGGACCGACGCCGGGCTCGACCTGGGGACGATGTACGCCATCGCCCGGAGCATGGCGAGGATCGAGCCTGGCTCGGTCACGTTCTCCACGGTTCCCACCCGCCCGCACCCCGATGATCCGAACCGTCTCGCGTGGGACCGGGCCGCCGCGGAGCGGCTCTTCGCCGGGATCAGGAAGGACGCCGGGTGAGCCGGAGGGCTTCTCGTCCTTGCGGGCCAATGGGGGCATAAGTGGATAAAAAGGGCAATTGTTCCGAATATGGCTCGGTGTGAGTTTTGATGGTCGACGTGGTTCTTCTTTCCGGAAAAAAGGCGATATCTCCGTCGGAACATCCGCACGTCATGGGAGAACCCATGTCCGTTGCCCGTTGTATCGCCACCGCCGCCCTCACCACCTTCACGGTGGTGCTCGCCGCGCCGGTCGCGTCCGCCGCTCTCATCCCACCCCGGCCCGCCGTGTCGAACGACTGCTCGCTCTTCGGGAAGGTGACCGTCAAGAAGGGGGACCGCACGGAGACCTGGACCTGGGGGCCGGGCTACCAGAGCTACCTCAGCAGCGAGAGCAGCTCACGAACGTTCACCGAGACGATGTAGGGGTCACGCGGAGTGCCGTACGCGGGCGCGGCCCACGTACGCGCCGGGGCGGATCACCGATTCCGGCCGGGTGCGCGGGAGTCCGTACCGGACGCTCACGGCTCCGGCCGGCTGCGGGGTTTCGGCCCCGTGAAGCGGGAGCCGGCTGCTCGTGGCTTCGGCCCGGTGAAGCGGGAGCCGGGGGCGGCCGGGGGCTCGAATGCCCGATTATTCTCTCAGCATTGGCCTGAACCGGTCATTTCTTGGCAGCACGCCGCCGTCCTCAGAAGACGAGCCCGCCCGCCGGCCTTAGCGTCGAACGATGGAGATCGACGTGGTGTCGCCCCGCCCGGACGAGAGGGTGGCCCTGACGCGCCGGGTCATGGCCGATCGAGCGGACGCATGAGCGACGCGGGGAACGGGCGGTACGGCACCGGCCCGTTCCCTCACAGCCGGGACGAATCCGGCCGGGACGAATCAAGCCGGAACGAATCAAGCCGGGACGAATCCGGCTGGGACGAGCTTTCCCGGGACGGGATGCCTCACGGCGAGGCGTCCCGGAGCCGGAGAGCCTGGGGCGAGTCGCCCCGGCACGTGCCGTCCCAGGGCGGGCTGTCCGGAGGGCAGGTCGTGGTGATCGCCAGGGAGCCGGTGTCCGGGAAGGTCAAGACCCGGTTGATCCCGCCCTTCACCGCCTCCGAGGCCGCCGCGCTGGCCGCCGCCGCCCTTGAGGACACGCTTCGCGCGGTCGCCCGCGTCCCGGTCGCCCGGCACGTGCTCGCGCTCGACGGCGTCCCGGGCCCCTGGCTCCCGCCCGGGTTCACGGTGCTGCCACAGCGCGGGAACGGGCCGGACGAGCGGCTCGCCGCGGCCCTCGACGACGCCCACCGGCTCCTGCCCGGCCCGGTCCTGCTCATCGGGATGGACACCCCGCAGGTCACGCCGGACATGCTGGGCTACGCCCTGTCGCTGCTCAGCGCCTACGACGCGGTGTTCGGCCCGGCGACGGACGGCGGGTTCTGGCTGCTCGGGCTGCGCGCTCCCGACCCCGCTCTCCTGCTCGGCGTCCCGATGTCGGAGCCGACCACCGGAGAGGTCCAGCTGTGGAGGCTGGGGGAGGCGGGGTTGAGCGTCGCCCTGATGCCCCGCCTCACCGACGTGGACACCGCGGCGGACGCGTTCGCGGTGGCCGCTCAGGCTCCGCGGTCCCTTTTCGCCGCCACCCTCGCCAGGATGAGCGCGCTGCGCTGAACGAGGTCCCGGCAGGGCGTACGGGAGCATGAAGGGCTACGGGAGCCCGAAGGGCGTGCGGGAGCCTAGAAGAGCGTCGGGGCGACGTCCTCGCGCGCCCGCTCCAGCTCGCCCGGCTCGAAGAGCCTGATCACGCCGTACGTGCCGTCGTACCCGGGTTCCCGGATCACCTCGCCGCGGCGCAGCCGCCCGACGGCCTCCGCGAGCTGCGGCGAGTGGGCCTCGATGTCGCCGACCGGCACGTCCTCCAGGATCCTCAGCTCGGGTCCCAGGGCGGCGGTGAGCCTGTCGAGCTCCTTGACGACCTTCTTGCTCTTCGGCCCGACGTCGAGGATCTCGCCCACGATCTCCGGCAGCGGTACGAGGTTGCGGAAGCCCGCGACGCCCTCCGGCCGGAAGCCGTCGGGCCGGTCGGCCAGCTCCTGGACCCGGTTCAGCACGCCCACCGTGAGCGGCTTCCCGCACACGGGGCAGATCCCGTCGCGCCCGCGCGTCTCCTCGGGGTCCATCCGGACGTCGCAGGCGCGGTGCCCGTCGACGTGGTACTTGCCCTCCTCGGGGAAAAACTCGGTCGTTCCCGCGTACCCGGTGCCGGTCCGGAGCGCTCGCAGGACGGCGAAGTAGTCGAGGTCGGTCTCGAACACCGTGGTCTCGCGGCCGACCATGGGCGGCGAGTGGGCGTCGGAGTGGCTGACCAGCCGGTAGCGGTCGAGGGCGGAGACCCGCCAGTTCATCGCCGGGTCGCTGGACAGGCCGGTCTCCAGCGCGAAGATGTGCTCGGAGAGCTCGCCGTAGCACTCCTCGATCGTGTCGAACCCCGACTTCGAGCCGAAGACGCCGAACCACGGCGTCCAGACGTGGGCCGGCACCAGGTAGGCGCCCTCGCCGCTGCTCAGGGTGATGTCCAGCAGGCCGCGGGAGTCCAGGCCGAGGACGGGCCGCCCGTCCGCGCTCAGGTTGCCGATCCGTTCGAGCCTCGCGTTGAACGACGCGGCCTCGTCGAAGCCCGGCATGTAGACCAGGTGATGGATCTTCCGGGTGCGCTCGCCGCGCCGGTAGATCGTGGAGACCTCGGTGGACAGCATGAACCGCACCTGGCCGGAGGACACCCCGGCGGGCGGTGGGCCGAGGGCGTCGGCGGCGTGCTCGTCGCGCAACCGGAACAGTCCGGGCTCCGCCGGTACGAGGCTCTCGCGCAACTGCTCGAACCAGGCCGGATGTGTGAAATCGCCGGTGCCCATCAGCGCGATGCCCTTGCGCCGAGCCCACCACGCCAGATGCTCCAGGTCGCTGTCCCTGCTGCAGGCCCGGGCGTACTTGGAATGAATGTGCAGGTCAGCATGGAACCGCATTCACCACATTCTGCCACAGGCCAGAGATGAAGATCGAAAAGGGGGTGATTTCTCCCGTTCCTCTCCTCGTCGGAAGGACCCGCCGCGCACCGCGATTCCGGTCCGATGCGAGACGTGTCGCGAGACCCCGGGGAGGTCGCGGGAGCGGGACCGCCACGGTGACCTGAGCACGATCCGCCGGGCCCGGGGAAATCCCGGTGATCGTTTTTGTGTGAAAGAAAGGGACCACCGGTGATTTCGCGCCGGAAAGGGAGGCCGCCGGTGAGAATGTTCGTCTCGGCGGACCGGGCCGGCCGTTATCGTGGAGATGTCGCGCGAGCGCGGGGAGGTGCCGGGATGGCCGGGCATGAATGGGGTCCCGATCCAAGTGGTGAGGGCGAATCCACGGGGCGTCGAATTGCCAGGGCGCGTAAACGCAGGGGGCTCACCCAAATCGGCCTGGCGGCAAAGGCGAATGTTTCTCGCAGCTTGATCGCGCAGGTCGAGGCGGGCCACAAACGGGCCACCCCGTCGCTTGTCGCGGCCGTGGCGAGAGCGTGCGCGGTCGATGCCGCCGAGATCGTCGGACGGCTCCACGGAGGGCAGGAGCGGGGAGGCGGCAGGCGCGCCGAGGCGGTGCACGCGGCGATGCCCTCCATCAGGCGCGCCCTGGCCTACGCCGACGTCTCCCCCGAGCTGGGGGTTCCGCCCAGGTCGCTCGACGCGCTGGCCGCGGAGCTGGTCAAGCTCCAGAGACTGCAGGGGGCCGCCGCGCACGTCCGTCTCGGTGCCCGCCTGCCCGCGGCCATCGAGGAGCTGACGATCCACGCGGTCGAGTCGGACGTTCCGAGGGCGTGGCGCCTGTTGAACCACGCGTACGCCATAGCGGTGTCCCTGGCCCGGAGGCTGGGCTACGGCGACCTGGCGCAGGTCGCCGTCGAGCGGGCCGCGATCGCCGCTCCGCGCGCCGACGACCCGCACCTGCGGCACCTGGTCTCGCTGTCGCGCGCGTTGTTGCTGCTCACCCTGGGGTCCGAGGACATCGCGTTGACCATGGTGAGGCGGGCGGCGGGTGAGGTGGACCGGTCGGACCCGGCGGGGCTGCAGGTCTACGGCTCCCTCCAGCTGCGCGCGGCCGTCTCCGCCGCGCGGCTGGGGTACGGGGCGGACGCCTGGGAGCACCACGGCCTCGCGGCGGAGACGGCGGCACGGATCGACGCGCTGTCGCGGCCCGATCCGTACGGGCTGCAGGTGAATCCCGTCAACGCGATGATCCACGGGTGCGCGGTGGCGACGGAGCTCGGTGACTACGACACGGCGGTCCGCCTGGACTCGGGGTTCACGCTCCCACCCAGGCTCTACGCCGAGCGCAGGGCGCATCACGAGATCGACATGTCCAGGACGCACCTGTTGCTCAAGGAACACGACAAAGCGCTCAGGCGAGTGCTCAACGCCGAGCGAATCGCCCCGCAGATGGCACGATTCCACCCTACGGCCAGAGAGTCCGTCAGGCAGTTGGGCACCTATTACCGGACCGTCCCCGAACAGCTGCGCGGTCTGGAAAGTCGAATGGCCTTCTAGTCTTATCCGGAGATTTGTTCACGGGAAATCGTGAACACTGACGATGACGATTCTTCATAAGGTCGTCGTGATGGTGAGAACCGCGACCCTCGCCATCCGAGTCCGGTGATTCCGACCTTGGAGGATGGGTGACACGGCGTGCGGTGCGGGCTGAATCCCGGGGCATGGTCGACGAGGCGACGGCGGCACGCCATGACAGGGCGCTGGCGGTCGTGCAGCGACTGCTGATCGAGAGGGGCATCCGCGCCCACCGCCACCACACGATCAGCCTGGGGTTCTTCGGCACCCGCCCGGGTGCTCCCAGCCTGCCCGGACGGCCAGGCTTCCGCTCGCGGACGGAGCGGCACCCGCCCGAGCTGACCGTGATCGCTCAGGGGCGGCGCGCCGCCACGGTGACCATAGGTCCGCGCTCCGGCTGCTACCTGGTGTCCGTCCGCAGCGGCCCCAACCTCCACGCCGTCAGGCGGGAGCAGCCCCACAGGGTCGTGGAGCTGATCGTCACCGACCGGCTGGGCGAGGGGTCGTGATCGTCGGGGTCGCCCGTCGGTTCCGAGGGTGTTCCCCGGTTCCGGGGGCGCTCCGTGCCCGGGACCGAGGACCGGCGGGGCCGTGCCGGGCGGCGCGGGGGACGAGCGGTCAGGAAAGGCAGCCGACGTGCGCGAGGGCCTGCTTCAGCAGGACACCCTGCCCGCCGAGCATCTCCTGCTGCACCAGCGGCGACGAGGCCTCCTCGGGGGTGAACCAGACGAGGTCGAGGGCGTCCTGCCGGGGACGGCAGTCACCCGCGACCGGCACGACGTAGGCCAGGGACACCGCGTGCTGCCGGGGATCGTGGTACGGCGTGATCCCCTGGGTCGGGAAGTACTCGGCGATGGTGAACGGCTGCGGAGAGGCGGGGACGCGGGGCAGCGCCGTCGGGCCGAGATCCTTCTCCAGGTGGCGCATGAGCGCGTCGCGGACGCGCTCGTGGTGCAGCACGCGGCCGGAGACGAGGGCGCGGCTGACGGCTCCGTCCGCTCCGATGCGCAGCAGCAGGCCGACACGCGTGACCGTCCCCGTTTCGTCGACCCGTACCGGCACGGCGTCGACATAGAGAATGGGCATCCGCGCGCGGGCCGATTCCAGTTCTTCGGGAGCGAGCCAGCCGGGCGTGGTTTCGGTCATTTCGGTCATTGACCGATCGTACGTCGCGGTCGGCTCGGAAACGCGTTCCCTTCCCGCGACCCGCCCGCCGAAAGGGCCCCGGCACCTCCGGATCCGCTCATCGGTCGGCGATACCGGGTTCGTGGGCACGGGAAGGACATCGGCCGCCGCCCGGCCAGGCCCGCGCGGGGGCCTCGGCGCGTTCGGCCACCTCGGTCGTCCCGCACGGGTTCGGATCCCGAAGCGCACGCGTGCCACCCGGAGGGGCTCGGGGGTCGATCACGGAGCGCACGCATGCCCCCCGGCGGGGCTCGGAGGTCAGCTCACGGAGCGCACGCATGCCCATCGGCGGGGTTCGGAGGTCAGAAGAGCCGCGAGAGCCACTCGGCCTGCTCGCGTTGCAGGAAGGCCTCGCCTCCCTCGTGGTCGTTCCACTCGTAGGCGATCATCTTCTTCCGGCCGCCGTAGCGGTTGAAGCTCGCGTAGCCACCCGAGGGCGGACAGGTCTCGTCGCGCAACGCCACGCTGAACAGCGCCGGGCAGGTCGCCCGGGGCGAGAGGACCGCGAGGTCGAAGTACGCGGTCATGGCCAGGGCGGCGCCGGCCTCGGCGCGATGGGTGCGGCACCACTTCACCAGCTCGGCGTAGGGGCCCTGCGTGGCGATGTGAGCCGAACGCCGGATGTCGCAGAGGAACGGGACGTTGGGCATCGTGCCCGCGACCGTCGGGTGCAGGGCGGCGGCGGCGAGTGCCAGCGCGCCCCCCTGGCTGGTGCCGGTCGTCACGAGCCGCGTCCGGTCGGCGAAGGGAAGCAGCGCGGCGGCGTCCACCGCGCGGACCGCGTCGGTGAAGAGACGGCGATAGTAGTAGGAGTCGCGGTCCGGCAGCCCGTCGGTCAGGAACCCCGGGACGCGCGGACGCCCCGAACCGCCCGTGTCGGGGGTGTCTCCCGTACGCCAGGCGCTGCCCTGACCGCGGGTGTCCATGATCAGATGCGGGTGGCCGACCGCGGACCAGTAGAGCCACTCGTGGGGGAGGCCCCGGCCGCCTCCGTAGCCGATGTACTCGATGACGGTCGCTCGCGTGCCGTCGGCGTCCTTCGGCACGAGATACCACGCGTGGATCGGCTGGCCGCCGAATCCCGCGAAGGTCACGTCGTAGACCGTCACGGACCGCAGGGGAGTGTCCTCGACCGGCTCCGCCGTCACGTTCAACGGGTGGCCGGCGGCCTCGTCCAGGGTTTTCCGCCAGAACTCGTCGAGGTCTTCCGGTGTGTGCAGGTTCGGCAGGTAGTCGGCTACGTCGTCCAGGGGTAGCTCCCAGCCCATGGGTCGCCCTCCGTCTTCTTCTCGGGATGTCGCCCGGACAGGATCGAGGCGGCCGCTGTGACGCCCTCGGCCCGGTCCTCACACTCCACCGGCGGAACCGTAACGGTTTCGAGATGGAGCGCCGCCGAGAGACCGGCCGGCCCCGCGCCGAGAACGATCACCGGGGGGTCGGGCATGCGTTCATGATGGCAGTCGCGACGTCACCCGTCACGCCCGGCCCGGCCGTTCACGGGAGTCCCAGGATTCCCCGGCCGTCGACCGTCCCTCACCGCGCTTCCCCACCCGCCCGAGCCGGTCGGGAGGGGACGCGGCCCGGAAAACACCTCTCGCCGGGGTGTCCGCTCGCATGAGCGGGGCGGACATGTTCACGCCACGGATCACCGGGCGAGGCGGCGGCCCGCCCCCGGGTGCCCCGGTCAGGTCTCCGAGGCCCGTTTGAGCAGCCCGGCCTCGTAGGCCGCGGCCACCGCGGCGGCCCGGTCCTTCACCCCGAGCTTGGCGAAGACGTGCAGCAGGTGCGTCTTGACCGTCGCCTCGGTGATGAACAGCTTCGCGGCGACCTCGCGATTGGTGGCGCCGCGAGCGATCAGCCCGAGCACTTCGAGCTCCCGCCGGCTCAGCGTCTGCTGCTCGGGCACGCGTACCTTCCGCGTGAGCAGCCCGGCCACGGCGGGGGACAGCACCGTCTCGCCGCGGGCGGCCGCCTGCGCGGCGCGGAGCAGCTCCGCGCGCGGGGTGTCCTTGAGCAGGTAGCCGGTGGCGCCCTGCTCGATGGCGGGCAGCACGTCCGCGTCGTTGTCGAACGTGGTCAGGATCAGGACGTTGATGCCCGGCTTCTGCTCGCGCAGCCGGCGGATCAGCTCGGTGCCGCTCATCTTCGGCATCCGCAGGTCCATGAGCACGAGGTCGGGGTCGGTCAGGCGCGCCAGGACAAGGGCCTCCGGCCCGTCGGCCGCCTCGCCGACGACCTCGAAGGCCTCGGCGGTGGAGAAGATCTCGCGCAGTCCGTCGCGGACGACGGGATGATCGTCCACGACGATGATACGAATCGGCATGCTCACGCGTTTCCAGGGTCGGCGGTGATGGCGGGCACCGTGGCGGAGACGCCCGTTCCCTGCCCGGGAGCGGTCTCGATCTCGAAGTCTCCGGCCAGCCGGGTGACCCGTTGGCGCATCGCGATGAGCCCGAATCCGCCCGCGATCGACGGTTCCACCGTCCGCGGGTCGAACCCGGATCCGTCGTCGCGTACGTCGAGCACCACCACATCCTCCATGTAGGACAGGGTGACGGCGACCCTGCTGGCGGAGGCGTGCTTGCCGACGTTGGCCAGGGCCTCCTGGGCCACCCGCAGCAGGGTCATCTCCACCTCGGTGTGCAGCGGCCTGGCCTCGCCGGTGACCGACACCGGAACCGGCACGCCGGACGTCCGCGACCACGCGGCCGCGACGTCCTCGAGGGCGGTCGCGAGCTGGGCCTCCTCCAGCGGAGCGGGGCGCATCGCCAGAACCGACCGGCGGGCCTCGTTGAGGCTCTCCCTGGCCAGCGTGCGCACGGTGTTCAGTCTGGAGCGGGCGGCGGGGGCGTCGTCGATGACGTTCTCGGCGACTTCGAGCTGGGTGAGGATGGCGGCCAGCCCCTGGGCGATCGTGTCGTGGATCTCCCTCGCCATCCGCTGGCGCTCGCTGAGCACGCCCGCCTCGCGGGCCCGGGTCAGCAGCTGCGACTGCAGGTTCGAATTCTCCTCCGCCATCGCGGCCAGCCTGGTGCCGGTGGCCTCCAGCTGCTCGATCATCTCCTTGCGCTGCCGGTTCTGCTTGGAGATGGTCTGGACGAACAGGCCGACGGTCGAGGCGACCAGGACGGTGACCAGGAAGGAGAAGATCAGCTCGTCCGGCGGCCGGGGATCGGGGCGGACACCGATCAGCACGGCGGCCGTGGCGGCGACCCCCAGGTAGGCCGTCCAGCCGCGCAGCAGGGTGAAGGCCTGGATGAACGCGCCCGGGCCGGCCACCGCGAACAGCGAGTCGAGCCTGATCAGCACCGCGACGAGGGCGAGCATCACGACGAAGTAGACGATCGCCACCGCCGGCCGCTCGATCCGGGCGAATCGCGAGGAGACCATGAACCACTGCCAGGCGCAGGTCACCGCCGCCAGGGCCAGTACCTCCGGCCTCCACTCCTCCAGCAGGGCGAAGACCGTCGGGAGCAGGAGGAAGAGGTACGAGAGGGTGGGCCAGGCGCGCTCCCACCGCGAGACGTCGAACTCGGTCCACCTCACCAGCGGAACGCCTTCAGCGCGACCCCGCCGGCGACGATGAAGATCGCTGCCATGACGGCGAGGGTGAGCGGGGAGGCGGGGTGGCCTTCCCACCCGGCCCGGACGGCCTGGACGGCGGGGGCCATGGGGGTGAGGTCACCGATGGAGCGCATCGACTCCGGCAGTGTCTCGCGGGCGCTCATGGCACCGGAGACGAAGACCATGGGGAAGAAGACGGCCAGGCCGATCACCGTGGCGGCGCGGCCGCTGGGCACCAGGGCGCCGATGAGCAACCCTATGGAACCGAGGCTGAGGGCGCCGAGGACCCAGGCGAGGACGACGCCGGCGGGGTCGGCCGGCCCGCCCATGCCGTAGGCGGCCAGGCCGATGACGGCGAGCAGAGCGGTGCCGAGCACGGCCAGCAGCATGTGCGCGACCCACTGGGCGCCGAAGATCATGGTGGGGGAGGCCGGTGTGGCGCGCAGCCGTTTGAGCACCCGGCGTTCGCGGTACTGGGCCAGCGTCGCCGGGAGGATGACCAGGGAGGCCAGGCCGATGACGAAGACGCTGAGCATGGGGACGACGGCGTCGATGATGGGCAGCCCGCTGGGCAGCGTGCCGCCGTTGCGCATCTTCACCCACAGGATGACCGCGGGGAAGGCGAGCGCGAAGAAGGCGGACATCGGGTCGCGCATGGCCAGTTTGAGTTCGATCGCGATGACGTTGCCGAGACCTCTCATCACACGGTCCTCTCGATGAGTGCGAAGTAGGCGTCGTCGAGGGAGCCGGATCGGCCCCTCCTGAGGAGCTCGCCGGAGGTCCCCTGGTGCACGACACGTCCCTGGTCGATGACCGCGATGCGGTCGCAGAGGGCCTCCACCTCGTCCATGAAGTGGGTGACCAGCACGACGGTGACGCCGCGGTCGCGCATGTCGCGGATCAGGCTCCAGGTCAGCCGTCGGGCGGCGGGGTCCAGGCCGGTGGTCAGCTCGTCGAGGAAGACGATCTCGGGGTTGCCGACGAGGGCCAGCGCGATGAACAGGCGCTGCTTCCAGCCGCCGGACAGGCCCGCGAAGCGGGTGCCCCTCTTCTCGGCCAGCCCCCATTCCTCCATCAGGGCGCGCCAGTCGGCGGGGCTGTCGTAGAGGGAGGCGTACATCCGGAGCGCCTCGCCGACCTTGATGGCGTCGGGCAGGGCGGCTTCCTGCAGCTGGGTGCCGACGCACTGGAGCAGCTCACGCCGGTGGGTCCGCGGGTCCATGCCGAGCACGCGCAGGGTGCCGCCGTCGGGCGTGCGCAGCCCGGACGCGCACTCCACCACGGTGGTCTTGCCCGCCCCGTTGGGGCCGAGGATGCCGAAGATCTCACCTCGCTCGACCGCCAGGGTGACGCCGTCCAGCGCCTTGTACTTCCGGTAGCTCTTCCGCAGGTCTTTGATCTCGATGACTGCCATGTGTCGAGAATCCCCGCTCCGCCGGATCTCCGTAATCCACCGAACGGTTGATGGGGCCGACGTCCTGCCCGGGGCCCTCCCCGTGGAGCCGGCGGCCCGGGCCGCCGACCGGGTACGGATCGCCGTGGCGGTGCCGAGGAGAAGCGCCCGTCGCCGCCACCGGCGCTCCCGGGGCGGTCGGTGCCGGAGCTCCGCGGGCGAGGGGGCGTCCATGCGATGGACCCTGACCCGCACCGCCGCGACGCCTCCGCTCGAACGGGGACGGACGTCCGGGACGTCCTTTGGCTAGTAGCTGCGCCCGCCGAGAGTGATCGTTTCCTTGCGCCGCCCCGTGATGTGCAGCGCCGAGCCGGCCAGGTAGCCGCGGTCCTCCGTGGGGCACCAGCCTCCGGCGGGAAGGGGCGCCTGCCCGTGGTAGCCGCGCGTCACCGGCTCGCCCCTGACCTCGATGTCGCCGACGACCCTCTCGCCCACCTCGACGCCGTCCCTGACGATCCGCACCTCGACGCCGGGCACGGGTACACCGCAACTCACGACGCCGCGCGCCGCGAGGGCGCCCCGGTCGGCGGGCTTGGCCCACCCCTCGTCGTCGAGCAGGTCGCGATCGACCCAGTCGATCCGGGCCCCCTGCCCGACGGGGGTGAAGGTGACCGCGAGGGTGGCCTCGGCCAGGCCGTAGCACGGGGTCATGGCGCGGGGGTCGAGCCCGGCGGGCGCGAAGCGCTCCTGGAAGGCGTCGATCAGCTCGGGGGGGATCGGCTTGGCGCCGTTGAGCATCACCCGCACCGAGGACAGGTCGAAGCCGGGCACGTCCTCGGGGGGGACGGAGTCGAGCAGGTGGTCGTAGCCGAAGGCAGGGCCCAGGTAGACGGTGGCGCGCAGGTCGCAGAACCAGCGCAGCCAGTCGTCCGGCCGCCTGATGAAGTCCTGCGGCGTGGACACGTGGACCGAGATGCCGCCGCCGACCGCCGCCAGCGTGGGGAACAGCCCCATGTCGTGGGAGAGCGGCAGCCAGTGGCAGGTCACGTCGCCGGCTCGCGCGTCGACCCCGCACTGGATGGCGCGCAGGCCGGCCAGCACGTTGCGATGGGTCAGCGCGACGCCGCGGGGCGCCGAGGTGCTGCCGGAGGTGTACTGGATCAGCGCGAGGTCGTCGCCCCCGGCCTGCGGCGGCTCCAGGACTCCGCCGCTGCCGTCGCCGCTGTCGCTGTCGCCGAACGCGTGGGCGTACGGGCCGACGAGCCGGGAGAGCGGCACGACCCGCAGGCGGGGCATCAGCTCGGCGAGAGGCTCGGCGTAGGGGTCGTCGATGACGGCGAACCGCGCGCCGCTGTCGACCAGCACGTGCCGCATCCGGGACAGGAACGCCTTGGTGAACCCGGTGGAGACGGCGAGGGGGACCATCACCGCGCCCGCGAGCGCGACGGCGCCGGTGACCCGGAGGAAGTTCACCGGCGACCGCAGGAGAACGGCCACCGGCGTGGCGGGCCTCACACCGAGGGATCGCAGCCGCCCGGCCGCGAAGCGGCCGTCGCGGACCAGCTCGTGGAAGGTCAGGCGGTCGCCGGGGAAGAAGCTGCCGACGACCTGACCGGGGTGCGCCTCCGACGCGTGGACGAACATCTCGCCCAGTGTCCGCACCCCTGCCGGGACGAGCGCGTTCATGCGACCCCCTCCTGTTCCTGCACGTTCCTGCACTCACGACGGGGACCGGCCGGAGTCAGGGCCGGGCGGGCACCGGAACCGACTCCGGGCCGCATGCCCGGTCCCGATGCCCGCCCGGCCGGCGGGTGCGCCTCGACGGGCGGCGAGGCGGAACGCCGCCGTTCGATCCCCCTACCGGGGCTCCGGGCCGCGGAGCCGTCCGGCCGGGGCGATCGCGAAACGCGGCGTCAGCGGACGCGGACCAGCTTCCACGTGCCCTCCCAGGCGGTGGAGCGCATGGTGTCCGCGTCGCTGAGGAAGGAGGCCAGCGCGTACTCGCCGGCGGGTACGCCCGGACGGATGATCGTCGACTCGCCGGGGCTCAGCGGCGCCATGCCGATCGGTCCCCTGACGTACGGCGACTCCGGCTTCTCGCCTCGCTTGAGCGCCTCGTAGTACGCGGCCAGATCGGCCTCCTTGGTGCCGGGACGGACCGCCACGACCAGCATTTCCTGCGGTTGCGACGTGTGGTTGGACACCAGGATGTGGCCGCCCTGCCGGAGGCGGGGCGGGCTCAGGTACCGGCCGACCCCGTCCTGCTCGTAGATCGTCACGACGTCGTCGGGCAGCGGGGGACGGGAGGTGCGGCGGCCGCTGCCCACCTCCAGCCGGCGGATCCTGCTCAGGAACTCCGGGTGCGCCGCGTCCTCGAAGTCGAGGAGGTAATGGGTCCCGGCCTTCAGGCGCGCGGTGAACGTGAGCTCCGAGGTGGCGCTCAGCACGGCCCCGCCGTAGGCGTGCGCCAGCGTGAACACTCCGTGCAGTCCCGCCTTGCGGGTGGCCTCGTCCGGGTTGAAGGCCATGCGGATGTGCGCGACGTACTTCTCGATCGTCACGCCCTTGCGCATCCGCAGCAGTGTCAGGTCCCGCAGGCGTTTCACTCCCGACGGCGGGGTCGACGCCTTGAACGTGACGAATCCGGCACGCGGCTTGGGCGACCCCAGCACGGTGATGCCCGTCGTCTCGTCCACGACCAGTTTCACGTCCGCCTTCGCGGCCAGGTTCGCGTCCGCCGCCGCGGGGCGGCCCGCGGCGGCGACGGTCAGGGAGGTCGCCAGGGCGAGGGGCCCGGCCCCCAGCAGGCGACGTCGGGAGATGGAGGGCATGAGGACTCCTTCGGAGCTGATCAGAGGGTGTGACGAGAGAGTCAGAGGGTGACGAGGGAGAAGGTGCTCACCACGAGGAGGGCGAAGGCGAGCGCGGTGCGCAGGAGGTGCCAGTTCCGCCACAGGGCCCGGGGGTCGTCCCAGTCATCGGGTACGGCGTTCGGGTCGACCATCTTCGCGCGACGGTTGATCGGGACGTTGCACAGGTGTGAGACCCCCTGTACGGCGAGGAGCAGGACCGTCATGGCCACGAAGAGCCAGCGCGCCGATGCCGAGGGGGCGAGGAAGATCAGCGCCACCGCCGCCACCGTGCCCGAGTTCACGATGATCGGCATGATGGGGTGGTAGCCCTCGCCGAGAGCCCTGTGCGACTCTATGTATCTCCCGGCGGGCATGCCCGCCAGCGCCGGGATCACGCTCACCGCCACGGCGAAGAAGACGCCGGCGACGATGCCGCTCTCCACCGTGACGAGAACTGCCAGAAGTTCGATCACCATATGCGTTCCCTGGATGCCGGTTGTCGACAGTGACCGGTCGTGTTGGAAGGAGCCCTCCCCCGCCGGGGGCACGCGAGGGAGGGCTCGATCCGTGGCCGTGCGCTCAGTACACGGCCACGACCTCGTAGATCCCGTAGTGCCGGTGACCTCGATCCCGATCCTGGTATTTGCGGAGCGGGGAGGTGGTGCCGCGGTGGTGGGCACCCTGCTCCCACGCTTTGAAGGTGTCGAGACTCTCCCACTCGCTGAGTACGAGGAAACTGTCGGGCTCGTCCCTGTCGCGCAGCAGCTCGTTGCGGAGCAACCCCTCGGTCGACGCCAGGTCGGCGCTGATCTCGTGGTAGGCGTTCTCGATGGCCGAGGCGTCCCCGGAGGGGGCCCGGTAGTAGATGATGACGCGGGCGGTGCCCCGGTCGCTCACGACGTGGCCCCCTTGCCCGCCAGCTGGTGGACCACGTGCATCGTCGTCATGGAGCCGCCGGTCCGGTAGGGGTGGAGCCGCTGGCGGTGCTCGACGTGCTCCGCGCTCCGCTCGAACTCCCTGAACGACGGCTCGTCGGTCCAGTCGCTGACGATGTAGTAGACGCTGTCCTCGTCGGCGCTGCGCAGCAGCCACTGGCTGAGGTTGGCGGGCTGGGAGGTGATCACGTCGCCCACGCTGAGCCAGGTCTCCTCGAACTCCTTCTCCCGGCCCGCGATGATCTGCAGCTTCAGCATGATGCGGAATGCCTGGTTCCGCGGCATCAGATCCCTCCGTCCACGTTGATGGTCTCTCCGTGCACGTAGCCGGACAGGTCGCTGGCCAGGAACAGCACGACCCTGGCGATGTCCACCGGACGGCCGAACTTGCCCATCGAGATGATGCTGCGGTAGCGCTGCTCGTACACCTTGCGCTCCTCGTCGGAGAGCTTGGCGGCCGCCTCGGTCTCGATCAGGCCGGGCGCGATCACGTTGCACCGGATGCCGCGCGGGCCGAGCTCCTTGGCGAGCGACCGGTTCAACCCGATCAGGCCCGCCTTGGCGGCGGTGTAGTGCGCGCGCTGCGGGATGCCGACGGACGCCACCCGCGATCCGATCATGACCAGCGACGACCCGGCGGACAGCAGGGGCAGGGCCAGGTGGGCCAGCAGGTAGCCCGCGGTGAGGTTGGTGTCGAGCACCTTCCGCCACTCGTCCAGCCCCAGCTTGTCGAACGGCACGTGGCTGATGGTCCCCGCGTTGTGGACGAGCAGGTCGAGGGAGCCGTCGAACTCCCTCCTGCACTCGTCGATCAGGTGCCGGACCTCCTCCTCGACGGAGACGTCCGCCTTGACGAGCAGGAACGGGGTGCCGATCTCCTTCAGTTCGAGGGCCAGGCTCTCCACGGCCTCGCCCTCGTTGCGGTAACAGGTGACGACGTGCACGCCGGCCCTGGCCAGGGCCAGCACGATGCCCTTGCCGATGCCCCGGGAACCGCCGGTCACCAGTGCGGTCTTGCCTCTCAGTTCCAGATCCACGATGCTCTCCTCGCTACTTGGGCCGGCAGACGAAGGCGACCCACGGTGAACGGTCGGGCGACGGCGGCTCGCCGTCGATCTCGAAGCCGCCCTCGCTGATCACGTGCAGCCAGTCCTCCAGGGCACGGTCGCGACCGCCGGTGTGGACGAGCATGTCGAGGCAGAGGAGCTTGCCGTAGTCGAAGGCGTTGAGCTTCCCGGTGAGCAGCTTGTCCAGGATGAACACGCGAGCCTCCGGCCGGTCGCCGATCGCGTCCCGTACCTGGCGCAGGAGCGCGATGGCGTCCTCGTCGCGCCACTCGTGCAGGACCGCCTCCATGATGTAGGCGTCGGCGTTGTCCGGGAGCCCGCCGTCGAAGAAGCTGCCGGAGACCAGCTCCGTGCGGTCGGCGACGCCGTACTCGTCGAGCAGGAGCTTGGCCTCCTCGATCACCGGTGCGCGGTCGAACAGGATGCCCTTGCTGCCGGGGGTACGCTGCAGCACCCGCGCGAGGAAGTGCCCGCGCCCGCCGCCGAGGTCGGCGATCACCGGGTACGGCGTGAAGTCGAGGTCCGAGAACAGGTCCTTCATCAGCTCGCTGCGCTGGACCATCGCCTTCTCGAAGCGCTCGGCCGCTCCCTTGTCCGCGGCCAGGTGCTCGTAGAACGGCCGGTTGTACACGTGCTCGAAGGACGGCCGTCCCGTGAGGACGGTGTGGTCGAGGTGGGCCAGCGGCTGCCAGAGGAGCTCGTCGCCCTGGAAGAGGATGAGGTCGCGCAGGCTGTCCTCGACGTCGGTGCGGAGCGTGTGGGAGACCGTGGTCAGGGCGAACTTCCCACCGGGCTGCTCCTCGAACAGGCCCACCGCCGCGGACGCCCGCAGCACCTGGAGCAGCGCGTGCGGGTCGGTCCCGGTCGCCTCGGCGATCTCGGGGGCCGTCAGGGGCCCGTCCTTGAGCGTGTCCGCCACGTTCACCTTGGCCAGGGTGTAGACCACCTGGGTGATACGTGCTCCGAAGGTCAGGTAGAGCAGCCTGTCGTGTCCGACCCACTGCTCGTACTTGCGAGTGGGGCCTACCGCGGCCCAGGTGTCATAAGCGGTCGTCATCGATCTGTCTTCCTTCCTCGGGGGCGTCGCACCGTGAGTCTGGCGACGGGATCTCGACATGGGCTCAAGAAGCGCTGGAGACGGCGACCGGGGCCGGGGCGGGAGTGGACAGACGCCACACCAGCACCGAGGTCACCAGGTAGAGCGCGATCTCGTACCAGTAGGCGGCGGCCATCGCCGGCGCCGTCTCTCCCGGCCCGCCGGCCAGGATCGCGAAGAACAGCCCGCCGAGCAGCGCGACACCGAGGGCGGTGCCGACCTGCGCGACGGTGTTGAGGAGGCCGGACGCCGCCCCGGCGGAGTGCCTGGGGACGCCGTCCAGCGCCGTGTGCAGCAGCAGCGGGCCCATCAGGCCCATCCCGACCCCTCCGACCAGCAGGCCGGGCAGGAGCCACCACGGGGACGCCCCCATGGACAGGGCCGCGTACTGCGCCGCCATGCCGCCGGACAGCAGCAGCGGGCCGGCCCGCAGCATCGTCGAGCCGAACCTGCGCTCGTACTTCACCAGCGGCCTGGAGAGCAGGATCCCCAGCGGCCAGGGCAGCGCGACGAGGCCGGAGGCCATCGCCGACATGTTCAGGCCCTGCTGGAGGTGGATCATGAGGGCCAGGAAGAAGGCGCCGACGCCGCAGTAGAGCAGCATGTTGACGACCAGGCCCAGGCGGAAGGTGCGGAAGGAGAACAGGTCGGGGGGGACCAGCGGTGCCTTTCCCGTCGCGGCGACGCGCCGCTGGTGGCCGGCGAACCCGAGGAGGATGGCCACCCCCGCGGCCACGAGCAGGGCCCTCAGGGGCCACGGCCCGAGAGAGCTCCCCTGGACCAGCGGGAGCATCAGCACGAGCAGGCCCACGCTCACCAGGCTCATGCCCGTCAGGTCCAGGTTGAGGGAGCGCTCCGCCTTGGACTCGCGGATCAGCACCATCGCGCACACGACGGTGAGCACGCCGACGGGCAGGTTGATCCAGAAGATCAGGCGCCAGGACGACCCCACGAGCAGGCCGCCGAGCAGCGGCCCGCTGACCGTGGCCAGGCTGATGATGCTGCCGTACACGCCGATGGCGACGGCCCGTTCCTGGGGTTTGAAGAGCACCTGGGCCATCGACAGCACCTGCGGCACCATGATCGCCGCCATCGCGCCCTGGAGGGCGCGTCCGGTGACGAGCAGGCCCGCGGTCGGGGCCAGCGCGCACACCAGGGAGGCGAGGGTGAAGCCGGTCACGCCGGTGACGAACACGAGGCGCCGGCCGTACAGGTCGCCGAGCCTGCCGCCCGTGACCAGCAGCACGGCGAAGGCGAGGGCGTAGGCGGCGACGACCCACTGGAGCTCGGCGTCGCTCGCGCCCAGTTCGCGCCGGATGGAGGGAAGGGCGACGCCGACGATGGTGACGTCCAGGAAGTCCATGAAGACCGCCATGGAGGCCACGATCAGGGCGAGCCATCTGCGGGAGTCGGGAGCCATCTCCGCCATGTCAGAAGGCCAGCCGCACGCTGTGGTTGCGCAGCCACGCGTTGAGCTGCAGCAGCATCTCGACGTTCGTCCTGCTCAGCCAGCCTTGCGCCAGCCCCTGTGGATCGCTGAGGAGCTTCTGCGCCGCGCCGACGTCCATCAGGGCCCTGGCCGGCGCGTCCCTGTCCTCGACCAGCTCGTTCAGCTCGTCGCGCAGCGCCTTGTCGTAGGCGGTGTCCTGCGTCACCGGGAACGGCGACTTCGGCCGCTGCAACACCGACTGGGGCACGATGTCCGCGACGGCGGAGCGCAGGAGGCTCTTCTCCCGGCCGTCGTGCGTCTGCATGGCCCAGGAGGTGTTGTAGACGTACTGGACGAGGTCGTGGTGCCAGTACGGGATGCGCACCTCGATGCCCAGGGACTGGCCGACGGCCTCGACGTGGTTGTTCTGGTTCTCGGCGAAGCGGGTCATGTTCGCGTAGCACAGCTCCCGCATCAGCCGCTCGTCCGGGCTCGCGCCCGGGAGGTGCTTGACCTCGGCCACGGCCTCGGCGAACCGGTCGCGCGCGTAGCCCGCGGGGTCGAGCCGGCCGAGCAGGCCGGGGTCGAGCAGGCCACAGCCCAGCCCGGCCGGGTGCCCGCGCAGCTGTCCGACGGCGATCCAGGGGAAGGTGCCCGACCGGGCCGTCACCGGGTCGTGCTGCCACGAGGTGCCCTGGAAGATCAGGTCCGAGCCCTCGCCCAGCAGGGTGATCCGGGAGTGCTCGCGCGCCGCGCGCGCCAGCAGGTAGGCGGAGGTGTTCATGTCCCCGAACGGGGTGGGCACCTCCTTGGCCCGCAGGACGGCCGCCCGCACGACGGGGTCGATCAGGTCGGCGGCGTCGACCACGACGTCCGTGTGCTCCGCCCCCAGGGCCGCGACCACCTCGGCCACGTAGGGGGCGTCGGGCGCCGACCTCTGGTCGTCGGGCTTGAAGCGGTCGGCGTGCCCGGCGAAGCCCACCGAGAAGGTGCGCACCGGGCCCGCGCCGCGCCGCTTCAGCTCCGTCGCGACCAGCGCGGTGACCGCGCTGGAGTCGAGCCCTCCGGAGAGCATCGTGGAGATCGGCACGTCCCCGGTGAGGTGCCAGCGGACGCTCTCCTCCAGCAGCTCGCGCACCCGCGCGACGGTCCCCTCCAGGTCGTCCTCGTGCTCGGCGGTCTCCAGGCCCCAGTAGCGGACCGACTCCACGCCGGCGCGGCCGGCCCGCAGCAGGTGGCCGCCCCTGACCTTCCGCACGTGGCGGAAGGCGGTGGTGCCCGGCGTGCCCGCGTAGGACAGCACCTCGCGCATGCCGTCGGCGTCGACGACGGGCGAGACCAGCGGGTGGGCGAGCACCGAGGTGATCGTCGAGCCGAACACCACTCCCGTGGGCAGTGCCGCGTAGAACATGGGCTGCACGCCCATGCGGTCACGCGCCAGGACGAGGGTCTGCTCGCGTTCGTCCCACACGGCCGCCGCGAAGGGGCCGATGACGTGCTCGCAGAAACCCTCGCCCCACTCCAGGTAGGCCCTGGCCAGGACCTCCCCGTCGCCTTCCGTCGTGAACCGGTGGCCGCGGGCGGTGAGTTCGCGCCGCAGTTCCCGGTGGTTGAGCACCGTTCCCGTGTGCGCGACCACCGCCAGCAGCCTGCCGTTCTCGGACACCTGGACGGGGCCGCCCCGGTCTCCGTCGAGCGTGTTGAGCGTGCGGCACCCGAGAGCGGCGTGCGCGCCCGTCCACAGGCCCTCCGCGTCGGGGCCGCGGCAGGCCAGCGTGCCCGTTGCCCAAAGTACTGTGGAGCTGTTGTCGCGCAGGTCGCGCTCGTAGTCCACCCAGCCGGTCAGTCCCGACATGTCACCCTCCCAGACAAGGTCCTGGGATGATCGTCGCCTGGACTGCTCGAAGCGTGCTGTAGTGCCGCTGGAGCCCGGGTCAGGTCGCGCGGGGCAGCTGGTGGCGGTCCCAGAGCCTGTCGAGGGTGTCGACGAGGTGCTCGACGTCCCCTGGGGAGTGCCTCGGGGTCGGGGTCATCTGGAGCTGGTCGGTCGTCGGCCGCACCAGGATGTCGTGCTGCTCCAGGAGCTCGTCGGCGATCCGATGGCACCGCTCCCGCTCGCCGATGGCCACGGAGATCATGTGGTTGTCGACGCCGGTGGTGGGTACGGCCGCCTGGCGCAGCAGGTGCCTGAGGTAGCCCGACCGCTCGGCGAGCAGCTGCCGTTCGGTGTTGGAGGTGCGAAGGTGCCGCACGCTCGCCAGCGTCCCGGCCACCACGGCGGGCGGTATGGAGGTGGTGAAGATGATGGGCGAGGCGAAGGCGCGGACGGCCGTGACGAAGGCCGCCGACCCGGCGATGTAACTGCCCACCGCGCCGAACCCGTACTCGAAGGAGCCGACGACCAGGTCGATCTGCTCGGTCAGGCCGAGTCCGGCGGCCACGCCGCCGCCCTGCGCGCCGTAGGTACCCACCGCGCGCGACTCGTCGAGGTAGATCAGCGCGTCGTGCCGTTTGGCGATGCGGCAGATCTCCGTGATCGGGGCGATCCCCCCGCCCCGGGAGGGGATCGACTCCACCACCACGACCTTCGCCCGCTCCGGGCCGATCCGGCTCAGCGTGCTCTCCAGGTGAGCCGGCCGGTCGCGGTGGAAGACGAGCCGCTCGGCGCCGCTGTGCCGGATCCCCTGGAAGATCGACTCGTCGCTGAGCTCCTCGGCGAGGAACGCGGTGTCGGGCAGGACGCGGCTGAGCACGCTCAGGGCCGCGTCGTTGGCGCTGGAGCGCGAGGCGAAGAACAGCGCGGCCTCCTTCTCGTGGAGGCGCGCCATCTCGTGCTCCAGCTGGCCGTGGTCGTGGTGGGCGTACGGCCAGTCGCCGCACAACGTGCCCTTCACCGCGCTGAGGACCACCGGGTGGTAGGCCATGGCCAGGCAGTCCTCGCTGTACCAGACGGTGATCTCCCTGTCGCCTCCGGCGTCGTGGTGCAACACCTTCGGAAACCTCTGTGCGGCCTGTTCGATGTCCTCGAACGCGGTGGTGGCATTGTCGTGACGTTGAACGAGTTGTTCGGCAGTGGTCAGATCGTGATCAATCATGTGATTCTCCTGCGGAAGAATCCGCCGCTTCAGGACGGCTTACTGCGTTGTCACTTACTGCTCCATGTCATTCATGGAGTTCTCGCCAGAGAGAAACGGTTGCCCCGTTAGAAAAAGGATGGAACATCCTGCTTGACGCGCCCGCCGAACAGCCGCCAGGCCCATGCCTGTACGGCGACGACGAAGACGAGCGCGGCGATCCCGTATGCGGTAAGGACCGCGAGGGCCTTACCGCTCGCCGCGTGCGCCAGCAGGTCGGGTGCGACGACCAGCCCGGCCGTGAAGACCGGGATGCTCGTCGCCACGGCGCTGAGCGCGAAGGCCCGGCCGCTTCCGTCGAACGGGCGGGAGTGGATCCACCACAGCACCGCCACCGTGCCGAAGAGGGGAAGCATCGCCAGGACGCTGCCGATCCCCTGGGTGACGAGGGCCACCGCGACGCCGCCGCCGGTCGCCACGGCGGTCAGCGTGAGGGCGAGCTTGGTCACCTTGCCCCCGAGCCGCTGGATGTCGGGCCGGAGACGGTCGGGCAGGCGGTAGGCCAGGAACACCGTGCCGTGCACCGCGATCAGGGCGGGCAGGGTCACCGCCCACAGCACCGCGTAGGGGGCGAAGAGCGTCCCGGCCGACAGCGGCAGCTCGGGCAGGCCGACGAGCAGGTTGCCGATGGCGAAGCCCCACGCGGCGGTCAGTATCCCGCTGCCGGCGACGATCGCCTTCGCCCACAGGCGCCGCCAGCCGCCACCCGCACGGCGGAGCCTGAACCACAGCCCCGCGTCACGGATGATCCATCCGACGAGCCCGACGACCACGAACGGGTAGAGCCCCGAGATGATCTCTCCTTCCAGGAGCGGGAACGCCCCCATCAACACGCCTGCCACGGCGACCAGCCACACCTCGTTGGCCAACACGAACGGTGCGAAAGCGGCCACGGAGACGTCGGTGTCGTCTCGCGTGCCGTACCTTCCCAGCAGCAGCCCCGCGCCGAGGACGAAACCCTCCAGCGCGAAGTAGCCGACCAGGATGAATCCCAGGATCAGTAACCAGATGACGTCCATGACGTTTCCTCCCGCTCCGTCGACAGGTTGGTGGTGGTGCCGGTGTCCTGTGCGGGCAGGGTCTTGGCGCCGAGCATGAGCGCGTCCTCACCGGGACCGCGCCGGACGAAGTGGGCGATGAGCGAGTAGTCGACGATGGCCAGGAAGAGCAGGACCGCGGTGAACCCGACGAGCGAGCCGGTGATGGCCACCGTCCCGATGTCGCTGAGCGCGTCCTCGGTCTTCAGCAGGCCGTAGACGATCCAGGGCTGGCGGCCCACCTCGCGGACCACCCACCCGCAGATGACGGCGACGAACGGGAGCGGGATGAGGAACACCATCACGTACAGCAGCGGCCGAAGGCGGACGCTCCAGCGCCAGATCATCAGGGGCAGCAGGACCAGGGAGAGCAGCGCCAGTATCTGGCCGATGTAGACCATGACCTGGCTGACCTCGTAGATCCACGTGGGCGGGGTGAGGTCGCCGGGCCCGAACTGGGCCTCCAGCAGTTTCTGGGCCTTGGCGAGCTCCTCCGCGCTGCCGCTGGTCAGTGCCGTCTTGGCGGGCTGGAAGCCGCCGATCACCGGGAACTGCGCGATGCCGTTGAACATGACCAGCGGCGCGGTCACGGCCGCCACCACCAGGCCCATGCGCATCGAGCGGCGGAAGAGGTCGACGTCCTGCGTGCGCCGGACGAAGTGGTAGGCGCTGACGCCGGCCACGAAGAACGCCCCGACGCAGAGCACGGCCGGCAGCAGGTGGGCCAGGGTCACCGTCAGGGCGGGGTTGCTCACCAGCGCCCCGTAGTCGCCCATCTGTATGCCCTCCCCGGTCCTCTCGTACCCGACGGGGTGCTGCATGAAGGAGTTCGACACCATGATGAAGAACGCCGAGGCGTAGGCCGTCAGCGTGACGACGCCGAAGACGGCGAGGTGCAGTACCCGGTGGAGACGGTGCCATCCGAAGATCCACAGTCCGAGGAAGGTGGACTCCAGGAAGAACGCGATCAGTGTCTCCAACGCGATGGAGGCACCGAAGACGTCCCCCGTCAGCTTCGCGAGGCCGCTCCAGTTGAGCCCGAACTGGAACTCCATCACGAGGCCGGTGAAGATACCGAGCGCGTAGTTGACGAGATAGATCTGCCCCCAGAAGCGGGTCATCCGCTCGTACACGGGTTTGCCGCCGAACACCCACCTGGCCTGCATGTACAGGATCACGGGCGCGAGACCGAGGGTCAGCGCGACGAAGAGGAAGTGCAAACTCGTCGTTAACGCGAACTCAAGTCTTGCCAGATCGAGTGGTTCCATGGTTTCTCACGCTAGAGGCGTGATTACATGTTGGGCGTCATCCCGTGGGAGCGCCGGGAAGCGCCGTTGGACGTATCCGGCTCCTCGCGCGATACCCGGTTTGCTCACCGTGCGCCGGGAACGACCAGACCCGTCTCATAGGCGATCACCACGAGCTGCGCGCGGTCCCGCGCCCCCAGCTTGAGCAGGGCGCGGCCCACATGGGTCTTTACCGTGGCCGGGCTGATGAAGATGCGCCGGGAGATCTCGTCGTTGGACAAACCCTCGCCGACGAGCGCCATGATCTCCTTTTCGCGTTCTGTCAATACTCCCAGAGGTGTGTTGTCGAGCCGGTGAGTGCGCTCCCCGGTTACGAAACCCTCGATGAGACGGCGCGTGATGCTGGGGGAGAGCAGCGCCTCCCCTCTGGCCACGAGGTGGACGGCCTTGCGCAGGTCGTCGGGGTCGGTGTCCTTGAGGAGGAAACCGCTGGCCCCCGCCCGCAGCGCGTCGAAGATGTACTCGTCGACCTCGAAGGTGGTGAGAACGATGATCCGCACGTTCTCCAGCGCGGTGTCGCCCACGATGGCGCGGGTCGCCTCGATGCCGTCCAGCGACGGCATGCGGATGTCCATGAGCATGATGTCGGGCCGCTTCTTGCGCGCCATCTCGATGGCCTCGTGCCCGTCGGCCGCCTCCCCGACGACGACGATGCCGGGGTCGCGTTCGAGGAGCGCGCGGAAACCGGCACGTACTAGCGTCTGGTCGTCCACCAGGACGACGCGTGTGCTCACTGGTGTTTCTCCTCCGTGGGCAGCCAGGCGTGGACGCGGAATCCCTTGACGGGAGCGGGACCCGCCGCCAGGTGCCCGCCGAGCGCGGTGACGCGCTCCCGCATCCCGACCAGGCCGTGACCGGGAAGTCCTCCCTTGGGCACTCCCGACCCCCTGCCGTTGTCGACCACCTCGATGAAGATGCCCGACGGCTCGTAGGAGACGGTGATCTTGACCATGGTCGCCTCCGAGTGCCGGATCACGTTCGTCACCGACTCCTGGATGATGCGGTAGGCGCTCGCGTCGACCGCCGCAGGAAGATCGTAAGCCTCTCCGTGAGTGCCCCATCCCACGTGGAGTTCCGCCCGTTCCGCCATCGTGATGAGGTCCCGCACGCTCGACAGGCGGGGCACGGGGGAGCGGGGCTCCTTACCGGGGTCGATGTGGCGCAGCAGGCTGATCGTCGACCGCAGCTCGCTCATCGCCTCGACGCTCGCCCTGCGGATCACCTCCACCGCCTGCCGGCTCTGCTCCGGCTTCTCCTCGAACAGCTCGTGGGCCACCTCGGCCTGCACCTGGATCACGGTGACGGTGTGAGCGATCACGTCGTGGAGCTCCCTGGCGATCCGCAGCCGCTCGGCCTCGGTGCGGCGCTCCGACTCCGCCTCCTGGTCCTCCTCGGCGCGGCGCAACCGCTCGCGCACCTCCTCCGCGAGCGCCTGCCTGCTCCGCGCCGCCTCGCCGAGGAAGAGCACGGCCGCCAGGAGCGCCGTCTGCAGCGCCGCCTTCTGGACGAGGAGGCTGAGCACCGGGTCCTGGAGGATGATCGCGCGGTAGCCGACGCTGTAGCCGCTGAGTGCGCCCACGACCGTCGCCGCCCAGCCGAAGTATCCGCGCTCCGCGGCCGTGTACGTGGCCACGCCCAGCACGATCGCGATGGACAGGCTCGGGTAGGCCAGGGAGTGGTACACCAGCACCAGCGCGCACGTGGCCACCAGGACCGGCAGCGGCCAGGAGCGGCGGGCGAAGAGGACCAGGCCCATCCCCACGCCGATGGCGTAAGCCAGCGGGTCCGGGGTCCTGGCACCCGGCTCGGACGACACGCTGATCATCGTTGTCGTGGCGATGATGACGAGGACGACGAGTGTCCCGTCCAGCAGGCTGGGCGGGACACTTCGCAGTAGCGTTCGGAGGGCTCGTAGGGACATAGCGTGACCATAGGCTGGTAAGGCCCTCGGCCGCGTCACCTCCAGGCGGGCGGGTACTACGTCATTTGGCGCGGATCGGGGCGGAGAATCTTCACCCACCCGCGTACTCGCCTCGTTGTGAGAAAGCGGTCACGCGCAGTCGAAGAGAGCGGATGCCTTGGCGGTCAGCGGGTCGTCGGTGTGGTCGGCGGAGGGGACGCGGCGGCAGTTGGCCACCACCCACTCCTTGCGTTCCAGCGCGGTCGGGCTGTTGTAGGCGAAGCCGCCGATGAGCACGAACCGCAACCGGCCCTCGCGCACCAGCCCGGCCAGCCCGTCGGCGGTGAGCGCGGGAGTCGTGCCGGCGAACCCGCCCATGGCCAGGACCCGCATCCGGTGTTCGGTGATGTACGGAGCCGCGGCGGTGGTCGCCGTGGTCGCCAGGTCGTACTCCTGCCCGGATGACCTCGCCTTGACATAGGCCACCAGTTTGGGATCCGCGCCTACCATCATCCACTGGTCCACCGTAGCCGGAAGTCCCTCCGGCTCCTGCGTTTTGTCCGGTTCTGGCCCGGCTTCACGTACGGGCGGCGGGCCGGCCGCGGGGTCGAACGTCATGAAGAAGGCGGCCAGCGCGTTGGGTGGCGGGTAGAGCGCCGAGAGCGACCACAGCGCCGGCGGCGCCAGCACGAGGACCGCCGCGAACCCCGCGAGGGTCCGCCGCAGGCGCCGGGCCGCCGGGAGCCCGCGCCCGGCGAGCAGCGCGGCGCAGCCGAGGACCGTGCCCACCGCGGGAACGGCGGCCAGGGCGGGGGCGAACGACAGCGCGCGCCCCACGATGACCGCGCCCAGCACTCCGGTGGCCACCACGGCGAGCGGCAGCGCCCACTCCACGCGGTCGCGGCGGCGCCAGGCCCTCACCATGGTCACCGCGCCGGCTCCGGTGAGCGCGCCGATCGCGGGCGCGAGCACGGAGGTGTAGTACGGGTGGATGCTCTCCGCGAGGCTGACGACGGCGCCGTAGGTGAGCAGCCATCCGCCCCAGATCAGCCATCCGGCGCGCTCCGGGTCCCGCCGGTCCCGCCCGCGCGTGACCACCAGGCCCGCCACCAGGCCGATCACGGCGAACGGCAGCAGCCAGGAGACCTGGTCGGCCACCTGGTCGTTGAGGAGCCTGAACGGGCCGGCGAGCCCCCCGTGGTCGAGGGGGATCGGCCGCCCGTCGGGCAGCACGGGCGGGAAGACGCCGCCGCCCGCCTCGTTCACCCGGCCCAGCAGGTTGTAGACGAACGTCATCTGCCAGCCCGAGTCGTCGGTGCTCCCGTCGATGTACGGCCGGGACGGGGTCAGCGCCGCGACGACCAGCCACGTGGAGGCCACGGCCAGGGCCATCACCCCGGTCGCGGTGGCCCTCAGCAGCCGCCGCACCGCACTCCCGGGCCCGCAGGCCAGGTGGACCAGGAGCAGCGGCGCGAGCACCACCAGGCCCTGCACCAGCTTGGCGTTGAAGGCGTACCCCACCAGGAGGGCGATGGTGACGGCCCAGCGCCACCGGTCCTCCCGCAGCATGCGCGAGGCCGCCCAGGCCGCGCCGACCAGCGCGAGCACCAGGAAGGCGTCGGGCAGGTTGAGGCGCACCGACACCACGACCGCGGGCGTGGCCGCCATCACCGCGGCGGCGATCAGCCCCGCCCCGTCGCCCGCCCACCGCCGGACCGTGGCGAACAGCAGCGGCACGGTGGCGGTGGCGGCCAGGATCTGCGGCAGCAGCAGGGCCCAGGTG
The DNA here is from genome assembly GCF_059358815.1 of Streptosporangium nanhuense. Lineage (NCBI taxonomy): Bacteria > Bacillati > Actinomycetota > Actinomycetes > Streptosporangiales > Streptosporangiaceae > Streptosporangium > Streptosporangium nanhuense. The sequence goes on from NZ_JCADBG010000007.1 coordinate 222,088, forward strand.
TGGTGACCGAAGATCAGTACGGAGATCGCCTGCGGCCAGATGCCCGCGGGCGGCTTGTCGATGGTGACGAATCCCGCCGGGTCGAAGGCGCCGAACAGGAAGTTGCTCCAGCTCTGCGTCATGCTGAAGGTCGCCGCGGAGTAGTAGCCGCTGACCGCGTTGGAGGGCAGGCCGAAGGCGTACAGGGCGAAGGCGGCCACGGTGATCGCGGCCAGGGCGTATCCCGTCCTGGGCCGGCGCTCGGGCCGGATGTCGGTCGTGTCCGGATCGGCGGGTCCCGCCGACTCCGTGGTGGGGGTGGTGAGGCTCATGACACTCCATCGCAGTCGTACAACACCGGTGCTTGCGGGTTGCGGGTCGCCTGGTACGCCGAGGGGTCGACCTGCTCGCATGAGGCGCGCACCCACTCCAGGCGGGCGCGGTTCATGCCGCTCTGGCCGCCGTAGCCTCCGGCGAGCACGAACCTGACCTCTCCGCGGCCGACCAGCCCGGCCAGGTCCCGCACGCCCGGCTGGGGTCCGCCGCCCGTGAAGCCGCCCATCGGCAGGACGGCGCTGCCGTAGCGGGCGATGTACGGCGCGGCCAGTTCCGCTCCGGTCGTCGCCATCAGGTAGCGCTCCCCGCCGCGCTGCCGCTCCAGGTAGTCGTGGAGGGCCGGGTCCGCGCGCGGGATGGCGGGCAGCAGCGCCGCCTCCGCCCTCCTCAGCTCCTCGGGGCGCAGGGGCCGGTTCACCTTGAGCATCGCGGAGGCCTTGGCCTCGTAGTCCGACGGGCCGGCGACCGGTTCGATCATCGCGAAGAACGCCCCCACCTCGGAGGTGGGGCGGTCGAGGGTGGCGACCGACCAGACGACGGGGCCCATCAGGGCCGCGACCCCGGCGATCGCGATGCCGAGCAGGTTGATCGGCTCGCCGCCGAACTCGCTGAGCCGGGAGACCACGAGCAGGAACAGGGCGGCGGCGCCCGCCGTGCCGATGGCCGCGGCCAGCCAGAACGGCGCGGTCGGCGCGGCGCGCAGGAGGAACACCGCCCACAGCGTCGTGACCCCGATCAGCAGCGGGAGAAGGAGGCGGCTGCTCGCCCCGGACGGCCTCTGCCACAGCCGCACGGCGGTCACCGCGCCCGCTCCGGTCAGTGCCGCCACGGCCGGGGCGAGGCTGCTGGAGTAGTAGGGGTGCACGCCGGTGGCGAAGCTGATCGCGACGCCGTACGCGAGGAGCCAGCCGCCCCACAGCAGCCAGCCGGCCCTGTCCGGGTCGGTGCGGACCGCGCGCCGTGTCAGGAACAGCCCGGCGGCCAGCGCGATGAGCGCGGCGGGCAGGAGCCACCCGATCTGCGTCACGTGCTCGGGATTGAACAATCGCAGCGGCCCGGCGGCGCCGCCCCCGGTGAGCGGTGCCGGATCGGTGCCCGTCCGCCCGGCGGTGAGGACCCTCCCCACGCCGTTGTACAGGACGAGCATCTCCCAGACGGAGTCGGTGGCGCTGCCGTCCAGGTACGGGCGCGAGCCCGAGGGGGTGAGGGCCACGGTGAGCGGCCAGACCAGGCACACCGCCAGGGTGGCGCCCGCGGCGCCCGCGGCGTGCGCGAGGCGGACGCGCAGGTCCCGGGGGGCGCAGGCCAGGTGGACGGCGACCAGCACGACCAGCAGGATCAGCGCCTGCACCATCTTCGCCTGGAAGGCCAGGCCTATCCAGAGCCCGGCCAGCACCACCCCCCGGCCCCTGCCGTCGCGCAGCGCTCCCGCCGCGCAGTAGGCGGCGGCCAGCAGGCAGATCATGAGGTAGACGTCGGGGGCGTTGATCCTGGCCAGCACCGTCCACACCGGCGTGGTGGCCAGCACGACGGCCGCCACCAGGCCCGCGGCCGGTCCCGCCCACCGGCGGACCGCCAGATACGTCAGCGGCACGCAGCCGGCCATCACCAGGGCCTGGGGCAGGAGCTGCGCCAGGTCGCCGTGGCCGAACAACCGGACGGAGAGCGCCTGGAGCCACAGCCCGCCCGGCACCTTGTCCACACTCATGAAGCCGGCCGGGTCCAGGCCGCCCCACCAGAACGCGGACCAGCTCTCGGACATGGTCCGCACCGCGGCCGCGTAGTACGCCTGGATCGCGCTGGGGCGCTCGCCGATGCCCCAGAGATAGGTCACGGCGGCGAGCACGGTCACGACGGCGACCGCGGCACCGTAGGCGCGCGTGCCGCGCGGCTCCGGCGGCCTCTCCCTGGCTTGGCGAAGATCGAGTGCTGTGGCGGCGTCGGCCATGGTCATCACCGGTCCCTTTTCGGATGCCCGCTGCGGGTGCGCTCGCCCAATTTGGGGCGCATACCTCGACGGAGACTTGAGAACGGCTCAAGGCCGCCCCCAGCGTTCGTCGAGGACGGCTTGAGCGTGTCCGGTGAGGATGCGAAGGACCGAGATCTGAGGAGGAGACATGGCCGACGGTGACCAGCGGTTCGCCGATCTTCAAGAGTTGTCCCCGGAGGAGATCACCGACCCCGAGAAGGTGGTCGACGACGTCTTCACCCGTCTGTGCGAGGGCTTCGAGCCCGAGCGGACCCACGGGGAGGGCGGGGTGTTCCGGTTCCTCATCGAGACCGCGACGGGGCCGATCTCCCGGCTCGTCATCGTCGAGGACGGGAAGTGCAACGCGTCGGCCGGGTCGGAACCGGAGCCGGGGGTCACGCTCTCGCTGTCGCTGGCGGACTTCCTGGATCTGGCGACCGGCAAGCTGGACGGGCCCGACGCCTTCGCGTCGGGGAAGCTGACCGTGAGCGGGGACCTGTTCCTGGCCATGCGGTGGGGCGAGTGGTTCGGCGCCGAATGACGTGACCGGGTGAGCGCGGAAACCTCCGCGCTCACCCGTTCTCGTTGACGCCCGGACGACCTTGACGACCCGGACGACCCGGACGACCTTGACGACCCTGACGACCCGGCCGCGCCGGCCGGGTCGTCAGGGTCGTCCGGGCCCGTTCTCAGGTTTCCTCCTGCATCTGCTGCACCAGCGCGGTCGAGTGCCCGCCCTTGACGAACAGCGGGTGGGCGAGCACGTCGCACAGGAACCGCCGGGTGGTACGCAGGCCCGGCCCGGCCAGCCGGAGCTCGCCCAGCGCCCGCTCCATGCGCGCGATGGCCTGCTCCCTGTTCGGCGCCCAGACCAGCTGCTTCATCAGCAGCGAGTCGTAGTCGGAGCTCACCCGGCAGCCCTGGTAGACGTGGGTGTCCACCCGCGTGAACGGGCCACCGGGCAGCATGAGCTCGGCGATCTCCCCGGGCGCGGGGGCGAAGTCGCGGTCGGGGTCCTCCGCGTTGATGCGGCACTCGATGGCCACCCCGCGCGGCACCACGTCCTCCTGGCGCAGTTCGAGGGGCTGTCCGGCCGCCACGAGGATCTGCTCCCGGACGAGGTCCACGCCGGTCACCATCTCGGTCACGGGGTGCTCGACCTGGATCCGGCAGTTGATCTCCATGAAGTAGCAGCGGCCCGCCGCGTCGACGAGGAACTCGAAGGTGCCCACTCCCTCGTAGCCGACGGCGCGGGCGCCGCGGACCGCCAGCTCGCCCATCTGCTCCGCCAGGCCGGGCAGCAGGTCCGGGGCGGGGGTCTCCTCGATGAGCTTCTGGTGCCTGCGCTGCACGGAGCAGTCACGCTCCCCGAGGTGGATGGTGTTCCCGTACCGGTCGGCGAGGACCTGCACCTCCACGTGCCGCGCGACCTCCAGGTAGCGCTCCAGGTAGACGCGCCCGTCGCCGAAGACGGCCTGCGCGTCGGCCCTGGTGGTCTTGTACGCCACGGAGAAGTCGCGAGGCCCGGTGGCCACCCGCATGCCGCGCCCGCCGCCGCCGGCCGCGGCCTTGATGATCACCGGGTAGCCCATGGCGTCCGCCGCCTCACGGGCCTCCGTCACGGTCGCCACCGGCTCGGAGGTGCCGGGCAGCACCGGGAGCCCGGCGTCCGCCATGATCTTGCGGGCGCGGGCCTTGTCCCCCAGCCTCGACATCACCTCGGGGCTGGGCCCGATGAAGGTGAGCCCGTTGGCGGCGCACACCTCGGCGAAGTCGGGGTCCTCCGACAGGAACCCGTAGCCCGGATGCACCGCCTCCGCCCCCGAGCGCAGGGCGGCCTCGATGATGGCGGGGATGTTGGAGTAGCTCCGGCGCGGGCTGGCCGGCCCGATGTGGACGGCCTCGTCGGCGAAGCGCACGACGCTGGAGTCGCGGTCGGCCGACGAGTACACGGCCACCGTCCGCAGGCCGAGCTCACGGCAGGTACGGGCCACCCGCAGGGCTATCTCCCCGCGGTTGGCGATGAGAACGGAGGTGAACATCGGCATCATTCCTCGGGCGGATCGGTGGTGACGACGACGAGCCGTTCGCCGTACTCGACGTGGGTGCCGTTGGGGACGCAGATCTCCGTTACCCGCCCCGAGACGTCGGAGTCGACGCGGTTCATCAGCTTCATCGCCTCGAGGATGCCGACCTGCTGTCCCACCTCGACCATGTCCCCGACGCTGATGAACGGAGCCGCGCCGGGTTCGGGCGCGTGGTAGAAGGTCCCCAGCATGGGGGAGCAGACGTGGTGGGCGTCGTCGGGGATCTCCGGCGCCGCCTCGGGCAGGAGCTCGGCCGAGGTGTACGACAGCGTGTCGCCGGCGGCGCGGGGCTTGTCCCACTCCACCTCGATCGTCGTGTCGCCCACGCCGATGCTCACCCGGCGTATCCCGTTCTTGCCGGATTTGAGCCGGTCGAGGGCTCCGATGATGGCTTCGAGTGTGTCCGACTGCTGGTTCACGCCGCACCTCCGAATCGGTGGAAGCGCCGCCTGCGGTCGCGCACGAGCTCGGCCGGGGGCGTCTCGGCCAGGTCGCGCAGTGCGCCGGAGAGCGCGGCCTGCAGGAGTTCGGCGGCTCTTACGTGGTCGGCCTGGGTGCCGCCCTCGGGTTCGGGGATCACCCCGTCGACGATCGCCAGCCGCAGCAGGTCGCGCGCGCACGGGCGGAGCGCCTCGGCGGCGACGCTCGCGGCGGCGGCGTCGTTCCACAGGATCGCGGCGCATCCTTCGGGGCTGATGACCGAGTAGACGGAGTTCTCGAAGGAGAGCACCCGGTTGGCGACGCCGAGGGCGAGCGCGCCGCCGCTGCCTCCCTCTCCCGTCACCACGGCGACCACGGGGACCGGCAGGCCGGACATCAGCCGCAGGTTCTCGGCGATCGCGATGGCCTGGCCGCGCTCCTCGGCCTCCAGTCCCGGATAGGCGCCGGGGGTGTCGATGAGCGTGATGACCGGGAGCCCGAGCTTGGCGGCCAGGCGCATGATCCTGGCGCACTTGCGGTACCCCTCGGGCGAGGGCATGGCGAAGTTGCGCTCGGCCAGCTCCCTGGTGGTGTGGCCCTTCTGGTGCCCGATGACCACGACGGGGGCGCCGTCGAGGTGGGCCAGGCCGCCGATGACCGCGCGGCAGTCGCCGAACGCCCGGTCCCCGTGCAGTTCCTCGAACCAGTCCGTCATGTGGCTGATGTAGTCGAGGGCGGTGGGCCTGTCGATGTTCCGGGCGATCTGCACCGTGGCCCACGCGTCGCCGCCCGCGGGCAGCAGCGCGGGGTCGGTGATGACGACCTCCTCCCGGGGGGCGGGGGGCGGGCCCTCACCCTGCGCCGCGAGCAGCCTGCCGATGGTCGAGCGCAGCGCCGCCCTGGGCCTGACCATGTCGATCAGGCCGTGACGGAGAAGGAACTCGGCGGTCTGGAAGCCCTTGGGCAGCCGCTGGCGGATGGTCTGCTCGATCACCCGCGCCCCGGCGAAGCCCATGCGCGCGCCGGGCTCGGCGATCACGATGTCCGTCAGGGTGGCGAACGACGCCGCGACCCCGCCGAACGTCGGATCCGTCACCAGGGTGAGCGTCAGGACGCCCGCCTCGTCCAGCGCCGCCAGTGCCTGGCTGGTCTTGGCCATCTGCATGAGGGCCAGTACGCCCTCCTGCATCCGCGCGCCTCCGGAGGCGGTCACCAGCAGCAGCGGCACGCGGTCGGCCAGGGCCGCCTCCGCGGCCTGGACGATCAGGTCGCCCACGGCCGAGCCGAGGCTGCCGCCCATGAACCGGAAGTCCATGGCCGCGACGACCAGCTCCCGCCCCTCGATGGTCCCGCGGGCGCACACCACCGCCTCGTCCAGGCCGGTCCGCTCGCGTGCCTCGGCGAGCCGGGTCAGGTACGGCTTCGCGTCGGCGAACTCCAGCGGGTCGGCCGGCGGCGGCGAGACGCCCAGCGGCACCCGCGAACCGGGGTCGAGCAACATGTCCAGGCGTTCGTCGGCGGTGAGCCGCTCGTGGTGCCCGCAGTCCGCGCACACCTGGAGATCCCGCTGGAACCGGCGGCTGTAGATCAGGTTCTTGCAACGGCCGCAGGTGCCCCAGGCACTCTCCGCTCCCGCCGCACTATCAGTGATCACGGTCATGCTGGGATCTCCTTTTCTTCCCTTTCCTTTGTGGTCCTGCCGGTCGGCCGACGAGTGGTCTTCGAACAGCCACTGGCTCAGTTCGACGGGAGCGAAGGGGTAGGTGCAGAAAGCCATCAGCGAGAGCGGCTTCCACACCCCGCTCATCGCGACCCGTCTGCAGAACCGCTCCACCTGATCTCGTTTCGTCATCGCAGGACTTCCCTCTCAGACCAGGAATCCGACCGCGACCACGTTGAGCACCAGCCCCACCATGGCGAGGGAGGTGCGGACCAGGTTCCAGTTGCGCCAGCGAACCCGAGGGTCGAGCCGCTCCCAGTCGTCGGGCAGCTCGCGCGGATCCAGGCTGTAGATCCACTTGTTGATCGGGACGTTCTTCAGCACCGAGACGGCCACGGTCGCCACGTAGAGCGCGGCCGCCAGGCCGAACAGCACGGGTGGCGTCCCGGCCGGTGCCACGACGGCCAGCACGACGTCCAGGACGAGCGCGCCGCACAGGCACAGTGGCATGAAGGGGTCGAAGCGCCGGACGAGGAACTGGTGCACGGGCACGTACTCGTTGGTCGGCAGCGCCAGCAGGAGCGGGGCCCCGCCGAGCGCGGACACCATCAGTCCGCCGGCCGCGAGCCCTGAGCAGAGCAGTGCCAACGGCACCAACACCGCGATCATTTCGTCCTTCCCATCCTTCGCCTCCCCGTCCCCCTCCCACCGCGCCGGGGGAGGGGGACGAGATACCTACCGTTGTTCGATGACCGCCTTGATGTGGCTCATCTCCGTCGCGGTCTGCCGGTTGAGGTGCTCCTCGGCGCCGGCGTTGTCGACCGGCGCGTCCGGGCGTACCTCGAACTCCTGGATCCAGCGCAGCCGGGTGCCCTCGGGCACCTCCTCGTACTCCCAGCGCAGGTTCATGTACTGCAGGAACGGCCCGGTCTCCACCCGCCTGGCCAGCACCACCCGGGTCTCGGGGTCGGGGGTGCGCTCGGAGACCCAGCTGTACACCTTCCCGTCCTCGTCCGGGTGGGTGGCCAGCCGGAACCGTACGGTGTTCCCGTCCCGCTCCAGGATCTCGGCCGAGGCGTACTCGGTGAACAGCCGCGGCCATGACTCGATGTCGTTGGTGATCTCCCAGACGGTCTCGAGAGGGGCCGAGATGATCACCGAGTTGTCCGTGTGGCCGGCCACCTCAGGCCGCCGCCTTCCGGTCCACGTAGTTCAGCACGGCCCGGGGAGTGGTCATCTCCGCCACGTCGTCGTCGGGGATGCGCACCCCGATCTCCTGCTGGATGCGCGTGGCGAGCTCCAGGACCGCCAGGGAGTCGAAGTCGAGGTCCTTGAAGGTCACGTCGAGGATGTCCTGCGAGAGGTCGACCTGGTTGCCGTCCTCGTCCGCGCAGCTCTGCATGATCTTCTGTAGGTTCTCAACCGTGAACGTGCTCATGTGATGCCACCTCCGGGCTTTGTCATGACATGGCGCGGACGACGATCGCCGCGTGGAAACCTCCGAACCCGCGCGCGACCACCAGGGCGGTGCGCACGGGCGCGTCCCTGGGCTCGCCCAGGACGAGGTCGAGTTCGTAGTCGGCGACGGGGTCGACCACGTTGACGGTGGGCGGGATCACCTGGTCGCGGATGGACAGCAGCGCCGCCGCCACGTCGAGGGGCCCTCCCCCCGCGTACAGCCGGCCGACCATCGTCTTCGGCGCGGTCACCGGCACGCCCCGCGGGCCGAACAGCGTCTTCAGGGTGTCCGCCTCGTCGCGGTCGGCGTCGGGCATGCCGAGCGCGTCGGCGAAGACCACGTCGACGTCACCGGGACCGACGTCCGCGTCGGCGAGTGCCTGCAGGATGACGCGGCCCAGCACGCCTCCACGGCCGGAGTCGAATCCCGACGCGTAGCCGGCGATCTCGCCGTAGAGGCGCCGCGCGCCGCGCGCCACGGCCGACTCCAGCGGTTCCAGGATGAGCATGGCCCCGCCCTGGCCGGGCACGTAGCCCGCGGCGGCGCCGTCGAAGGGCAGGTAGGCCCGGAGCGGGTCGCTCGACTGGCTCAGCATCCGGGTGCTGATCTGGGCGGTGAGTCCCGCGGGGGAGAGCGACGCGTCCGTGCCCCCGCTCACGACGAGCTGGAGCCCTTCCTTGCGCATCTGGCGCCTGGCGTGCCCGAGGGCGTCCAGGCCGCCCGCCTGCTCGGCGGCCAGCACCCCGCACGGGCCGCGCATCTTGTGCTGGATGGAGATCTGCCCGGTGGTCGCCGCGTAGAACCACGCCACCGCCATGTAGGCGCCGACGTGCTCGGGCCCCTTGCGCCAGAGCTTCTCCAGCTCCTTCTGGCCGAAGACGGTCCCGCCCGAGGAGTTGGCGGTGATGACCCCCATCTCGTACTCCCCGACCGTCGCCAGGTCCACCTCCGCGTCCACCAGCGCGGCGTCGGTGGCGGCCAGTGCCAGGTGGGTCATGTGGTCGGTCTGCGCCCTCAGCTTCCCGGCGATGTGGTTCTCGGCCGCGAAGCCGGGCACCTCCCCGGCCAGCCTGCAGGGGTAGCCGCTGGCGTCGTAGAGCGAGATCGGGCCGATGCCGCTCTTGCCTGCCAGCGTGCTGGACCAGTAGTCGTCGGTGCCGTTGCCGTTGGGGGCGAGCACGCCGAGACCGGTCACGACGATGCGGCTCACGCGGCCACCGCCTCGTCGGCCCCGATCACGACCGCGGTCTGGAACCCGCCGAACCCGCTGCCGACGCTGAGCACCACGTCCACGTTGGTCTCCCGCGCCGTGTTGGGCACGTAGTCCAGGTCGCACTCGGGGTCGAGGTTCTCGAGGTTGGCCGTCGGAGGCACCACGTTGTGCTCGATGGCCAGGATGCTCGCGGCGACCTCGATCGCGCCGATCGCGCCGAGCGAGTGGCCGATCATCGACTTGATCGAGCTCATCGGCACCTCGTAGGCGCGGTCGCCGAAGCTGCGCTTCACCGCGGAGGTCTCGTGCCTGTCGTTCTGCCGGGTGCCCGACCCGTGCGCGTTGATGTAGTCGACGCGCGAGGTGTCGATGCGGGCCCCGTGCAGAGCGGTGTCGATGGCGGCCGACAGCTCCCGGCCGTCCTCCTTCAGACCGGTCATGTGGTAGGCGTTCGCCCTGCTGGCGTAGCCCATGATGGCGGCGCGCACCCTGGCTCCGCGGCGGCGCGCGTGCTCCCGCTCCTCCATGACGAACATGGCCGAGCCCTCACCGAGGACGATGCCGTTGCGCTTCTGGTCGAAGGGCCGGCAGGCGTGCCCGGGGTCGGCGTTGTTCGGCGTGGTGGCGCGGAGCGCGTCGAAACAGGCCATGGTGATGGGGGAGATGGGGGCGTCGGCCGCTCCGCCGATGACCACGTCGGCGCTGCCCTCCTCGATGAGCTGCGCCGCGTAGCCCACCGCGTCGAGCCCCGACGTGCAGCCGGTGGATATCAGGGACACCGGCCCCTCGGCGCCGGCGATGGTCGCCACCTCGCAGGCCAGCGAGCTGGGGATCATGTAGTTGTAGCTGTACGGGACCGCGTACTCCCAGTCGGTCAGCCATTTGCGGCCGCCGTCGCTGACCACCGAGTACTCCCGCTCCATCATGATCGTGTTGCCGACGGCGTTGCCGACCGTCACCGCGACCCGGTCGGGCTGGACGCTTCCCAGGTCCAGGCCGCTGTCCGCGAGAGCCTCGTGCGTGGCGACCACCGCCATCTGGGCCACCCGGTCCATGCGCCGCACCTCCTGCGGCGTGAGGCCGAGCGCCACCGGGTCGAAGTCGCACTCCGCCGCCACCTGGCAGCGGAACCCCTCCGGCTTGAAGAGCGTGACCGTGCGGGTGGCGGTGCGACCGGACGACATGAGGTCCCAGAAGGGGGTGACGCCGAGTCCGCCCGGCGCCACCACCCCCATCCCCGTGACCACGGGGACGCGCCTGCCGGCTCTGCTCATCTGGCTCCTCCCACCTGGGGGTCGCCCTCGTCGGTCAGGGGCTCCTCCAGGTCGACGTGGCCGAGCTCGGGCCTCGGTGCGAGGGGGCTGCTGTGGAAGACCACCCGCGCGGGCACGTCTCCACGGTTGATCAGCCGGTGCGCGGCACCCTTCGGGATCATGCAGGCCTCGCCCGGCCCGACGACGATCTCCTGCCCCGCGACGTCCAGGGTCAGTACACCGTCGACGACGTAGACGAACTCCTCCGAGTAGGGGTGGTAGTGCTCGATCACGCGCTCACCGGGATCGAGTGTTCCCACTCCGCCGAACCCCGAAGTGGCCTCGACCGATCGGGGGCTCAGCACGACTCGGATGTCACCGCCCCTTTTCCGGTTGGGCGGCACGTCATCCACGGCTATCTTCTTGACAGGGCCGGATGGAACGACCGGGGACTGCGACATGGTGGGTCTCCTCTCCTACTCCGGCTGCCACGTGTAGAAAGGCGTGGCCATCGAGTCCTTCGGTTCGCGCCAGTTCGGGTCGTACGGCGTCATGTAACGCGCGAGCTTCTTGTTGATGTCGTCGTAGAGCTCGTGGTCCCGCGCCGAGTACAGGCGTGGAGTGATTTCCTCATCCGCCTCGACGAGGTGGAAGTAGAGATCGTGAAAGCGAAATAGGGTTCGCCTTGTAACGCCTATCATTTTGGGCAGTTCTGTGGCGTCGGACTCTGCGAAAATGTCGGCGACCGCCGGCGCATCCGCCGGTTTCATATGCGCGACGATTAGAGTTCTGTGCATCTCATCTCCACGACTCGGCTTGTACGGAGTCTCACCGGGGGTCCTCAAGGACTGCTTGAGAAACGCTGGACCGAAAAAGCCTGCCGCATTCTTGGAAGACGAAATATCATGCGAACTGTTTCCCGTCGCCCAAGTGAGTGGATGAAATGTACGACGTCGTTGTGATCGGGGCCGGACCTGCCGGCCTGACGCTGGCGGTGGGCCTCGGACACCGGGGGCTCTCCTGCCTCGTGGTGGAGCGCGGCGAACACCCCGCGACCGGCACCCGCTGCGCGGTCGTGCAGGAGGAGCCCCTGGAGGCGCTCGCCGCGCTCGGCGTCCACCTGACGGATCCTCGGTGGAGCTTCCCGCTGCGCAACCGGGTCTTCCACGTGGGCCGGCACGCCGAGACGCGCCCGGTCTCCCGGAGGGCGCTGGTGCTGAGCCAGGAGCGCACCGAGCTGCTGCTGGAGGAGGCGGCCCGCCGGTACGGCGTGCCCGTCGAGCGGGGCGTCGAGGCGGTCGGCGTCCGCCAGGGCGCGGATCACGTCGACGTGGACGTGCGCCACTCCGGCGGCTCCGCCGTGCTGCGCGCCCGCTGGCTCGTCATGTGCACCGGCGCGGACGGGCGACTGCCGGCCGCCGCGGGCCTCGGCTGGACCGCCGAGCGGCCGAGATCCCTGTGGTGGACGGCCGTGGACGCCACGGTGACCGGCCTGCCCGGCCTGGAGGACGGCGAGGAGCACATCTTCCACGGCCCGCACGCCAACCTCGGGCTGCTGCCCCTGCCCTCGGGCGGGTGCCGGATCTTCTCCGCCTCCGCCGTGGAGCCGACGCACGACGCGGGCGGGATGGAGGCGTTCGCACGGCGGATCACCGGCACCCGGGCCGGGCTGTCCCTGGAGGGCGAGCCGTGGCTGACCCGGCCCGCCTCGGGCCGCGGCCGACGGGCGCGCGACGGCCGCTGCCTCGTGCTCGGTGAGGCGGCGCGGCGGCTGCCGATGCCCGTGCAGAGCGTGAACACCGCGATCGAGGAGGCCGCCGAGCTCGCCGGCGAGCTGGCGGCCGTCGCGCTGGGGCGATCGCGGCCCGGCGCCCTCGACGCGTACGCGGCCCGGCGGGCCGAGGCCGCCGACCGGCTGATCGCCGACGGCTGGAACATGTTGGACCGCGGGACCACGCCCGATCCGGAACGGTGGCTCGTCGGGCCACGGAGAGGCACGGCATGAGGCTCTACCTGCTCAGAACCGGGACGATCCGCGCGATCAAGGCTCCCGTCCCCGTCTACCTGATCCGCACGGAGGAGGGCGACGTGCTGGTGGACACCGGCTACGCCCCCGTTCCCGGTGGCCGCATCGACGTGGCGCCGGAGGAGGAGCTGCTGCCCCAGCTCGCGACGCTCGGCGTCGACCCCGGCCAGATCGCCTACGTCGTGTGCACGCATCTGGACCCCGACCACTGCGGCAACCACCGGGCCTTTCCCTCGGCCCGGTTCGTCATCCAGCGTGTCCACCACGAACTGGCGATGTCCGGCTCGCTCGCCCGGATCGAGGAGTGCCGCGAGAACTGGGACCTCCCGGCCGACCGCTACCTGCTGGTCGACGGTGACACGCGGCTGCTGCCGGGCATCGAGCTCATCGAGACCGGCGGGCACGTGCCCGGCCACCAGTCCGTCCTCGTCCGGCTCCCCGAGACCGGGCCGGTGATCCTGGCCGGTGACGCCGTTCCCATGGAGATCGCGCTCGATCCCGAACGGCGGCCGATCTTCCCCTTCGACACCGACGCCGAGGAGACCAGGAAGTCCACCGGCCGCCTGGTGGAACTCGCCCGCCACGAGGACGCCCTCCTCGTGTGCGGGCACGACGGCCGGCAGTGGGCGCGGCTGCGCACCGCCCCCGACCACTACCGCTGAGCCTTGGGTTGAGTGCTGGTGCGGCTCTGGGACACTTCCGGCCACTACTGCTGAGCCTTGGGTTGAGTGCTGGTGCGGCTCTGGGACATTTCCGGCCACTATCGCTGAGCCTTGGGTTGAGTGCTGGTGCGGCTCTGGGACACTTCCGGCCACTACCGCTGAACCCTGGGGCGGCTCTGGAACACCCAGCCGCGCATGAGGACGAACCTCAGCGCGGTGCCCACCAGCGCGGCCCCGAGGAGCACGAGCGTCTCGGAGACCACCCCGCTCTCCGGGTGCAGCCGCTGCCAGACCAGCGCGCTGAGCGTGGTGAGCAGGTAGTACAGCCCGAAGACGACCAGTCCCCTGAAGTGGATCCGCAGCCTCCTGCGCCCACCGGCCGGACGGCGGAAGGTCCACCTGCGGTTGGCCTCGGTGTTGGCCAGCGTGCACAGCACCAGCGCCGCCAGGTTGGCCGTCATGACAGGCCACCACTCCCGGAACAGCAGGTAGAGCAGGCCGTGCGCGACCGTGGAGACCACCCCGATCGCGCAGAACATCAGCACCTGCCAGACCAGCTCGACACGCCCGAGACCCGGGCGGGCGTCGGGGTGGACGGAGACGGGCTCGGCCCGTTCGCGCACCACCACGTCGGCCCCGCCGCTGATCCGCGCGTAGGCGACCCTGACCAGGCCCTTGATGTCGTCCCAGGCCGTACCGGCGATGGCGACCCTGGTGTCGACGTCCTCGACCCAGTCGACGGGCACCTCGTACAGCCTCAGCCCGTTGTGGTGGGCGAGCAGCAGGAGTTCGGTGTCGAAGAACCAGCCGTCGTCCTCGACCTTGTCCAGCAGGGGCAGGATCGAGTCGCGCCTGGCGGCCTTGAACCCGCACTGCATGTCGGTGTGACGCACGCCGTGGGTCATCCGGACGAGCACGTTGTAGGCGCGTGAGACGAGCTCGCGCTTGTGCCCGCGTATCGTGCGCGCCCCCTCGGCCAGGCGCGAGCCGACCGCTATGTCGGAGTGATCGCTGATGAGCGGCGCCACCAGCGGCAGGACGGCCTCCAGCCCGGTGGACAGGTCGACGTCCATGTACGCCAGGACGTCGGCGTCGCTGGAGGACCACGCCGCGCGCAGCGCTCTGCCCCGGCCCTTCTCCTCCAGCCTCATGATGCGGAGTCCGGGCATCTCGGCCGCCAGCTCCTGGGCCACGTCCCAGGTGCGGTCGATGCTCGCGTTGTCGACGACGGCCAGGTTCCACTCGTAGGGGAGGTTCTCCTCCAGGTAGGCGCGAAGGGTGCGGACGCATCCGGCGAGCGTCCGCTCCTCGTTGTAGACCGGGATGACGATTTCCACCCGCGCGCCGCGCAGTGTCGGCGCGATCGCGCCACTCGCGCTGTCGGGTGTCCCGGCGCTGCTGTCCAGCATGGCCGCTCCAGAGGGGTCAGAGGGTGAGGGACCGGTTGAGCCGGGCGCCGCCGACCATCAGGCAGATCGCGGCCAGCGCCACCGACGCCATGAGCGCGCCGAAGAAGACGGAACCGGGCAGGACGGTCCACAACCGGGCCACCTGCGCGCCGAACGCGGCGCCGAGCGCCGCCGAGAGCCAGAAAAGGCCCATCATCCGGCCCACGGCCCGCTCGGGGGCGAACTGGGCGCTGGCACTCAGGCCCACCGGGCCCAGGACGATCTCACCGCAGGCCAGCAGGAAGAACGACAGCACCAGCCAGAGCGGTGACACCGGCGCGGGAGTCACCGACGCCACCGCCATGACCAGCAGCGAGGCGGCCATCGCCATCAACGCGAGGGCGTACTTGCGGGGCACGTCGACCCGGTCGCCCAGCCGTAGCCAGAGCCAGGCGACCCCCGGCGCGAGCAGCAGGATGAACAGCGGGCTCAGCGACTGGAACCAGCTCGCGGGGACGACCATCCCGAAGAGCACGCGGTCGGTGAGGCGGTCGGCGAACAGGGCGTAGACCGAGCCCGACTGCGCGAAGCACATCCAGAACAACGCGGAGGAGGCGAACAGCCACCGGTAGGCGCGCAGGCGGGTCCGTTCCGCCGCCGTCAGCCCCTCCTGGCGCAGGAACGCCCTGAAGTACAGGATCGGCACCACGATCACGCACAGGCCGACGGCGGCCAGGATGTGCTCGATCGTGAACCACCCCGCCGCCACGTCCACGGCCAGCAGCAGGACCACGGCCGCCGTGGCCGCGCCCACTCTCCGGCGCAGCGTGCGCACGAGTTCCGGGGGCGCCGGGGCCTCGGGGTACCTGCCCAGGTCGCCGAAGCGCCGGCGGCCGATCATGTACTGCAGCACGCCGAGGGTCATGCCGAACGCGGCCGCGCCGAACCCGAGGTGCCAGTGGACGCGCTCGCCGAGGAACCCGGTGATCAGCGGCGCGAGCAGCGCGCTGAGCTGCACGCTCATATAGAAGATGGAGAAGGCGGATTCGCGCTTCCCCTCCTCCCCGGGACCGTAGAACCGGCCGAGGATGGCCGCCATGTTGGGCTTCAGCAGCCCCGTCCCCACCGCGACGAGAAGCAGGCCCAGGTAAGACGTCACGTCGGTCGGGATCATGAGGCTGTAGTGACCGAGCGCGATGACCAGCGCCCCCCACAATGTCGCCCGCTGGGCGCCGAGCACCCGGTCGCCCAGCCACCCGCCGGGCAGCGGGAGCACGAAGGCCAGCGCCATGTAGGTCCCGAACAGCGCCGCGGCCGCTCCCGCCTCCAGCCCGAGCCCTCCCTCCGAGCGGGGCGCCGCCGCGTAGATCACGAGCAACGCCTGCATGCCGTAGAAGCTGAACCGCTCCCACATGTCGGTGAGGAAGAGCGTGACGAACCAGCGGGGGTAGCCGAAGAAGCTCCGTTCCCCGGCCTCCGGCGCGGAGACGGCGGCCGGACCGGTCACGTCTCCTCCCAGGTGACCGGCAGCGCGTCGAGCGTGCGGTGGGTCTGCCCGCCCGCCCACGTCAGCTCCGACTCCGGTACGGCCAGCCGCATGCCGGGCAGCCTGCGCAGCACCGCGCCGATCGCCACCCCCAGCTCCAGCCGGGCCAGCGGCGCGCCCAGGCAGTGGTGGATCCCGTGGCCGAACGTCAGGTGCGGGTGGTGCGGGCACCGCCTGGCCAGGTCCAGTTCGTCCGGGTCGTCGTAGACCTCGATGTCCCGGTTGGCCGCGACGATGCCGGGAAGCACGCCCTCCCCCGCGCGGATCCACACCCCGGACAGTTCGATGTCCTCGGTGGCGATCCGCATGAGCCCGCCGTTGGCGGCGGGCACGGCGTAGCGCAGCAGTTCCTCGACCGCGGTGGGCAGCCGCCCGGGTTCCTCGCGCAGCGCCCGCGCCTGGGCGGGGTGGCGCAGCAGGGTCAGCAGGCTCGCCGCCATCTGGCCCGCGGTGGTGTGGTGACCGGCCGTCAGCAGCGTGTTCCCGAAGGTGACCAGCTCCCGGTCGCTGAGCACGTCGTCTCGCTCCTGGACCGCGATCAGCGCGCTCAGCAGGTCGTCGCCGGGTTCCTTCCGCTTGCGCGTGACGAGTTCGGCGAGGTAGGCGCTGAGCTCGATGCTGGCCTGCCGCACCTGCTCGCGGCCGTGGGCGGTCATGGTGAGAATGCGTTCGGTCCACTCGCGGAAGCGCTCGCGGTCCTCGTACGGCACGCCGAGCAGGTCGCAAATGATGATCATCGGCAACGGCTGGGTGAGTCCCGCCACGAGGTCCGCGGGAGGACCGGTGCGCACGACCTCGTCGAGCAGCTCCTCCGTCACGGCCGTTATGCGCGGCCTGAGCGCCTCCATGCTGCGCGGCGTGAACGCCTTGACCACCAGCCGCCGCAGCCGGGTGTGGTCGGGCGGGTCCAGGGAGAACAGGGACGCGTCGGCGTCGGGCCTGGCGGGACGGATCCGCGGCGCGTCGGGGGCGTTCGCCAGCTGCCGGCTGAACCTGCGGTCCGACAGCACCCGGCGGACGTCCTCATAACCGGTGACCAGCCAGGCCGTGTCGCCGGTGGGCAGGCTGACCCGCGTCACGGGCCCCTGCCGGGCCAGGGCCATGAACCCGGCGGGCGGCTCGACGGGATCGGACGCGGGGAAGGGGAACGGCGTGGTCATGGCAGCCTGACCACCTGACTGGCGTAGACGACACCGGACCCGAACCCGATCAGCAGGGCCAGGTCGCCCGTGGAGACCTCGCCCTTGCTCAGCAGCGTGTCCATGGCCAGCGGGATGGACGCGGAGGAGGTGTTGCCGCTCGTCTCGACGTCGTAGGCGACCGCGACCTCCGGCGGCAGCTCCAGCGCCTTGACCATCGAGTCGGTGATCAGCCGGTTCGCCTGGTGGGGGATGAAGGCGGACAGGTCGGCGGCGGTGACCCCCGCGGCGTCGAGCGCGCGGGAGCACACCTCGGAGAGGTCCTCCACGGCCCACCGGTAGACCTTCCAGCCGATCATCCCGAGCACCGGCCATTTCCTCTCCGGGTCCTCGCGGAGTTCGGGCACCCAGAACCCCGTCATGCCCACCGCGTCGGCGCGCTCCGCGTCCGAGCCCCAGACCACGGGGCCGATGCCCGGGGTGGACGAGGGGCCGATCACCACGGCGCCGGCGCCGTCGGCGAAGAGGAACGCCGTGGCGGGGTCCTGGTGGTCGAGGATGTCGGTGATCCGCTCCGCCCCGATGACCAGGACGTGGTCGGCCGTCCCCGCCCGCACCATGTCGCTGCCCACCGCGAGCCCGTAGGTGAACCCGGCGCAGGCGGCCAGGATGTCCAGGGAGCCCGCCCGGGTCGCCCCGATCCGGTGGGCGACCCCGCTGGCCAGCGACGGCATCTGGGTCAGGTGGGTCGTCGTCGCGACCAGCACGAACCCGATCCTCGCGGCGTCGACACCCGCGTGCGCCAGCGCCTTCTCGGCCGCGGCGACCGCCATCGCGGTGAGGGTCTCCTCCGGGCCCGCGTAGCGTCTCGACCGCACGCCGGAGCGCCGCTCGATCCACTTCTCCGCCAGCCCGAGCCCTCCGGCGATCTCGGAGTTGGGCACCGACCGCGCGGGCCGGTACACGCCCAGCCCGATGATCTGACTGTGACGGGGCTCGTTGCTAGTCCTGATGCTGGGTGCCATCTGAGCGGTCTCCTCGCTGGTGATCGGTCTCTCCCCACGTGATCGGCAAAGCTGTCAGCGTGCGCAGGATCCCGCCGCTGCTCCACTGCAGCTCCTCCTGCGGCACGGCGAACCGGATCCCGGGGAACCGGTCGATCAGCGCGCCGAACGCGACGGTCAGTTCCATCCGGGCGAGCACCCGCCCGAGGCAGTAGTGGATGCCCGGCCCGAAGGCGACGTGCGGGTTGTCGGTCCGCGTCACGTCGAAGTCGTCGGGGGCCGGGAAGACGGCGGCGTCACGGTTGGCCGAGGTGGTCGACGGGATGACCGCCTCACCCGGGCGGATGGTGACCCCGCCCAGCTCCACCTCCTGGAGCGCCACCCTGATGGTGCCGCCGCTGGCCGGCCCCGGCGTGTAGCGCAGCAGTTCCTCCACCGCGCCGGGCAGCAGCGACGGGCGCTCCCTCAGCAGGGCGATCTGCCCGGGATGGCGCAGCAGCGTGGCCGCGCCGTTCGCGACGGCCGTGGCGACGGTCTGGCACCCGGCCGTCAGCAGGGTGGAGGCCATCGCCAGCAGTTCCTCCTCGCTCAGGCGGTCGCCCTCGTCGTGCGCGGAGACCAGGGCGCCGAGCACGTCGGAGGACGGTGCCGCGCGCTTGAGCTCCACCAGTTCGCGGAAGTACTCGCGCAGGTCCGCGCGCGCCCGCTCGACCCGCTCGCGGTCGCCCGGCGAGACGCTCAGCGCCACCTCCAGCCAGCCGCCGAACCGCGCCCTGTCCTCGAACGGCACGCCGAGCAGCTCGCACATCACCTGGACGGGCAGCGGGCGGGCGAGCCCCTGGACCAGATCGGCCGGCGGACCGCCGGCGGCCATCGCGCCGATCAGGTCCTCGGTGATCCGGACGACGCTCGGACGCATGGCCTCCAGGCGCTGCGCCGAGAAGGCGGGCATGACGAGCCTGCGCAGCCGGGTGTGTTCCGGCGGGTCCATCGTGGTGATCGCGGAGGGTTCGGGGCGGGCGGGCCCCAGGCGTGGCGCCCCCGGCGCGGTGGCGGCCGTCCGGCTGAAACGCGAGTCGGCCAGGACCTGGCGCACCTGCTCGTGCGCGGTGACGAGCCACGCGGTGTCGCCGCTCGGCAGCCGGACCTTGGCCACGGGAGAGTTCTGCCGCAGGTGGGCGAACTGTGGTGGTGGTTCGAACAGTGAAGGGGTGTCGAACGGAAACGAGATGTCTTCTCGTACCTGGTCGATCGCCATCGGCGGTGCTCCTCAGCGTATGCCCGTGCGGCCGGATGGGCGTCACGGCCGGTACGACGCTGACAAGCGCGGCTTGAGCGCTGATCGAAGAACGCTCGAACACCGAAGGGAGGCGATGCTCTCGAATGGTTCTCCAGTGGATTTCGAGCAGCGTGGGCGATGCTCCGAACCAATGCCCTGAAATCGGAGAAGGGATGTCAGAGGTGGATCTTCGCCTCAACGGAAAGCGTGCGCTGGTCACAGGAGGCACACGGGGAGCCGGACGCGCGATAGCCCTCGCCCTGGCGGAAGCCGGTGCGACGGTCGCGGTCTGCCACCGGAGCGACGGCGACTCCGCCGCGACGATGGTGAAGGACCTGGACGAGTACGGGCCGGGGCACCGCGTCGTGCGGGCCGACGTGGTCGACCCGGTGGACGTGGCCGAGCTGCGCCGTCGCTGCGAGAGCGACCTGGGCGGGCTGGACATCGTGGTGAACGCGGTGGGCGGCTTCGGCCTGAGCTCGATCGGCGACCTCGACCCCAAGACCTGGCACACCCTGCTGGACTCGAATCTCACCTCCGTCTTCCTCGTGCTGCGCGAGATGCTGCCGCTGCTGTCCGACGGCGCCTCGGTGGTCAACGTGGGCGGCGCGGTGGCCATGCGTGGCCTGCCCGGCGGAGGCGCCTACACGGCGGGCAAGGCCGGTCTCGCCGGACTGGGCCGCTCCCTGGCCAGAGAGCTGGGCGGACGCGGGATCAGGGTCAACACGGTGGATCCCGGCGTGATCGAGAGCGACGCCCGGCAGCGGCTTCCCGCGTCGTTCAGGAAGAAGCTCGTTTCTCTCACCTGCCTCGGCAGGTTGACCTCGGAAGAGGATGTGGCCGCGGCCGTACTGTTCTTCGCCGCGGACCTGTCGCGTTCCATTACCGGCGCGACGCTGACCGTAGATTCCGGTTTCTAAGGAGACGCCATGCCTTACGCCGCCATCACCTACAGGGTCAAGCCCGGCTATGAAAAGGAGATCACCGAGATCTTCGCCGACTACAAGAGGCCGAAATCCCCCTTCCTTCGCGACGAGAGCGGCCGGCAAATCGGGATCTTGCTCGGCACCGCGCTTTTCGTCAAGGACGAGATCGTCGTTCGCGTGATCCACTATGACGGCGGGACGACCGACGACGTGGCCAGGCACATGTCCACGCAGGAGGGGATGCGGGAGGCCGAGCGCAGGATGGCCCCCTACCTGGTCGGTCAGCGCGACACGCAGACCCCGGAGGGCTTCCGGGAGCACTTCGCCCAGAGCACGATGACCTGCGTTTCGACGCACTATGTACCGACGGAGTTCCTCCCCAAAACGGACAAGAGATGACAAGTGCTGATATAGGGTCAAGAAATGCTAGATGGCCCTTACGGTCCGAAAAGTGACCTCTTGACATGTTTTGATGTTATTTATTATTGTCCGATGTGACGGGGAATTATGAACCATCTGTACGGGACCACAGAAGGCGCTGGGAATTAGTTAATTAGGGGGAGACAGTTGGATTTCATGATCTTGGGCCCACTGGAAATAATCGACGGCGAACGTCGAATCGCGCTATCGGCGCCGAAGCCCAGCCGCATCCTCTCTCTCCTCCTCCTCAACCACGGCCAGGTCGTCGCGACCCGCACGCTTATGAAAGAGCTGTGGGGCGACAATCCTCCTATCAGCGCCTCCACCACCCTCCAGACGTACATTTATCAGTTAAGAAAACTCCTCGTAACATCACGTTCACATGATTCGCAGGTGCTGCAGACGCACAGCTCCGGATACTGCCTCCAAATCGCGTCGGGCTCCTTCGACCTGGACGCCTTCACGAAGCTGGTGAGCCAGGGACAGCGCGAGCTGACGCGCGGCGAGCACGCCAAGGCGCGGACCAGCCTCACCGAGGCGCTGAAACTGTGGCGGGGACAGGCGCTGGCGGGCCTGGAGCTGGGACCACAACTCCAGGCCAGGGTCACCGGGCTGGAGGAGCTTCGCCAGCGAGCGCTGGAGATGCGCATCGAGGCGAGCCTGGCCGCCGGCCTGCACCAGGAGACCATCGGGGAACTGCGCCTGCTCACCACCGCCGAACCATACCGGGAGGGCCTGGCGGCGCAGCTCATGCTCGCCCTGTACCGCAGCGAACGGCGCAGCGAGGCCCTGGAGGTGTACCGGCGGCTGCGCATGCTCCTCATCGACGAACTCGGCATCGAGCCCTCGCCCAGGGTCCGCAAGCTGCACGAGGCCATCCTCAACAACGACGCGTCGATCGACTTCCAGCCCCAGCCCCAGGCCGCTTCGGTGCCCGCGCGGCCGGAAACGTCCATCAAGCCCGCTCAGCTGCCTCCGGACACCCCCGACTTCGCCGGCCGTACCAAGGAGGTCGCGCACGTCATCTCGGCCCTCCTCCCCAGCAGCGCCTCCACCAGGTACGCGCCTCCCCGGGTGATCATCACGGGGATGGCGGGGGTGGGAAAGAGCGCCCTGGCCGTACACGCGGCACACGCGCTCAGATCGCACTATCCCGACGGCCAGCTCTACGTCCAGCTGCGCCGCAGGAGCGGGCCGGTGTCGCCCGAGGCCGCGCTGGCCGCGATGCTCCAGGCGGTCGGGGTGCCGCACGACAGCATCCCCATGGACCTGGAGGGACGCAGCCAGCTGTTCCGCTCGTGGGTGGCGGACCGCAGGCTGCTCGTGCTGATCGACAACGCGACGAGCGTCGACCAGGTACGCCCGATGCTTCCCACCGGCCCCCACAGCGCGGTCCTCATCACGAGCCAGATGTCCATCGGCGGGCTCGGCGGAGCCGAGACGATCACGTTGTCCCCGATGAACATGGAGGAGGGAAAGCACCTCCTCACCCTGCTGGTCGGCGACTGCAAGGCCGCCATGGAACCCGACGTGGCCAGGGCCCTCGTCCAGATATGCGGCGGCCTTCCCCTGGCGATCCGCGTCTGCGCCGCCCGGCTCACCAGGCGCGGCTGGTCACTCGGGCAGATGCTCGTCAGGCTGGCCGACGAGAACGAGCGCCTCAACGAGCTGTGCACCGACGGGCTCGACGTGCGCAGCTCCCTGGAACGCGGTCTCAGTCTCCTGACGCGCGAGGAGTCCCTCGCCTTCCAGCGACTCGGAACGATGAAGGCCGACACCTTCACCACCACCTACGCCGCGTGCGAGCTCATGTCCAGCGTGCGCGACACCGAACGTCTCCTCGACCGCATGCACGAGGCCAGCCTGATCCAGTTGCTCGGAGAGGACAGGGGCGGTGAGCCGCTCTGGCACTTCCACCCCCTGCTGTGTGTCTACGCCGCCGAGATGGAGCGCGGCCAGTACGTCGACGTGCGCTGCTCGGTCGCCTGATCGGAGGATCTTCTGTGAACGCCAATGAGGAAACCGACGTGCTGATCGTGGGCGGGGGTCTCGCCGGTCTGGCCACCGCTCTCTTCCTGGCCTGGCACGGGGTGGACTGCCTGATGGTCGAGAGGCACGGTGGCACCTCGACGCACCCCAGGGCACGAGGCATCAACCCGCGCACGATGGAACTCCTGCGCTCGGTGGGCGTCGAGGACCAGGTGCGTTCCACCGTCTCCGCGCGCGCGCTGGCCGGCAACGCCGGGGTGATGGCGGTGGAGACCCTGAACGGCAAGGAACTCGGCCGGCTCCAGCAGGCGTACCACATGGACCCCGGCGCCGACTTCAGCGCGCTGACCCCGACGCCGTGGTGCATGTGCCACCAGGACGAGTTCGAACCCGTGCTCCGGGCGCGTGCCGAGGAACTCGGCGCCAGGATCGTGTACGACACCCGGGTGCGCGACATCCACGACACCGGTGACGAGGTCGGGGCCGTGCTCCACGGGCCGTCCGGCACCCGGGAGGTGCGGGCCCGCTACCTCGTGGCGGCCGACGGCGCGTCGAGCCCGATCCGCTCCTCCCTGGGAATCCCCTTCGAGGGGATCGGGACCCTCGGCCACTACATGAACATCCATTTCGAGGCCGACCTCCGCGCCGAACTGGGCGACCGGCGCTTCGTGCTCTGCTACACGATCAATCCCCAGGTCAGGGGCGCTCTCCTGCCGATCGACAACGCCCATCGCTGGCTGCTGCACGTGCCCTTCGACGCCGAGCGGCCCGGTGACGCGGACTTCGGCGACGAACGGTGCGTGAAGCTGGTCAGAGCCGCCGTCGGACGCGACGACCTCGACGTCAAGCTGCTGGGCGCGCTGGGCTGGGAGTCGGCGGGACGCACCGCCGGCAGGTTCCGGGAGGGACGGACCTTCCTGGTGGGGGACGCGGCGCACGTCATGCCTCCCAGCGGCGCCTACGGTTCCAACGTCGGCATCCAGGACGCGCACAACCTCGCGTGGAAACTGGCCGCGGTCCTGAACGGCCATGCCGACGACAGCCTGCTCGACAGCTACGACACCGAGCGGCGCCCGGTCGCGGCCGCCACGGTCGAACAGGCGGTGCTGCGTTCCAAGGACCGTCCCCGGCTCGCGCAGGGAAGGCCCGCGCCTCCCAACCCCGCGATCATGCCGGACCCGGTGGTCATGTTCGGCGGCAGGTACGACGCCGAGTCCGTCTGGGAGCCCCGGCCGAGCGGCCGTCCCGGGACACGCGCCCCCCACCTGCCGACGAAGGAGGGCTCCCTCCTCGACCTCTACGGGAAGACGATGGTGCTGGTGGCCGGCACCGACGGAGCCGGCTGGGGGGAGAGGGCGGGCAGGGCCGCCAGGGAACTCGGGGTGCCCCTCACCTGCCACCGGGTGGGCAGCGGGCCCCTGGCAGGACTGGGGAGCGAGTGGGCCTCCGCGCACGGTACCGGCGATAGCGGCGTGGTCCTCGTACGGCCGGACGGCTACGTGGCGTGGCGGTCACCGAACGACGCCGGCCCCGAGGCGGGGGAACAGATCAAGCACGCCCTCCGGGAGACGCTCGCGCCTTCGGCGGCGCTCTCCTGAAACTCGCTCTCGTGAAGGTCGCTTCTCCTGAAGGTCGCTTCTCCGAAAGGAGTGTGGTGGCGTCTCCGCCCGGGAAATCCGGTTCCACGAGAACACCTCGTGCGAGGTGAAGCTCCGGACATCCGGATCGACAAAGGCGTCGGAACGGGCGGGACGCGGGCGCATGCGCCGGCTGGTGTGGTGACCCGCGATCCAGGGCGATCACCCGATCGGGGTGAACCGGGCGTTCCGCGTATGTTCCGGATCTCGTTGACGAGTCTTGTTGACGAGGGACCTACGGCCGTTGGAGGCATCCAGGTCTTGCCTGCGCAGGCTCGACCGCGCCCAAGCAGGCGAGGCAACCGATTCGATTGTCAGGCCGGCGCTGGAAAGGTGCCTTCGGGGCTTTCGTAGTAGCGGGCGATGGAGGCGCGGTGAGGCAGGGCGCCTGACTGGAGGTGGCGGGGTTCCAGCCGGACGCCGGTGCGTCGTTCGGCGAGCGCCAGAGCACCCTCGATGTAAGGCGGGAAGACCTCGCGTTCCGGGTCGAAATCCCAGATCATCCCCAGTTCTTCGAGGTCCTCCTTCAGTCGTTCGGGGGCGGTGCTGTCGCTCCAGTCGGCGTACATCGGGTCCAGCCGCGCGACGACGTGGCCGTCGACGGCGTGGACGAAGTGGGAGCGGTGATTGACATCGCGCTCAACGCCGGCGATCGACGTACCGGGCGAAAGGTCGCGCACCACGTCGCGCAGAATCCCGGCATGGCCGTACTCCACCATGATCGATCCACCGGCGGCGCGGCCGATCTCGACGGTGGCGAAACCCTGCTGTTCGGGGTCCTCGGTCAGTCCCAGCCGGCGTAGCACCTCTTCGGGCGTGAGGTCGGCGATGAAGGTGAAGCAGAACGCCGCGGGTGCCCATCGAGACTGACTCCACCACGCGTAAACGTCCGTGGTCGCCCCACGGTCGCCGGCGACGATCACCGCCTCCTCGGAAGGACGGCTCGTTCCGTCGATGACCGGGTCGACGGGAATTCGGTGACCGCAGCCCTCTTCCGTCTCGTCGTACAGGGCCAGGTGCGTGGGACACGGCCACACACGACAGGTGGGACACGTCCTTACGTCGTCGAATGTGCAGTCGTCGCAGCCACGGGGGTATCGCCGGTTCCTGACATGGCGAGAGCAAGGGCGCCACTGGGCGAGGGCGCCCAGCCGGTGGAGGGCATCGACCCGAGCGACCGCTTGCGCGGCCTTTTCTGACGGTTCCGGCACGGAAACCTCTCGACGGCTCTGGAGGGGTGCAAGACGACCTTCCTGATTATCCAGGGGCGGATGGAGTCCCCGTGGTTTCCCGTGAACGACCGTGGTTCCCCGCCTGTTCCGGCACGCGTCCGGCAGGCGACCAAGATCTCCGTACCGTGGCACTGTCAGCGCAGCCTGACACCATGCACCATCGTGGATATCGATGAGTTCTGGCTCTTCCTGCAACGATCCCGGCAAGTGACCAGCGATCCAGATGAGCGCCTGAGATGGCTCTCCCTCCACCTCGCACAGCGTCCACCAGCCAAGATTGTCGACTTTCAGATCCTTCTTAACCAAGTACGGCGGCGATCCGACACCTACGACATGTGGGAGGCCGCCAACCTCGTCTTCGGTGGCTGCTCCACCGACGGCTTCTGGTACTTCCAGGCATGGCTGATCGGGCTCGGCCGCGACACTTTCGAACTTGTCGTGACCGACCCCGACAACCTGGCCCAGGTTCCGGAGGTGCAACGGCTGGCAGAGCGCCCGATGGAAGAGTGGGCCGATGACGGGTGGCCGGACCGGGAGGCGTTGAGCTACGTGGCCGCCGGCGCGTACGAAGAGGTGACCGGCGAAGAGGACGGCGTCCACGACGCCATGGAAGAACGCGGACACACCGACCAGAGCGACCCCGAGCCCACGGGGCCGGCATGGATGCTCCGCGATCCCGAAGCGGTGGCGCAGAGGTTGCCCCGGTTGAGCCGGATGTTCCAACGAGACGAATCGTGACCGGTGCGGGGAGACGCGGTCACGTACCTGCGTACGCTCCGCCCCCTTCTCCTCAGCCCTCCACAGGCTGACGGTGATGGGCACGCCCTCGGTGGGCATCCCGGAGCCGGAGCGCCCCGCGGGGAGCGAGTGCCCCTGACCAGACTCGTCCGCGGGGTCACCGTAAGTTCAGTGATCGCGGCCTGGGAAGGATCTCCGTGTTCGGTCTGGGGTGGCCTGAGCTGTTGTTCCTCGTGTTCTTGGCACTGGTCGTCGTGGCTGTGATCTGGCTGGTACGAGTCCGGCGCCGATAGGTGGAGGCGGCGGCGGTGTGGCCCCATGCCCGAAGGACCGCCCCAGGGCCAAGCGCACCTTTGGACGGGAAAAGGCCGACAAGAACAAAGGTCCAGGTCAGAGCCTAAGTTCCTGATCGGGAGTGGTAGGGCGCCTGGGACTCGAACCCAGAACCTACGGATTAAAAGATCGGCCTTGAGCTGTTCCGGGTAGTTCAATGCAGGTCATGGGGTGTATGCGGTCCATCCTGGACGGCTCTGAACGCCCCTGTATTGCAACCCGAAGTGCAACCCGGCTGGTGGGTCAGAGTCGAGGAGTGAGGCTCCGCATCGACGACGTAGGGGCTATCGAATATCCATCGATGATGGGTGAAATCTCGCTTCCCAGGATTCGGGGGGCAGGAGACACTGTGGCATGCGTCCCTACGAGCAGGCCGATGAGCTCGACCAGGCCGTCGACGAGTTGAGTGTCCGCATCTACACGGCGTTGCGTGATGGTGGTCTCGACGCCGAACCCCTCGTCGAGTTGGCCTGCCTAGTAGAGGAGTGGGATGTGTCCACCGCTGTCACGCGGGAACTCCTCGAACGTCCCACCATCGAGCTGACGGCCGCCGACCTGGCCCGGCTAGGTGAGGCCCTTCTCGATGGCGTCGGCTTCGGGCCGACCTTCGCTATGGAACCGGGCCTGCTGGTGCCGCTGAAGGAGGCGTTGGAGGTCGTGGAGCGCGACGTTCGCGCTGCGGGCATCACCGGGACGCTTCGTGTGATCCTGCCCGACTGGGACGACATGGGTTTGGCATGGGTGGAGTTCCAGGGCATCTGCCATGGCAACGGCCTCGGGCCTGGGAGCGGGGTCGGGTGTGTGGCCGACGCCACCCAGGACGTGGTCGTGGAGGCGACGTGGAAGATGTGGCCCGTCTGCCCGGTGCACGACCGGGGCCTGCGTGTCGAACCAGAAGACGGAATCGTCGTGTGGCGTTGCACAGGCAGCGGGACGCACACCGTCGCGCCAGTGGGTGAAATGCCGCCTCAACGCCGTTAGCAGTTGCTGATCTGCCGCCTTGCCCCAACTCTCAACGGATTAAAAGAGGAGGGCTTCCTATGCGACGTGTGGTGCCGTGACCTGAAGTTTCGCGCCGCATCGGGTGTGACGTGCCGAGACCGTTCCGCCTATGTTCCGGATCTTCATGAGCCAGGAGCGTCAGCGGTAGGGATGGAGGTGGTCGGTGGATCCGATCAGAGCCGGACGGGCGAAACGGGCGGGAGACAGGTGGACGCCCGTGGCGCGTTCGGCAAGGGCCAGAGCGCTGGAGACGGGGTCGTCGAGGAAGTCGGGCTGGTCGCCGTTGATGTCCATGCCGAGGTCTTCGATATCCGCCTGGAGCCGGTCAGGGTCGGCCCCCTCCCGGAAACGGTAGGAGTACAGACTGAACGTGGTGATCAAGCGGCCGTCGACAGAGTGGGTGAAGTCCCGGTTATTGATGGTCGCCCGCACCGCAGCCGCGGCTGTGCCCTCCGACAATTCCCTACCACAGTTATAGATGATGCCGGCCCAGCCGTATTCGATCAGAGCGGTTCCGCCGTCGGCCGCATAAGCCGCGATGCCGAATCCGGATTCTCCCAGGGACCTCGGGATGACGCCGATGCGTTGCAATGCCTGCTGAGGGGACAAGTCCCGGACGAAGCCAGCGAAGAGCCATATCTCTCCGACGCCGTCACTGAACTCCTGGCAGAGCCACTTGTAGGCTGCCGCCGTAGCGCTGCTCATTCTCATGCCTTCCCGCGAGAGCGATGGACGCGAAGATCATGGCAGCGAGGTCCGACAACTTCATTTGCTCGGTCCGTGCGCTGTCAGCTTGGGAAGTGCATGAATCACGCCCTGTAGAGCGGCTGAGCTGGGCATTCGGCCGGTCGTGAGTGACCGTGGTTGACCCCTCGTCACCCTGGTTAATGGCCCGCTAATGGCCCGGCGATCAGAGGTGCATGCCGTGGGGGTGCTGGTCGTGACGGCCGGACAGCAGGATCTCCCGCAGGCTGCTTCTGAGCAGTTCGACGCTGCCCTCGTCGATCTTGAGATCGATCTGGACGACGGGTTCCACGTTCAGTTCCTTCGCGGCCTGTGCGGTGAAGTGGAAGGTCAGGCGGCCGGAGTCGATCCCGCAGTGAGTCACGCCGCCGTAGGTGGTGCCCGCCTGGTCCTCGCGGACGACGCAATACGTGTCCATACCAAGTCCGATCTCCTGCTCGTCCGGTTCCTCGGTGGACATCATGAAGATCAAGGCGTTCCCGGTGCCGTCCTCGTGTTCGGCCACTCCGAAAACGATCGTCTCCGAGTCCTCGTCTCGGCCGACGGTTCGCGCGACCATGGTTCTCAGAGGAGGCCAGGCCGAGCCGGGTTCGCTGTCTGCCGGTGAGGTGGGGGCGGAGCCGCCCTCAGGCAGGGACACACCTTCGGGCCAGGCGGCGAGTATCCACGGCGGGATGAGGTCCGGCCTGCGCGGGAACCTGGTCAGTTCCTCCACGTAGGCCCAGGCGGGCACCTCGATGGCCTGGGCAAAAGGCAGCTCCATCCCGAAGGCGAGCGGCATCATGGCGGTGTAGTCCCGGGAGAAAGGCGACTCCATGCTGAAGGTCTGCATCATGGAGTTGTACGACTTCCCGCGCAGGCTGTAGCCGAGCCGACAGACGAACCATGTCCCCTCACTCGGCTTGTACTCGGCCACTTTCAGCTGATGGAAAAGGTCACCGAGGTCCTCGCCATCTCGAACCTGCTGGGAACCGTCCGCCATCCGATAGGTGATCCCGGTTATGCCGAAGGTGCCGAGTTGGCAGCGAAGGACGTCGACCTCCTGCCATCCGTCCGGGGCGCCATCCCGCACGGTCCGCCCGATCTCGACACAGAGTTCATGGGTGCGGTCGGATGACATGCTCACCGGGCCTTTTCCGTCGTGCGAATGAGAACAGGAGTTTATTGGGCGTATTTGCAGGTGGCTATGTCCGATCATTGATGCGCTCAAGCGCATGCTTCGCCCGCTGGATCTTCCCGTCTGCCTCGTCCCATCCCGGAGGGGCAACAGCTCGGGGACGGAGGGGCAAGGCCGTCTTCGCGTGTACGTCAGCCGGTAGACGTTCCTCGGTCATGCGATGCCAACGGTCACAGACGGCCTTGAGCCGGAGGAGTCGAGCTGTTGGGCTTGCCTGGGACGTGGCAGGCGGGAAGACCCAGCCCCACCTCAGCCAACTACGGTCCTTGTGGTCGGCAGTCTCAATCATCCCGGAGCGGAGTCCCCCGCCGGAGGCGTCAGTTCCGAAAGAGCCGGATAAGCGCGATGGCTATCACCACGGGGATGACGACCGCTGATACGAGCACGAGAAGAATGAAGATCCCGAACGGAGAGTAGATCACGGTCTGCTCCTGTCGACAGGCTGATCATATGCCTGGCCAGAAAGCGGAGCGGCGGCGGGCCGGTGGTCGGCGAGTGCCTTGGGTACGGCGGGCGCGCGGGTCGGTGGACGGCCCGGGGCGCCGCCGGCCGGGACCGGCGCCCACGCCGCACGCCCGGTCGGCGTGCGGCAGAGGGTCGGATACGGCGGCGCGGCGCGCCGCCGCTTGAACAAGGGGTGGACATCCGGGTGATTCAGGCAGTCCTCGGACACTCCCAGCTCACCACGACCAAGCGGTACACCCACATCACGGAGACGCTCGCGATCGAGGCGGCGGGCCGGATGGGGCGGGCGCTGTGGGACGACTGATCGCAACCTGAGGGCGACCGTTGCAACCCTTATTGCAACCCTGGGCAGACTTCCCGAATAGAAAATGGGGAGTCTGCCCAGGTCGTTGAGGTAGGGCGCCTGGGACTCGAACCCAGAACCTACGGATTAAAAGTCCGAAGCACCCCATAACGGAAATACGAGAGGATATGAGAGGTTCCGCAGAAGTCCCAGGTAGATGCCGGTTCGTGATACGGAAATACGCGAGGATGCGAGAGGTTCCGCAACCTCTCAAGCTGTCACTGAAGCTGTCACTTCGATCAGCTAAACAGCGCCTTGCCGATCTTCCTCGCCGCCGTCTTCTGCAGCTTCGGTGTCACGTGCTGGTAAACCTGCTGTGTAAAGGCCGGGGTTGCGTGGCCGAGCATCTCCTGGACGACGACCACGTCGACGCCCTCCTCCAGCGCCGTGGTGGCGCTGAAGTGCCGGCCGTCGTGGATCCGGTAGTGCGGCACGCCCAGCTCCTCCAGCAGATCGGCCCATTCCTGCCAGTCGCGCCGGGCGTCGATCGGCTGTCCGTTCGGCTGGGTGAACACCAGCGCGTCCCGCTTCACCGGCCGCCTGCACGCCGGACACACGGTCTCGCGGGCCTTCGGCCGCCGATCACAGGTGTCGTCGTGTCCCCACCCGCGCCAGTCCGGGTGGGCCAGGCGCGCGGCGATCTGCGCCTTGTGGTGTGCGATCAGCAGCTTCGCGACCGGCTTCGGCAGCGACGCCGTGCGCTTGGACTTCCGGCTTTTGGGCTCGGTCAGCACCAGGCCGCCGCCCTGCCTCTTGGGACAGGTGCTCGCGTGCTTGGTGCAGTCCGGCGGACAGAACTCCGGGCACTTCTCGTGCTCGCGGCATGCCGGCGGGCAGCGGTACTTGCAGATGTGCCGTCGGCCGGAGGTCCGCTGGGCCGGGCGGCAGTCTGCCGGATCCGGGGGGCACGGCATCTTGTGGCGCTTCGCGCCGCAGGCGTGCGGGTCGTCGCAGCCGTGCCGCCACGGCACGCGGGCCAGCTCCCACATGATCCGCACGCTCGCGTTGTCCGGGTCCTTCAGGTCCAGGTGCGACCACATCAGCCCGAGGGCCTCGCCCTGCCGGGGGCCGACCGCCAGGCCGAGCGCCCAGCGGGCGCCGTTGCGTCTGTCTCGCACCGCGGCCAGGATCAGGGCCGCCTCGTCCCGCTCCGGCGGAAGGACTTCCGCGGTGTCAGGGCTGGGCGGGGTGACGAACTGGCAGGGGTTCCTCGCGATGAGCCCGCGCTGCGCGGCGACCTTCAGCGCCCGCGACAGGATCCGGTGGATCTGGAGGATGGTCGCGGGCGCCAGCTTCGCGTTCTCTCGGAGGTGGACGTAGAACTTCTCGATCTGCTGCTCGGAGCCGACCTTCGACAGGTGGTTCATGTAGAGGCGGCCCAGGCCGGGGATGATGTGCTGCTCGGTCTTCTGGCGGTAGGAGCGGTTCCAGGTGTTCTCTCGGACCTCGTTCTTGACGATGAAGTGCAGCCAGTGGCTCATCCACTCCCCGAGCGTCTGCCCTCTCCCCTTCGCCGGCACGAACCCGTCATCGGCGCTTCGGCGGAACTGCTTCCGCTTGTCGATGACCTCTTGGGCCGTTTTCCCGTATAGCCATCTGCGGTCCGGTGTCCCGTCGGGTTTCGTACCTAGGAAGATCTGGCATGTCCAGCGCCCATCGGTGCGCTGGTAAATGGAGTCCTCGCCGCGCTGACGGCGCCGCCCCTTAGGACGTCCACTTTTCGCCATAGTGATCAACCTAATTTTGACTAGGGGATGATTGCGGTATGTCTCTCGATCGCCCTCCCGCCATCGAGAGCGCCAGTTCCTTCGCTTGCCACCCTTGTTGCCATCCGGTCTCGTGCACTTTCACCAGTACCAGAGTCGAGATCGTGACCTCGGGATAGTCGGGCGTTTCTGCTTTCGCAGCATCTTCGGGATTTTCATTCGAGTTACTCGATGAAAGGGACTTGTCCTTCATCAAGCTCAGGGTGAGCAGGGCCGCAGCCGCTACGAGCAGCGCGAAGACCTTGTCGATGTCGGCGTGGGCGATCGCGAGCGAGACCGCTCCGACCCAGGCGCATACAGCGGTCACGGCAACGGTGGATTTCCGGGCAGACATAACCTCTCCCGTAATCATTTAGATCCTGGAGCACCGTTTTACCGTAATTCAAACGGTCCAAAATTCAACCGCTAATAATCGTTGATACACAAACGTGATATTTAGGTAGACCTAACTCACGGGGGCGGATCTGGGTATTTCCGTCAAGACGAGTCCAAAACGGTCCGAATCTGGTCGATCTGGGTTGTAATGTTCTGTCGAACATTGCGGATCAAGGACGCCTCCAAGGCCGCCGCCTGAGCGGGCGACAACCCCAGCGCCCGGATTTCCTCCAAGCCTTGGATGATCAGCTGCAACACCGCCTCGGGCGTGTCCTCTGTGTTGTCCAGCGCCGGCTCCTGGCCGGCTCGTCGTCGGATCTCGTCCCGGAGCATCTGTGCAGCCTCGGACGCTCCCGCCTGCTCCAGCTCATTGGCGGTGACCCCCACGACCATCGCCATGATCACCAGTCGGTCGGCCGGCGGATCGTGTGAACCGCCTTCGAGCTTCGTCCAGGTACTCGTGCTGAACGAGCCGCCGCTGAGCTGCTCGGCCAACTGGGCGGCTTTGGCTTGGGACATGCGCGGCACGCTCGCCAGCCGTCTGTCGCGGATGAGCGTGATCGCCGCAGGTAGCGCCTCGGGCCCTCGCACGATGGCATCCCCTTCGGAACTATGCGGATCTACGCGGAACTACGCGTAATTCTGCGTAGCTACGCGCAACGTACCAGCCGGTCGGCGGGCCGACTAGCACCTTTCGGCAACAAGTATCTGTCGGGTTTCTCCACACCTCAGAGTGATGCAGAATTCCGCGTAATTCTCTTGAATTCCGCGTAATTCCGCGTAAGGTTGCCGCCATGAAGCAGACCGACCCTCCCGCCGGAGCCGCCGACGTCGTGGAGATCGACGAGCTCCAGCTCATCAAGATCGACGACCTCGCCGACCTCTGGGACGTCTCCAAGCGCACCATCGAGCTCCTGATCCGCCAGGGCCACCTCAAGAGCAAGCGAATCGCTGGCGCCCGCCGGGTGCGACGCCTCGACGCCCTCGCCTACCTGGAGAGCGAAGAGGCCACCATCCCCGCCGCAACGGACAGGCGGTTCCACCACGCCAGCAACTACGCCAACGCCTGACCGGCTCGGCTTCTCGGCATCCACATCACCCCTGGTCCGCGAGGAGAACATCCGCATGCCCGAATCCACGGCCCGTTACTACCGCACGACCACCCCGGCCGGACGCACGGCCACGGTCCGGGTTGGTACGACCACGGTCACCCTGTACCTGCTCGACCACCGCCCGGTCGTCCTGACGCAGGATGACGCCTGGGCAGCGTGGGCCGCGCTCTGCGACGCCCTGGGTTTCCCCGAGGACGTGCCCGACTGGGTTCCGGCGCTGGTCGAGCCGACCGACGCTGACGGCCGACCGCTGCCCGCGGCCGCGCCCGCCGTCCCGGCCTGAGATGCGGATCCGCCTGCAGCTGACCGGCCCGCGTGAGGTCGTGGACGAGGAGATCGACCGGCTCGGCTGGCTGTACGAGGTCCTCGACCGGTCCGACCCGACCCCGCTCCCCGGCGACCCGCACCGGTACGTGACCCGCATGACGCTCACGCCGTACCACGGCGAGGACGGCGAGGGTCTGGTCCCTGTGCGTCGCGACGACGCCCGCCTGGCCGCCGAAGCACTGCGCGTCATGGCGCAGGTTGGCGCCGATGTCGACCCCGAGCGCTCGGCCGTCCTCGCGGCGGCCGCCGACCGCATCACTCCTGAAACGACGACTCTCCCGGCGCGGCCGCACCGGGAGAGCTCACCGTCCATCCCCGGAGGGATAACCCAGTGACGACCGTACAGCGCCCCGCTGACAAGACCGGGCGCCGAGAGAAGGTCCACTATCGCGTCGCCCTGCTGCTGGCCAACGGCGCCAGGATCCGCGCGGTATGCCGGGTCACCGGCTGCGACTGGCGAAGCGAGGCCTACCTCTACAAGCCAACCGCCGAGCTCGCCCGTACCGACCACCAGCTCGACCACGCCAAGCGCGCCGAGCGCGCTGCTTCTTCCCGTCCCGTCACCCCCGCCCAGGGAGCAACCTCATGAGCCACATCGACGAGATCATCACCGCGCGCCTCGGCGAGGCCACCCCCGGCCCGATCGAGCAGGTCGGCGCCCACCGCCGGGCCGCGATCCAGTTCGGCCACGCTGCGGACCGGCCCGACCGGCGGACCCTGTGGCTGGAGAGCCGCGCCGAGCTGCTGGCACTGATCAACGCCGCGTCCCACCAGCTCTCCCGGTGGGACGCCCTGGAGCACCAGCGCGCCCAGGACGCTCACCCCTCCCAGCCCACCCCGGCCCCGGCTCCCGAGCCCGCCCCGCCCCTCTCGGATCTGCTCGCCCCGCCGCCCCCCACCCTGCCGGTCCTCGCGGCCCCGGCCGTCCCGCCCGCTCCGGCGCCGGTGGAGCGTGGCCCCTTCCAGCCCGCGCACCCGGGCCAGCCGATGCCGCCCATGCCGCCGGTCTCCAGCGCGGTCCCGGTGCCGCCGAGCGCCGCCGCGCTGGCCGACCCCGAGCCCGCGCCGAGCCGGGGCGTGCGTCCGTACCTCATCGCGGACCCGCAGGAGCCCGGCCGCCAGCAGGAGGCGGTGGTGCCGGACCCTCACCGGGGGTGGTAGCCCGCGCAGCAACCGGCCGCCACCGCCAGCCCCGTGTCCCCGTCCCCGCCCAGGCCCGGCAGCGAGCCCGCCAGATGATCGCGCGGGCCCAGCAGCTCACCCAGCCGCGCGTCGTCACCGAGCCCGGCTGGCCCACCCACTGGCCGCTGTGGTGACACCTCCTCAACTCCGCCCGTCGGCCCACCCCTCCCAGGGCCGGCGGGCGGGCGCACGTCGCGACGAGCCCTTCTCGCCGCGGCGCCGGTCCCTCCGCCCGCCGTTCGTCACCACCCGGGATTGCCCATGACCGACCTGTCCACCGCCCCGGCCGACCTACCTGAGATCCGCGTCCAGTTCACCGACACCAAGATGCACGCCACCCACGAGCTCGTCACGGTCTACGCCGGAGACGAGCACTGTGGCCTGCTGTTCCTGCCCCGCCGCCTGGCGTGGGAGTTCGCCTCCCGCCTGACGGACTCCCCGCCGCGCGTCGCCGACATCACCCCCGAGGTCGTGCGGCACGTGCGGTACGTCCTCGATGAGGACTACTTCCCCGACGTCGACGAGCTGCCCAGCCCGCACCTGCGCAAGGTGATCGAGCTGCTCGCCGAGGCCACCGAGGGCGAGCGGAGCGCGATGGGCCGGGCTTACCCGGCCTACGCCGTGGCCGTCGCGATCGCCACCGGCGGCCCCATGGGCCTCGTGGCGCTGCGCGAGCTGCACACCATCGTGATCAACACGGCGGCCAGCGGATGAGCACGAGCCTCCGAGGCATGATCATCTTCGTTGTCTGCGCCCTCGCCGCCGGGCTGGTGGCTCGCGCCGGTAACCGGTGCGTGCGCGAGGGGCGCCTGGACGCCGCCGCCGTCGCGATCGCCGCCAGCACCGGCCTGATGGGCATCGGCCTCTTCTGCCTGACCGTCGGGCTCCTGTCGTGACTCCGCAAGAGCAGAAGCAGACGCACGCCGAGATGGATCGGATCCGGCGCAGTCACCCCGTACGCACCTACTGGTGGCAGATCGCCATCCAGGCCGACGTGTGCGAGAGCGACCTGAAGCGCCTGGCCCGTGGCCGCGCCGGTGCTGGCGCGGTCGCGCGCGCCGCGGCCTGGGTGGCCCGACATACCGCCCCGCCCTCGAACCCCTCTCAGCACCACCAGGAAGGCGATGTAGACGATGACGGCGGTCAAGGTAGGGCAACCGATCTTCTGGGATTGGATGAGGCTTCTACGCCGCGCTGAGCTCGGTTTCGGCACGGGCAAGAAGCGGGTCGCGAGCGACACCGTGCAGCACGTGGCGCTGGTCGCGTGCACCTACGCCAACCCCGACGGAACCCGGATCCACCCCGGAGAGGAGCGGCTGGCCCGGGTCTGCCGCAAGAACCTCACGACCATCCGCGCGTGCCTGAAGCGGCTGCGCGATGTCGGCCTGCTCGTACGCGTCTTCGAAGGCTCCAAGGCCGGACGAGGCAGCGGGCTGGCAGATGAGTACCACCTGGCGATCCCCGAGGACATCGCCGAGCGGGTCGCGATGCTCGACCCGGACGAGCGCGACCTGGTCGTGCCCGACGGGGTCGAGCCGCCGCCGGTGAACAAGCCCCGGGCCAAGACCCCGGCTCCCGCTGCGGACGTATCACCGGGTGCTGCACCCGCTGATAGCCCTGTGGATAACCCCGTATCACCGGGTGCTGCACCCGCTGATGAGGAGGTTGCGCAGGAAGAGCACCGGGTGCTGCCCGCCGTATCACCGGGTGCTGCCCCGCGTATCACCGGGTGCAGCACCCGGCCACCTACACATGCACCTCCCATGCACCTCCCACACACATTGAGCTCGCCGTACGGGGCTGGACTGGAAGGCGCTCCGGCGCGGCGCGAGGAGCCTCCGGCGGCGGATGTCACGCGGCCCTCGGCAACCCCGTCGACGAGCCCGGCGTGGATGCTCGCCGCCCTCGGCCAGGCCGACCTCGACGCCGCCTACGCCAAGGCGTTCGCCGCCCTGAACCGGCTGCCCGACTTCGGCGTCAACTGGGTCGGCGCGGCCCGCGCCGAGCTCGGCGAGGACACCCCCCGAGCGCACCTGGTGATCCGAGCCCACCAGCTCGCCGCGCTCGGCCAGTCCGCGTGACCACCCCGAAAATCGAACAGTTGTACGCATGCGCCGCGTAGCGTTGATCATCAGGCGGATCTTCTGCCCCCACACCAGGTGGGAGGAGGTCAGCCGACGCAACTGGATCACGATCACGCGCTGCACCCGGTGCGGCCGAACCGCCCGCCACCGCGACTGACCCGACCCGACCGCCGACCGAGCTGGAGGTGCCCATGATCCCCACCCCCCACGACCTGGAGGCTTGCCCGTACGGCTGCCGCCGGGACGTCCTGGTGACGATCACCGACCACGGCCGCCGCCTGGCCGTCGACCCCGCCCCCGACGAGCGCGGCAACACCGCCGTCTGGCGCGACGGCATGGGCACCTGGCGCTCACGCTCCCTGTCGGGCACCGACGCCATGTCGCTCCTGAGCTACGAGGACCGGTTCATGCCGCACGTGGCGACCTCGCCCAGCTGCCACCCGGCGCCGCCCGCCCCTACGCCGCCGCCGAACCTCCTCGCCTTCGTCCCCCGAACCCGTCGGCGCGGCCGCCTGCCGTACCCGCGCCGCAACCGCTGAGAGAAGAACCATGATGATCACCAATATCCGCGCCTGGTGGAGGCGCCAGCGCGACCTCCTGCGCGACCCGTTCGACGTTTGGGACGACGAGCCCGCGGCCGCCGCCCCGGCCGAGGACTGGCAGGCCCGCGCGCTGCACGCCGAGGCCCTCCTGGCCTCCACCGGCAGCGCCCTGACCCAGCTCGGCCAGACCTGGCTGACCCGGGCCGCGACGGCCGAGACCGAACTGGGCACCTACTCCCTCACCCTCACCAGCGAGGTCAACCTGCGCTGCCGCCTGCAGACGTACACCGTCGCCGCCCGGGAGCTGCGCGAGATGCTGGACATCGCCGCCGCTGCCACGCCCTGGCGCAGCCCGCGCCCCTCGATCGCCCACCTCCGCGAAGTGGTGGCCCACCTCGGCGCCCCGGAGCCGGAGGCCGACCGTGGATAACACCGCCACCCTGCAGCCGCCAGCCGAACCCACGACGACCGCCGACAGCCCGCCGCAGCCGCCGATGGCCATGGTCTCGATCGCGATCGAGCAGCCCGACGGGGGCATGATCACCGTCATGTGGAACCTGTCGGTCAAGGCCGCCGAACAGGAGATCACCCGCATGCGTGACCGGCACGGCCCCAGCACGGGCTCGGCGATCTACTCACCCGAGGAAGCCGAAGCCGCCGCGGCCTTCATCGTCGAGCAGGGCCTGAGGATCGACCTGTGAGCCGCCCCGCCCCCGCTCTGCGGCTCCTGCACCTGGACGTCGCCACCTACCAGGTCACGCTGGGAGACAAGCCGGTCCAGCTGACGCCCACCGAGTGGCGCATCCTGGCACTCCTGATCCACCACGCCGGAACCACCGCCACCTACCGGTCCCTGATCGACGCCATGTACCCCGGATCTCGCAGCCCCATGAAACGGCTGCAGCAGGACATCGCGGCGATCCGCGCGAAGCTCGGCCAGGACGCCACCCGCTACGTGCAGACCGACCGCGCGGCCGGCGGCTACACCGTCCCCACCGCCGTCCTGGCACCGCGCCCCGACCCGCTCGCCGGGTACATCGTGGCCACCGACCGCAATCGCGTGACCCTGCGCTGCCCCTGGTCGTCGTGCGCCACCAGCAACTTGTTGGCGGTCGAGATGATGCCCGTCACGGTCAACCGGATCCGTGAGCTCGCCGCCTGGCACGAGTTGGAGCACAGGGCGGCACCCGATGAGGACTGAACGCCCGACCGCCCCGGCACCTGCCCCGGCCGAGCCCTGCGCCTACGGCGCGGAGTGCCGCCCGTCGACCGGCTGGCGCTGGTACCCCTCCACGGGATGGGCGCGAGCCTGCGACGGCCACCGCGGCGGCCGTCGCGTGGTCTTCGTGCCCGACGTCGCCAACATCGCCCAGGAGCAGACGACGTGAGCAAGCCAACGACGCCCCGCGGCGAGGCCAGCCGTCTGCTCGCCGCCAACATGAAGCGGCTGCGCGAGGCGCAGCGAATCCCCTTCCGTGAAATGGCCAAACGGCTCGCCGAGCTCGGCTCCCCGATCTCGCCCGCCTCCATCTGCCGTATCGAGGCTCACATCCGCGTGGTCACCGTCGACGAGCTCGCCGCCATCGCCACGGTGCTCACCATCCCCGC
Organism: Streptosporangium nanhuense; assembly: GCF_059358815.1. Classification (NCBI taxonomy): domain Bacteria; kingdom Bacillati; phylum Actinomycetota; class Actinomycetes; order Streptosporangiales; family Streptosporangiaceae; genus Streptosporangium; species Streptosporangium nanhuense. Next base: position 261,510 of record NZ_JCADBG010000007.1, read on the forward strand.
CGGAGACCTCCTCACCCCGAACCCGACGTGCCGCCACTGCGAAGGCGAACCCCCGGCCGGCTACCAGTGCCGCACCTGCGGAGCCGAGAGCGCGAGGACCTCATGACCTGGCCCGCCCTCGTGGTCATTCTGCTCGTCTACGCCGTCATCGGCGCCGCCGTCGCGGCCGCCGCCCACGCCCCGGTGTGGAACCACGTCGTCGACCGCGGCACCCCCGGCAGCCCCCACGACGGAGGCCTGGGCACCGTCTGGGTCTGGGCCTGCTCCCTCGGCCTGTGCCTGCTCGCCGGGCTCGGCTGGTTCGTCGTCGTTCCCGCCTGGCACTTCTACCGACGGAGGACCTCGTGAGGATCCCCATGCCCCCCGGCGCCGTCTACGACAAGGAGGCGCTGCTGGCCGGCGTCGACCTGATCGGCCGGACCGGCGCCCGCCAGTTCGAGGTCGGCTACCTGCACGACGGCGTGCCCTCCGAGGAGGCCGGCTGGTATGCCCACGCCCAGTGGTCCGGCACCCGCCTCATCGCCGAAGACCATCCCGGCCCCGTCGAGGCGGTCGAAGCGCTGGCTGCCCGGGTCCTGATCGGCGGCCAGTGCCAGCACTGCCACGGCATCACCAGCCTGACCGACGAGCGGCCCACCCAGAGCGGTCGATTCATGGCCAACGGCACCGTGTGGACCGCCGAGGAGCAGCGGACGGCTCCGCTGTGCCGATGGGCCCGCGTCGGCCCCCGCTGGGTCCGCGGCTGCGAGCGGCCCGCCCTGTCTGCCGTCCCGGAGGCGCGGTGAGCGCTGCGCTCGACGTCGGGATCCTGGTCCAGGAGCTCCTGCAGCTCCTGGACCAGCTCCGCGCGCTCGTCCCCGAGGAGGTCCGTGACCCCTCCCGCGGCACCACCGGCCACCACAAGGCGACCGGGTCGCCCGCGCCGTGGCACGCGGAGGCGGGCACGCTGCTGTACCTCATCAGCGAGGAGGCCCGCCGCCTGGAGGCGAGCCTGCGCCGCGACGTCGCCGGCAACCTCGGCGCCCGGCGCGGCGGGAGCGACGCGAACACCACCCTGGCGCTGGAGTCCATCGCCCGCCTGGTCCACGGCGTCCCCGAGGAACGGGCCCACACCGCGGCCCGGATCCTGAACGGCTGGATCCGGGCGGCCAGGCAGGTGCCCGACATCGGCCTGGAGGAGCGGTGGGTGCCAGTGCCGACCCCGCCGAACACCCTGCCGCCGAAGTGCCCGTACTGCCGCACCTACGGGCTGCGCGTCGCCGTCCGGGCCGGACAGGTCATCTGCATCAACAAGGCCTGCGTGGACTCCAAGGGGGAGCGTCCACGCGGGTCCATGGGCCGCAGCTCGTTCACCGGCGACCCCCTGATCAGCTGGGCCGACGGACGATCGGTCACCTACGGAAGGGACTGGGCATGAGCGTGGGATGGACCGTCGACGAGGCCGTCGAGCAGCTGCACCCGCCACTCTCGGCCGCCGAGGTGCGCGCCCTCATCCTCGTGTGCGGCATCGAGCCCCTCGGCACCCGGAGCGGCGGCCGCGGCCGGCCCGCCGCCGAGTACGACCAGGGCGCGATCCTGCGGGCCCACGCCGCGGTGGTCACCCTCCGGCCGGTGGACGGGATCCCCTCGTGAAAGAGATCGACCGCTGATACCGACCCCCTGGAGAACACCTATGAAGGTCTACCTAGCCACCCAAGGCTCATACTCCGACTTCGAGGTGGTGCGCGTCTTCGCCCGCCACGAGGACGCCGAAGCCTACGAACTGTCCGACAACGTCGAAGAGTTCGAGGTCGACGAAGGCCCGGTGGAAACCCGGCTGTGGCACACGATCCGCTGGTTTACCAATGAGCCAGACGGCGAGCATCAGCAGACGATCCACAGCGGTGACACTTTCACCCTCACCAACCCGCGACACGAGCACTCGCGACCCCGTGACTATGACGGCCGCCCCAGGCACGTAGAGCACACGTGGGATTCAAGACACAGTCTCACCGTCGGGGGTTGGGACATAGAGCGAGTCCGCAAGGTGTACGGGGAACTCCGCGCCGAGTGGTTGAACTGCAAGGCGCTTGGCATGGTGTGGGATCCGAACAAGGCGGAGTGGACGCCCGGCGAAGTGGATGCGTGATGGATTTCAGTGCGGCCCTCACCTGTCTCAAAAGGGGCGAGAAGATCACCCGCGACACCTGGCAGCCGTACGGCCAGTACGTCGTCCTGCAACCCGGATACCCGAGCGGGATCCCGCTCAATGCCAACACGGCGGCAGCGACCGGCATCCCCGAGGGCACGGTCCGGGTGTTCCGCCCGTACCTGATGCTGCACTCGGCGGACGGGTCCTTCGTCCCGTGGCAGCCGCCCGTCTCCGATGTGCTCGCCGAGGACTGGCTGTCCGCCACCCCTGACGGGAACATCGACTGGCCTGACGGGACACGGGCATGACCGCCGAGGCAGTGGTCGGGTTCGAGCCCATGAGTTGACGACTGATCATTTTTCTGGCGTAATTCTTCACAGCAGAGCTATGCGAAAACCCGGCCAGGAGCGCGACCCAGGCCGGGTTTTCCTGCGTCTGGGGGCAGAATGCCGACCCGCGCACCCCGCCGCTGCACCGCCGCCGGATGCGGCTCCGACGCCGAGTTCGACGGCCGATGCGAACGCCACCGCCACCCCACCCGGAGAGGCAAGGCACAGCCCCGGCCGAGTTCCACCGCCCAGGGGTACGACCGCACCTGGCGAGCCCGATCCGAACGCATCCGCCGCGAGAGGCCCTGGTGCGAGACGCCCGCCTGCGGGCAGCCCTCGGAGCACGTCGACCACATCGACGGCGACAAGACCAACAACGAGGAGTGGAACCTGCAGGCGCTCTGCCGCCCCTGTCACTCCCGCAAGACCGTCCTGCACGACGGCGGGTTCGGCAACGAGCGCACCCCCCGGTACTGACCCCGCACAGCAGATGGAGGCCCCCATGGTCAAGGACTGGCCGCACCCCACCGCTCCCACCCTCGGCGACTTCGTCCTCTACACGCTCACCGAGCAGGACGCCTACGCGATCAACCAGCGCCGAACCGACGGGGACCGAGCCCGCGCCTCCAGCGCGCACAACGGAGTCGTCATCCACTTCGGTAACTCGGTCAACCCGGGCGACGTCTTCCCGGCCCTGGTGGTCCGCGTCTGGCAGTCCTCCTTCAACAGCGTGAACCTGCAGGTGTTCCTCGACGGGGTCGACACGTACTGGGCCACCTCGAAGTCGGAGGGAGACGAGCCTGGCACGTGGGCCTGGTCTCGCTCCGATGCAGACGCGAGCGGCATCGGCCCTGATCACGCGTCGTGATCGAGCCCCGGGGGAGGGGGGTCAAGATCACCATGGGAGGGGGTGGCGAACGCGCGGGGGGGAGCCCGCAGAGAGCGTGACAGGTTTTCGACTCCGTTTTTCCGGCTGATCTTGAGGGGGTGGTGATCGTGGGTGCTCGTGGCCCGGCGCCGAAACCGACGCCTCTTCGGCTGCTGCACGGCGACCGCAAGGACCGGACCAACACCAGCGAGCCGGTGCCGGCTGACGTCGACATCACGCACCCGACGTGGCTGAGCGCGGCGGCCCGCACCGTGTGGAAGCAGTACGCGCCGGACCTCCAGCGGACCGGCGTACTCACCGGCTGGGACGTCGAGGCCTTCGCGATCCTCTGTGACGCGGTGGTCCGCCGGCGGACCGCCGTCAAGAAGCTGCGCGCCGAGGGCGAGGTGGTCGGGATCCCGCTGCTCAACGATGAGGGCGACGTGGTCCGGATGCCGGGCGTCGGCGACAAGCCCGGCGCCATCGTCATGCGGCGCTGGATCAAGAACCCGTGGACGCTCGTGCTCTCCGAATCGGACGCGCAGATCCTGCGCTGGGGCTCCCGGTTCGGCATGACGCCGTCCGACCGTGCGCAGCTGTCCCTTGAGGGAGGCGGGCGACGTGACCCGGCGGAGGACCTCCTCACCTGAGCGGCGGCCGCCGAACCACGACAAGCGGTGGCGGCCGTCCGACCGGCGGGGCCCGGTGTGCGGGTTCACCCTGCGCGGCAAGACCTGCTCCAAGAAGGGCGCGCACTACTGCGAGCCGCGCGCCGACCGGTTCGTGTTCTTCTGCGCCGAGCTGCTGGTCCACACCAAGGGCCCGCACCGGCGCCGCCCGTTCCTGCTGAAGTTCTGGCAGGAGCACGAGATCGGCCGGCCGCTTTTCGGCGAGGTCGTCTGGTCGGCCGAGTGGGAGCGCTACGTCCGCCGGTACCGGATCGCGCACATCGTCGTCGCCAGAAAGAACGGCAAGAGCGAGATCGCCGCGGCGATCCAGCTGTACATGCTGATCGGCGACGACGAGGAGTTCGCCGAGGTCTACTCGGCGGCCAAGGACAAGGGCCAGGCCGGGAAGGTCTTTGAGCCGGCCATCCGGATGGTGCAGCTGTCGCCGGTGCTGCGGGCCCGGCTGAAGCACCTGAAGGACGCCCAGCGCCTGGTCGACGAGAAGAGCCACTCGCACTACGAGGTCATCACCTCCGACGCCAAGAGCGAGCTGGGCCACAACCCGCACGCGTTCAACCTCGACGAGGTCCTCAGCCAGCTCGACGGGTCGCTGTGGGAGGCGATGACCACCGCGGCGGGCGCCCGCGAGCAGGAGCTGATGTTCACCACGACGACCGAGACGAACGACTCGGCGTCCTTCGGCGCCGTCATGATCGACGACGCTGAGAAGGTCCAGGAGGACCCGGCCCGCGCACCCCACGTGTTCACCTTCGTGAGGAAACTCCCGGCCACTCCGGAGGCTCTGGAGCGGCTGCAAAGGATCTTCGCGGGGCACCCGGACCTGCCGGTCAGCACGGATCCGTGGGACGAGGCGAACTGGAAGTGGCCGAACCCCGCGCTGGACGACTTCAAGAGCCGTGAGGCGATGCGCCGCCAGGCCCTGGAGGCCCGGGGCAGCAAGATGAAGGAGAACGGCTTCCGGCAGTTCCAGATGAACTGCCGGGTGCAGCAGGCCACCCGCTACATCTCGATGGACCTGTGGGACGCCTGCGTCGGCGAGGTCGCCCCGACCCCGGACTGGCTGCTGCCGCTCATCGAGGGCCGCCGCTGCTGGGGCGGCCTGGACCTGTCGAGCAAGTTGGACCTCACCTCCTTCTGCCTGGTCTTCGACAACGGGTGGGCGCGGTGGCGGCACTGGCTGCCGGAGTCCATGGCGCCGATCCTGGCCGAGCACACCGGCGGCCTGTTCGACGAGTGGGTGGCCGACGGCTGGGTGGTGCTCACCGAGGGCGACACGATCGACTACGACGCGATCTACGACGCGATCGCCGAGGACAACGACCGGTTCCGCATCTCCGACATCACCTATGACAAGTGGTGCGGTGAGCCGGTCCGCCAGGCCATCGAGAAGCGCACGAACCTGACCATGCACGAGTCGAACACCACCTACGAGCGGATGACCGACCCGATGAAGGAGCTCGCGAGGCTCCTCAAGGCGAAGGACGGCACGCTCCTGCACGGCGGCGACCCGGTAGCCCGGTGGATGGCCGACTCCTTGGAAGCCAAGACCCCGACCGACGACCCGGACCGCTACCGGCCGGTCAAGCCCGACCGTGACAAGTCCGGCAAGCGCATCGACGGCATGGTGACCCTGCTCTACGGGATCGACGGCCGCCGCCGCCAGCCCGCCGCGAGTGTGTACGAGACGCGCGGCCTGACCGTGCTGTGAAGGGGGGCGCATGGACGACGTGCTGCCGAGCCGGCCGAGCCGCTGGACGGCCGTGGCCGAGGTCGTAGGCCAGGCCGTGATCGACCTCGACCTGGACCGGTGGGACGCGATCTGCACCCTCGGCGTCGTGGCCCTGTTCTCCGGGCTGTGGATCGCCCTGGGCCTGGGCATCGCGCTGAGCGTGTGCGGCGCGCTGCTGCTCGCCCTCGGCATCGCTGGGGCCCGCGCGTCGGCGGCCGCCGACGTCCGCGAGCTCGCCCCGCACACCCAGCCGACCACCCAGCTCGCCGCGGCCCGCCGGAGCGTGTGATGGGACTCATCCGCTCCGCGGTGCGCGCGAGCGTCCTGCCGTCCTACGACCCGTCCGACACCCCGGGCCACCCCTCGGAGACGGCGCTCGCCGGGGGCTGGTGGGCGGGCGGCGGGGACACCTCGGCCGGGGTGTTCGTCTCGGAGGAGACCGCCCTGCACTACTCGCCGTTCTTCGGCGGGGTGCGGGTCCTGGCCGAGGACGTCGGTTCGCTGCCGCTGATCACGTACGAGCGCCTCGCGCGCGGCAAGCGGCGGGCGGCCGAGCACCCGCTGTACGGCGTGCTGCACGACCAGCCCAACCCCTACATGTCGAGCGTGAAGTTCCGCGAGACCCTGCAGGGCCATGCGATCACCTGGGGCGACGGGTTCGGCTCGATCGTGCGCAACGGCGCCGGCGACGTCACCGAGATCTGGCCGCTGCACCCGGGCCGGATGCGGGTAGAGATCACCCGGCTCGGCCGGGGCCGGATGACGCTCATGTACCGCTACACCGACCTGGTCAACGGGATCTCGGCGCTGATGCTCCCCGACGAGGTGCTGCACGTCGCCGGTCTGGGCGGCAACGGCATCCGCGGCTACAGCATGGTCGGCCTGGCCCGGCAGTCCATCGGGATGGGCCTGGCCACCGAGGCCTACGGCGCGAAGTTCTTCGGGTCCGGCGCGCGGCCCGGCGGCGTGCTCAAGCACCCCGGGACGCTCGGCAAGGACGCCTCTTTGCGGCTGCGTGAGGGCTGGGAGGACATGCACCGCGGCCTGGACAACGCCCAGCGCGTCGCCATCCTCGAAGAGGGGATGGAGTGGGAGAGCATCGGCATCCCGCCCGAGGACGCCCAGTTCTTGGAGACCCGCCGCCACAACGTGACGGAGATGGCGCGGTGGTTGCGCCTGCCGCCTCACAAGATCGGCGACCTGGAGCACGCGACGTACTCCAACATCGAGCACCAGGCATTGGACTACGTGACCAGCTCGCTGCGGATCTGGCTGGTGCGCTGGGAGCAGGCCATCACCACCCGGCTGCTCACCTCGGCCGAGCGCGGCAAGTACTTCGCCGAGCACCTCGTCGACGCGCTGCTTCGCGGCGACATCAAGTCCCGGTACGAGGCCTACGTCCACGGGCGGAACTGGGGCTGGCTCAGCGCGGACGACGTGCGCGAGCTGGAGAACATGAACCCGCTGCCCGACGAGCGCGGCTCGGTGTACCTGATGCCGCTCAACATGGGGCCGGCGCCCACGCCGAAGGAGATCGAGGAGGCCAAGGAGGCGGCGAAGACCGCGCCGCCCCCGGCGCCTGCTCCGGAGCCGCCGGCACCGATGCCCGAGGACGACGACGAGGCCGAGGAGCCGCCGCGGCGGCTGGGACTGCGCGGCCGCGGCATCGCGGGCCGCCAGCGCATCGCGGCCCGGTTCGCCGAGCTCCTGGCGGCCGCCGACGTCGACCTGGCGACCTGGGAACAGACCGAGGTGGGCGCGCTGGCCGAGCAGCACCTGCCCGCGAATCGGTCGGCGTTCTTGAGCGCGCTGGAGGAGCTGTACAGCGTCGGCGGGCCGGTCGCCGAGCGCACTACGAGCGTCTGGGCGCCGCTCCTCGCGGCGTTCGCGGCCGAGATCGCCGAGGACGCCGCCGCCGACGTCGCCTACACCGAGCCGGTCGACCTGACCGAGTGGGTCACCTCCTACGTCGCCAGCCACGTCGGCTACCGGATCGCCTCCGAGCTCGGCCAGCTCGCCGCGGCGGCCGGGACCGCCGACTCGGTCGCCGCGGTGCTGGCCCGGCTCGCGAAGTGGGTGGCCGAGCGGCCGGAGCAGATCAGCCGGTGGCAGGGCACCCAGATGGCGGCCGCCGCCGCCCGGGAGGCCTGGCGCGCGGCCGGGGTGACGTCACTGAAGTGGGTGACGTTCGGATCCGACGACTGCCCGTTCTGCAACTCCCTCGACGGGGCGGTGGTCGGCATCGCCGAGCCGTTCGTGGCCAAGGGCGCCGAGGTCGGCGACGGCGAGGAAAAGCTCAAGGCGGCCCGCGCCATCCATCACCCACCGCTGCACGTCGGGTGTGACTGCCAGATCGTCCCCGCTGGCTGAAGGAGGAAATGTGAAGACTGTTCACGTACGTGGCTACGCCGAACTCGAGCGCGCGGCCGGCGACGGCCCGATCCCCTTCACCGCGGCGACCGCCGGGCCGAAGGCCGACGGGCTGGACCTGCAGATGGGTGGCATCGACCTGGAGCGCTACCAGGCCAACCCGGTGATCATGTACGACCACGAGTACTGGGGCCGCGAGGCGCTGCCGATCGGCCGCGCCGAGAACGTCCGTGTCGAGGACGACGCGCTGAAGATGAGCATCGTGTTCGACCTCGAAGACGACTTCGCCCGCCAGGTCGACCGCAAGATTCGCGGCCGGTTCCTGAACGCCGTCAGCATCGGGTTCGGGGCGCACAACATCGACGAGTCGGGCGTGCCCGAGCGGTGGGAGCTGTACGAGACCAGCGTGGTCCCTCTCCCGCTGGACCCCTCCGCGGTCGCCGACCCTGACCGGGCCGGGCAGCTCGCGCTCGCCCGCGCCCTCGGCCTGGCCAGCGGCCGCGGCCCAGCACCGGCCGACCTCGACCCGGACGCCGTACGACAGGCGATCGCCTCTCTGCAGGCGCTGCTGCCCACCCCGCCGGCGCCGCAGTTCGCGGCCGTCGACCGGGCCCGGCGGCTGCGCCTCCTTGAGGCATCTCTCTAACCCACCACGATCTCCGCCACAGGGCCCACCTGGTCCTGCGCTGGCGGCTGTCCGCAGAAGACAAGGAGACACGGCGTGGACATCAACGCCATGCGGCAGGAGCGCGCCAGGCTGGCGAGGCAGGCGCGCGACCTCATGGACGACGCTCAGCGGGCGAACCGCGGCTTGAGCCCTGAGGAGGAGACGAAGTTCGACGCCCTCATGGCTGACGCCGACACCATCGAGCGGACCATCGAGCGCGAAGAGCGGCTGCGCGAGCGGGAGCGGATCATCGCCGACCTCAACCCGCCGACGGACCCCGGCGACCAGGGGCCCGGCACGCGGACCGCGCAGGAGCTGCAGACGGCCGCCTGGCGCGCCTACCTCCTCAACGGGCGCGGCCACCTGAGCGACGAGCACGCCCGCGCGCTCAACATGGGCTCAGACCCCGAGGGCGGCTATCTGGTCGCCCCGCAGCAGTGGGTGCAGCAGCTGCTCAAGACGCTGGACGACCAGGTCGTCATCCGGCGCCTGGCGACCGTCCACCAGCTCACCGAGGGCGAGTCCCTCGGCGTGCCGACGCTGGACACCGACCTCGCCGACGCCGAGTGGACCTCCGAGGTCGGCACCGGCTCCGACGACGACGCCCTGCGGTTCGGCGGCCGCGAGCTCCGCCCGCACCCGCTGGCCAAGCGCGTCAAGATCTCCCGGACGCTGCTGCGTCGCGCGGCGATCGACCCCGAGTCCATCGTCCGCGATCGGTTGAGCTACAAGTTCGCGGTCAGCGAGGAGAAGGCGTTCCTGACCGGGCACGGCAACCAGCAGCCGCTGGGACTTTTCACCGCGAGCTCCCAGGGCATCTCCACCGCCCGCGACGTCGTGGTGGGAGACATCTCCTCCGACGCGTGGGACATCAACGCCGAGGGCCTGGTCGACGCGAAGTACTTCCTGAAGGCTGGCTACCACGCGCGGGCCCGGTGGCTGTTCCACCGGTTCTCGATCGCGCGGATCCGCAAGCTGCGCACCGACGCCGGCGCGGGCCCGGGGACGGGTGACTTCATCTGGCAGCCGGGTCTGACGAGCGACAGGCCGGACACGATCCTGGAGATCCCGTACGAGATCAGCGAGTTCGTGCCGTCGACGTTCGCCGACGGCGCCTACGTCGGGATGCTGGCGGACTTCAGCTTCTACTGGATCGTCGAGGCCCTGCGCCTGGACGTGCAGCGCCTGGTGGAGCTGTACGCCGAGACGAACAGGGTGGGGTTCATCGGCCGCGCCGAGGTCGACGGTATGCCGATCTTCGAGGAGCCGTTCGTCCGCCTGAAGGTCCAGGCCTGATCCGGTCATCACGAATCTCACGACGTAGGAGGACAGACACGTGTCCAGGCTGGACCTGAGGAACAACATCGCCATCAGCCGGTCGCTGGCGCCGGCCTCGGTGGCCGACCCGAGCGTGCCGGTCAACGGCACGTCCGTCGACCTGGCGGGCTACGACGACGCACTGGTGGTCATCAACGCCGGCACCATCTCCGGCTCGTCGGCGACGCTCACCTTCGAGGTGCAGCACAGCGACGACAACTCCACGTTCGTCGCGGTGCCCGACGCCGAGCTCGACGGCGCCGAGCCGGTCGTGGCGGCCGCGAACGACGAGCAGATCCACACCGTCGGCTACAAGGGCATCAAGCGCTACCTGCGGGTGTCCATCACGGCGAAGGCCGGGACCACGCCCACGATGATCTGTGACGCCTCCGTGCTGCGCCAGCGCGGCCGCAAGCTGCCCCGCACCTGAGTTCCCCGCGGCCGGGCGGGCCCCTGCTGCCCCGGCCGCGGGCACCACCGATCACGTACGAGGAGGCACCCATGTGGGTGGAGATGATCCAGACGTTCGCCGACGCCGAGCGCAGCCTGGCGCCCGGCCAGCGCGGCATGTTCCCCAACGACGTCGCCGAGAAGATGATCGCCGACGGTGCGGCCGTCGAGGTCGACGGGCCCGAGGGCGAGCGCACCGACCGGACCGAGGTCCGTACCCGGCCGGTGCCGCAGCCGCCGCGCGGCGGCCGCCGCACCACGGCGCCGAAGAAGGTCGACGGCCAGGGCGACGGCGGCGGTGACGGCGCGGGCAAGAAGGAAGGCCAGCAGGGCCCGAAGGATCCGGCCGGCCAGACCCCGCCGCCGGGCGAGTAGGCCCCGATGGCCTACGCCACCGCCGAGCAGCTCGGCCGGCTCATGGGGCGCGGCGCCGAAGGCCTCGACGCGGACGAGACCGCCCGCGCCGAGCTGGTGCTGCAGCTGGCCACCGGCGTGATCGACGCCGAGACCGGCCAGTCCCTGGCCCTGGCCTCTGGTGAGGTGGTGCTGGACGGCACCGGCGGCCGCCGCCTGCTGCTGCCGCGCTGGCCGGTGGTGGCGATCGCCAGCGTGACCGTCCTGGACGCCGACGAGGAGCCGACCGAGCTGGTGCACGGCGTCGACTACCGGTGGACCCGGTACGGGCGGCTGCGCCGGGTCGGCGGGGCCTGGCCGTGCCAGGAACAGTCGATCATCGCCGACGTCACCGCGGGGTGGGACCCGGTGCCGGACGACGTGGTCGGTATCTGCCTGCGCCTGGCCCGCGCCGGGTGGGAGAACCCGACCGGTCTGAAAGCCGAGCGGCTGGGCGACTGGAACGCCCAGTACGAGGTCCCCGGGATGAACCCGACCTCCGCGGAGCTGCGGACCCTGTCGGTCTACCGGGCGCGCACGTGATCGCGCACCTCCTCAACCGGCGCCTCGGCGTCGAGCGGCGCGAGGAGACCGACGACGGCGGCGGCGGCCGCTCCGTCGCCTGGCTACCGGCCGGGACGGTCCGCGGCCGCCGCTCCCAGCCCACCAGCACCGAGCGCGAGACCGGCGACCAGCACGGCGCCGATCTGACCGACGTGGTCTACCTCCCGCCCGGCGCCGACGTACACCGCGGCGATCGGCTCTTGGACGGGGACGAGGTGCTGGAGGTCCTGGCCACCTACACCCCGTCCGCTCCCAAGTACCTGCGCGCCGACTGCAGGTCCCGCGACCGGGAGGAGGAGACGTGAAAGTCGAGGTCGACGCCCGCGCGCTGCGCAAGCAGATGTACCGGATGTTCCACGACGTCGACGAGGCCGGCGCCGACGTCGCGACCGAGTGGGCTGAGCACGTCCAGGCCCACGCCGTCGCCGACGTCGCCGTAGACACCGGGTTCCTGCAGGAGCACATCGACAAGAAGGTCAACAAGGCGCGGATGGCGGCCCAGGTCGGCGTCTTCGACCCGCGCGGCTACTACGGCGAGTTCATCGAGAAAGGCACCGAGTCCATCACCGCGGACCCGTTCCTGGAGCCCGCAGCCGAGGACGGCAACCGGCGTCTGCCCGAGCTCACTCGGCGGGCGCTGGATCGGCACCTGCCCTCATGAGCGCGCTGTGGCCGGTGCAGCAGGCGATGTACGCCCGGATGAAAGCTGACGAGCCGCTGGGCGCGCTGGTCTCCGGGATCTACGACGAGGTGCCGGAGAAGGTGTCCCCCGACCGGCCCTACATCGCGTTCGCCGAGCTGACCGAGAAAGACATCGGCGACCACGGCCGCCGCGCGTTCGAGGTCATCGCGGTACTGAACATCTGGTCGGCCTACCGCGGGTTCGCCCAGAACGCCCGGGTGCTCGCCGAGCTGGACCGGGTCCTGCACCGGGTGCCGCTGACGGTCGAGGGCTGGGAACTCATCAGCATCGCCCGGGTGACCGACGGGGTCCGGCGGGTCAACGACCCCAACATCCGACAAGGCCAGGCGCGATTCCGCGTCTGGGTTCAGGAGCCAGAGGAGTAGAGATGGCCGGAGTGGACGGGTACGGCTGCCAGCTGCAGCGATCCGACATGGAGGTGAGCCCGGCGTTCACCTCGGTGGCCGGGGTGACGAACATCGGCGGGCCCGAACTGGAGCGGGAGCCGTACGAGACGACGCACCACGGATCGCCGGACGGCTGGCGCGAGTTCATCGGCGGGTTGAAAGACGGTGGTGAGGTCAGCTTCGAGGTGCGCTACGACCCGCGCGTGCACGACGCGCTCGTGGAGGACTTCGAGGATGACGCGCCCAGGGACTACCGCTTGGTGTGGCCGGCCATCACGGGCGCGCAGTGGGACCTGACGGCGATCATGACCGGGTTCAACCCGGAGGGCCCGCACGACGACCTGCTGGCGGCCGAGATCACGCTGAAGGTGACCGGCAAGCCGGTCATCACCTGAGAGGCGCGAGCTGATGACGCTGCAGACCAAACTGATCGTGTCGCTGACCGGGCTGCTGACCGGCGTGCAGGACCTGGCCCAGGCCGAGGTGCCGCTGTCGCTGCGCCAGGCCGTCGTGCTCGCCGACGGCGCCGCCGCCGGGCAGGCTGACCGCATCTTCCACGACCGCCGTACGATCAGCGCCTCCAGCTCCGAGAGCCTCGACCTGGCGGGCGGGCTGACCGACCCGCTCGGCGCGTCGCTGACCTTCGCCCGGCTCAAGCTGCTGCTGGTGCGCGCCTCCTCCGCGAACACCAACCAGGTCCTCGTCGGCGGCGCCGTCTCCAACGCGCTCGCGTCGCCGTTCGGCGACGCCACCGACAAGATCAAGATCCCGCCGGGCGGCACCCTGCTGCTCGCCGCCGGGCAGGCCGACGCCACCGGCTACGCCGTCACCGCCTCAACCGGAGACCTCCTGCTGATCGCCAACAGCGGCGCCGGGTCCTCGGTCACCTACGACATCGTCCTGATCGGAGCATCCGCCTGATGGCCACCACCTCCACCCCCGCTGACACCCCGGCCTTCCTCACCCGCGACCAGATCCTGGACATCTCCGACCGCCGGGTGGAGTCGGTGCCGGTCCCCGAATGGGGCGGCACCGTGCGGGTCCGGTCCCTGACCGGCCGCGAGCGCGACAAGTTCGAGGCCTCGCTGCTGGACAAGCAGGGCAACGCCCGCCGGACCCTGGACGCCCGCGCCAAGCTGGCCCAGCTGTGCATCGTCGACGAGCGCGGCCAGCTGCTGTTCGGCGAGGACGACATCCGCGCCCTGTCGAACAAGAGCGCGGCCGCGCTGAACCGGGTGTTCGAGATGGCGCAGAAGCTCGCCGGTCTCACCGAGGAGGACCTGGAGGAGCTGGAGGGAAACTAAGGCGCCGTCCCGAGCGGCGCTTCTACTTCCGCCTGGCGAGCCACCTCGGGAAGACCGTCGGTGAGCTGCTCGCGCAGATCGACTCCCGGGAGATCACCGAGTGGATCGCCTACGAGCAGATGACCGGGCCGCTCGGCCCGGCCCGCGGCGACTACCAGGCCGCGCAGATCACCGCGAACATCCTCAACGTCAACCGCGGCAAGAACCGGCGGCCGCGGACCATCGGCGACGTGCTGATGCGCTGGGACAGCCGCGAGCCGGTGAGCGCTGAGGAGCTGTACGCGAAAGCTCAGCAGCTCAACGCGGCGATGGGCGGCACCCACCGCGAGGCCGTCCGGGAGGACGACACACCTTCATAGCAGGACCCGAGAGGGGGTGACCCATGGCCACCCTCAAGACCCTGCTGGTCAAGCTCGGGATGGACACCAAGCAGTTCAAATCCGGTGTGAACCGGGCCTTGACCGGGCTGGAGCAGCTGGCCGCCGGAGCGCAGAAGCTCTCCAGCGTCGGCAAGGGCACCAGCCTGGCGCTGCTGGCCGGCCAAGCCGTCAACCTCGGAGCGGCGCTCGCCCCGGCGGCCGGCGCGCTGCTGGCGCTGCCCGCGGCCATGGCCGCGGTGAAAGTCGCCAGCGCTACCGCGAAGATCGCTGTGGCCGGGGTCGGCGAAGCGATGGCCGCGGCCGCCGAAGGTGACGCAAAGAAGCTCGCCGAGGCCATGAAGGAGCTCTCCCCGGCCGCGAGGTCCTTCGTCACGGCGGCCGCCGCGATCAAAAAGCAAGGGCTCGACCCGATCCAGAAGGCGGTTCAGCAGCGGTTCTTCGAGGGCCTCACCGGCCCGCTGAAGGCCGCCGCCACCAGCGTCCTGCCGACGGCGAAGGCCGGGATGACGGAAGTCTCCGGGGCCCTGAACAGCATGGCTACGGAGGCGCTCCGCGTCGCGGCCACGCCCATGTTCAAGGGCGAGATGGCCAAGGTGTTCGGCAACACCGCCGGGGTGCTGAACACGTTGCGCGACGGTGTGGAGCCGCTCATCACCAGCGTGCTGAAGCTGGCCAACGCGGGCGCTCCGCTGATGCAGCGGATGGCTGGGTGGGCGGTCGAGGGGCTCAAGTCCGGCGCCGCCTTCCTCACCTCCGAGCAGGGGGCGGCGAAGCTCGCCGGGGTCGTCGACCGGGCGGGCAACACCCTCGCGACCCTCGGCACCATCGTCAAGAACGTCGGCGTCGGCCTGGCCGGGATCTTCAAAGGCGCCAGCACGGACGGCGCCTCCCTGCTCGGCACGATCGAGTCGCTGACCGCGCGGTTCGCCGCCTGGGCGCAGTCCGCGCAGGGGCAACAGCAGATCGGCAACGTCTTCCAACTGCTCGCGCAGACCGGCGCCGCGCTCGGCCCGGTCCTGTCGATGCTGTCCGGGCCGCTGACCACGCTCGCCAGCATCATCACCTCGATGCCGCCCGGCGTGCAGGAGGTCGTCGCCAAGTTCCTGGCGTTCTCGATCATCGCCGGAGCGATCGCGGGCAAGGTCGGCCCGGCCATCACCGGCCTCCGCCTCCTGGCGACCGGCATCGGCAACATCCCCGGAGCAGTCGCCAAGATCGGCCCCGCCGCCACGGCCATCGGAGCCTTCGGTACGAAGCTCGCCGCCACGGCGGCCACCGCGGCCGCGGCCGCTGGCCGGATGGTGCTGTCCATGGCGACGGCGGCGGCCGGGATGGTCGCCTCGGCGGCCACGATGGTCGCGACCATGGCCATGACCGCCGGGCGGGTGGTCGCGGGCTGGGTGCTGATGGGCGCCCAGGCGCTCGCACAGGCCGCCCGGGTGGCTCTGGCGTGGGTGATCGCAATGGGGCCGATCGGACTGATCATCGCTGCCGTGGTCGCCCTGGTCGCGTTGATCGTGGCCAACTGGGACACCATCCGCGAAGCCATCGGTGCCGCCTGGGAGTGGGTTTCCTCCAAGACGAGCGAGGTCTGGAACTCGATCGTCTCGTTCCTGACCGGCCTGTGGGAGGGCATCAAGTCCACGGCCGCCGCCGTCTGGCAGTGGATCAAGGACAAGATCTCGGGGTTTGTCTCTGGCGCCATCGCGATCTTCCAGAACTTCACTCTGCCGGGCCTGATCGCCAAACACTGGGAAACGATCAAAGCCGCAGCTCAGACCGCGTGGAACTGGGTCGTCACCCAGATCAAGACCGCGGTCACCAACGTGATCGCCGGAGTTCAGGCGCTCGCCGAGCTCCCGGGCAAGGTCAAGCAGTGGTTCCTCGAACTCGTCCAAGGCGCCATTAACAAAGCCGTGGAGCTGGTCACCTGGGCCAAGCAGTTCCCGCCCAAGATCGTCGCCGGGCTCGGAAACCTGGCCACCCTCCTGCTGCAGGCCGGAAAGGATCTGATCCTCGGCCTGATCAACGGGGTCAAGGCCATGGCGAGCCAGGCGATCGACGCCGCGAAGAACGTGATCAAGGGTGCCACCGACGCGGTCACCGGATTTTTGGACTCACACTCGCCGTCGCGGCTCTACCAGAGCATCGGCGTGAACACGATCCAGGGCTGGATCGACGGCGTCCTGTCCAAGGGGGGCGCCGCGGTGGCCGCGGCGAAGAAGGTCATGAAGAACGCCTCGAAGGCCGCCATGGCGGAGTCGTTCGGTGACAACAGGGCCGCCATCGACGAGGCGATCTCGGCAGCGGAGCGGAAAGCCGCACAGCAGAAAACGGAAATCCTCGGCGCCACGTCCGGCACGGCCGGGGTGGCGTTCAACGGCCCCACGTACGGGGGCGGCGGTGCAGCGGCGGCCGGCGGGGGCGGCACGGTCGTCAACGTCGACCTGAGCGGCAGCGTGATCCGCGAGGAGGCTGACGTTCCTCGGCTGGCCCGCCAGTTCGGCTACGAGCTCGCCGTCCAGGCCTGATTCAACATCGACAGGAAGGTGGTTCGGCATGTCCAGACTCCAGGCGTACACCGCCGCGGACCTGGCTCGGATGCGGTCTGTGGCGGTCCGCCCTCAGGGCTGGTCCTACAGGGTCAAGGCCCGGCGCAAGACGATCCGGCACCTCATCACGGGGGAGCTGATGCAGATCACGCTCGACGAGCTCGGCAACCGCATCCGCGAGCGCCAGCACGGCCAGGACGCGCACGTGTTCCTGCCCCACCTGGTCATCCACGCCGCCTCAGGCGAGGTCATGAAGGAGCTGCGCGGATGAACGGCCTCGGACTCCCCGCCACACCCACGCCGCTGTCACAGCTGCGCGCCGAGCTCGCCCTGGCCGAAGCGTGCGAGCCGATCTGGCAGGCCCACCAGGCCGCGAAGGCCGCGTACCGGAAGGCGGTCGAGGGCGGCACCATGGCCGAGGTGCGCGCCGCCAGCGAGGCGAAGAACGCCGCGGCGGTCGCGCTGAACGACACCAGGACGTGGCTGCGCCGGGAGAAGCGCATCGCCAAATTCGGCGTCGAGCTCCCCGCGCTGGCCCAGCGTCTCAAGGGGCAGATCCTCGACCAGGACGGCCGGCCCGACGCGAAGCTGCGTGCCGAGCTGGAGGCCCAGTTCACCGCCTGGCGCCAGGAGCTGGATGAGGCAGAGGCCGACGCAGCGCCGCTGCGGGAGTTGTTCGGCGCGCAGCCACCAGGCCCGGCGGTGGTGGTCGAAGACGGGTCCGCGGACGCGACCGGCCAGCCCGTGACCGTGCGGGCCCGGCCCCGCACCGGCAAGACGACCGGAGGTAAGTAACCATGGCATCCGGCCTGTACGCAGCCACCTTCATGGACATCTTCGACACCACCCAGCTCGGCGTCGACTTCGATCTGGAGACCCACCAGTGGGCGCTCTACACCTCCAGCAAGAGCCCGAACTACGACTCCGACACCACCTACAGCGCGACGAACGAGATCAGCGGCACGGGCTACACGGCGCGCGGCAAGGTCGTCACCGGCACCGCACTGTCCAAGGCCTCCGCGCTGATGAAGTACAGCTCCGACGCCGTCCAATGGGCCAGCTCCACCCTGACCGGGGTGCGGCATGTCGACATGTTCGCCGAGCCGGTGTCCGGTGATCCGCTAATCATGGGCATCGACCTCGGCAGCAACTACAACACCTCCGCCGGAACCTTGCTGATCACTCCGCACGCCAACGGCCTGTTCACCATGGACTTCACGCCCTGATCTGAGAGGCGGGTCATGCCCAGCGTCGACACCTCACCCGCAGTCGTCTCCGCCGCCGACGTCACCACGGTCACCACCGCGTCGTTCACCCGCCCCGCCGCGGGCGGGCTGCTGGTCGCCGAAGTGATGTGCACCAGCAACGGGGCGACCGCCCTGTCCGGCGGCAGCCTGACGTGGACGCGGCGCTCCAGCATCGTCTCGGAGACAGTGGCGCGGGCCGAGGTGTGGACGGCCCCGGTCACCGGCAGCGGAACCATGACCGTCACGCTGACCGTCACCGGCACCGACCAGAGCCTCGGTCTGAAGGTCCTGGCGGTCAGCGGACAGCACCCCTCCTCACCGATCGGGCAGACCGGCAACGGCACGTCCACCACGAACGCCGTCACGATCAACGGTTACACCAGCAGCGCCGCCGGTAGCCGAGGGTTCTGCGCGGCATTCGATCTGATCGGGGGCGGCGTCCCGACCTCCACCGACACCGGGTTCGGGTGGTACGTCGCCGGCGGCTACTACGCGTCCGGCATCGGCATCCATAAGGCCTCTGATACGCCGTCGTCGGGCACCGTGGTTACGTTCAACCTGGACGCGTCAGGGTCGGACGCCGCGAACTGGAAATGGGCGGCGCTGGAGATCCTCCCAGCGTCCACCGGCGCCTCCGTGGACATCACCACCGTCGATGTCGTCACCACCGTCCCGGCCCCAGACGTGTCTGCAGGTGCGAGCTCGACCCCGGCCGCGGTCGATGTCGTCACCACCGTCCCGGCCCCGTCCGTGTCGGCGGGCGCGTCCACCGTCCCGGCCGCCGTCGCCGTCGTCACGACGGTGCCGGTGCCGGCCGTGACGGTGGACACCGCCGAGGTCGTCACCCCCACCACTGTCGCCGTCCCCCTCACCATCCCCACCCCGGACGTATCCACCAGCTCGGCCATCCAACCGGGCACAGTCTCGGTGGCCACGGCGGTCTACACGCCGGACGTCGACGCCGAGTTCAACGCCGACGTCACCCTCACCACCGTCGCAGTTGGTGTCACGGTGGACGGGGCCGTCGCGACCGTACCCGTCCTGCCCGGAGACCAGCTCGACGGCCTGGCGAGCCAGATCGAGTGGAACGGCTTCATCATCGGCCGCGGCACCCCCTACCGATGGCAGGACCTGGAGGGGTGGCGCGGCAAGGACTCCCCCGACAGCGGGAACGCGCCCAGGGCCAATCGCCGAGGGTCTGCGCCGGGCCGGCCGCTGTCTCGCGAGCGCACCCTGCGGATGATCGGACTGATCACGGCACGCCGCGACGAGGTCGAGGCCGTGGTCCTGGCGCTGGAGAACGCGACCCCTCACGAGCGCGACGCGAGGCAGTCGCCGATCGTGATCAACGATCTCGGGACGCCCTACCTGGCGTATGGCCGCATCGACCAGGTGTACATCCCCGGCGATCTCCTGCTCAGGATGGGCGTCGGAAAGATCGTGCTCCAGTGGATCCTCGCCGAACCCCGCCGCTACAACGTGAACGCGACCGGAGTCACGGTCCCGATCAACAGCATCGTGGAGATCACCAACGCCGGGAACAGCGAGACCAATCCGCTGATCATCTTCCCAGGTCTGACCGTCGGTCCTCGCCTGCACAACCTCACCCTCGACCGGGTGACCGAGTGGAACCTGACCGTCCCGTCCGGCCAGGAACTCATCGTCGACACCGACCTGGGCACAGCCAAACTGCACGACGCCACCTCCGGCGCCGAGCTGGCTGACGTCGGCAACGACATGTCGTTCGGCTCGGTCTCCATCTGGGACTGGATCCTCGACCGCGGCCCCCAGGACGTGGAGTACACCGCGGCCAGTGGGGGCTCGCAGGCCGAGGTCCTCTACCGCGACGCATGGGACTAGGGGTGCCGTGACCGCGTCCTACCGCTCCATCTCCTCAGGCACCACCTCAGGCGCCGACGAGACGATCCTGGTCCCCCGCCCCGCCGGAATGGCGCCCACAGACATCCTGTGGGCGATCCAGGCTGCGCTGTTCGACGACTTCGACGACATCGAAGACCCGGCCGGGTGGATGCCCGTCGGAGACCAGATCATCGACGATTCGCTGGGCCTGTACGCGCGCCTGTACCGGCGTACCGGGCCCGGCGGCGGGACAGGCCCGTACGCCTTCCCTCACGCCGGGCCGAACGCAGGCGCGGTGGTCATCGTCACCGCGGACGGGGCGTCCACCACGGTCCCGATGCGGGTCGCGGTCGGCCCTTGGTATGAGGTCGCGGATCAAGCGCCCACCCCCAACGTCGCCCCGGCCGCCGCCAGTCACCTGGAGATCCGGATCGGTGTCGCGTTCGCCCCGGACACGCTGTCGTGGTCGGCGCCGTCCGGGTACGTGACGCGCCGCGTCACCACCGCAGGCGAGGCCTTGACGGTGCTGGTCGCGACCCGGGAGATCAGCTCCAGCGCGCCGTCCGGCCCGAAGTCGTTCACCGCGTCCGAGTCGCAGGTGTTCGGCTCGCACGGCATCACCATCTCGATCCCGTCCGCGGTGACCGTCCCGGACGTGCCGCCGGTCCCGGTGGATGCGCCCGGCGCGGGCGACGCGCTCTACTCCTACCGGTTCTCCCGCCTGTTTGGCGGCCGGTTGGGTGACCTCGACCTGCACGGCGTCAGCTTCGAGAAGCGCATCAGCAGGCGGGGACAGATCAACGTCGGTAACTTCTCCGCGACCTACCCGATCGCGAACGAAAACGAGGGCGACCTGGTCGCGAAGATCATCCCTCGGCGTCCGTCGGATCTGCTGCGCGGGCCCGGCGTCACCGTGGTGGACATCTGGCGGGCGGGCGACGACCACTGGGGCCGGTACTGGATCATCGGCGCGAAGATCAGCAAGAAGCGCCGAACCAGGCCTGTCCTGACCCTGTCGGGCGTCGACATGATCGCCTACCTGTCCTACGTCGAACTGGAGGAAGCCCTCGGCCCGTTCGAGGACGAAGACCGGGTCGAGATCGTCCGCCAGCTCATCGACCACCTGCAGAGCCAGGAGCACGCCGACATCGGCCTCCTGGTCCAGGGCGGCCTGTCGGAGTCCACGCTGACCCGCACCTACGAGGCCCACAAGGGTAAGTACGGCCAGCATCTGGCCGATGCCACCGCGGGCACCGACGGCATCGAGCTGATGGTCAACACCGAGCTCGGCGCCGAAGGGGTGGAGTTGCACCTGGTGTGGGGCCAACCGCTCGGCGACGCCGACGCCCCGCACATGTTCACCGACTCGCCGGGCGGCGGGGAGATCCTCGACGTCGACATCGACATGACGCCGCTGACGCGGGGCACCCGGTGGCGGGCCCGCGGCGACTCCATCGACACCGACGCCTCCACCACCTCGGAGCCGCTGCTGTCGGCCGCCTACTCCTCGCCGCATCTGGCGACCGGGGTGTGGCCGCGTATCGACCGGACCGTGGACCGGCCCGGGGTGACGAGCCTGGCGCAGTTGAACGCGGTGGCCGCCGAGCTCGCTGCGACCTCCGGCGGCGCCCCGCACGTCATGTCCGTCGCCGTCCTGCTCGGCGAGCAGCCGACCATCCACCCGAACAAGCTCGGCGACACCGCGCGCATCGTCATCACCGACGAGTGGTTCCGGCGAGTCAACAGCGGCGCCGGCCTGGACGAGCGGCGCCGGATCCTCGGCATGAAGGTCACCCCGGTCGGCCGCGAAAACGGTCGTGATGAGGCAGAGCTGTTCATCGACGACCAGGAGGTGGAGTGACGTGGACGGGTTCCCCGCCGACCAGGCCCGCGACATGCGGGACGTGCAGCGCGGCCTGGAGACGGCGCAGCGGTCCGCGGCCACCGGCCGCCCGCTCACCGAGGCGTCCAAGGGCTGGATTCTGCGCGCCATGGACAGCCCGGACCCGGAACAGCTGGAGCCGGGCGACGTCTGGATCTTCGCCTCAGGCGGGCGGCTGCACGCGATGGAGTACACCGGCAGCGAGGAAGTGCTGGAGGTGCCGGATTTCCCGCAGGGCACCGGCGTATCGAACCCGGCGTTTCCCCTGACCAACGCAACACCGTCGTACAACCAGGCGCAGATCCAAACGATCGTTGACACCGTCGACAACCTGAACACCGCGCTCGTGGCGCTGTTGAACTCGTTGCGCGGCGCGGACCTCATCGCCTGACCCCTTGATCGTGCCGTCCGCGCGTGCGGGCTGAATGCGCTCCGAGGGAAGGCGCGCGGCCGGCACCCACTTTCCCTCCGACGAAGGGCCGCCATGCTTCGCGCTCTGAAGGCTCTCGACGCACGTCTCGGCCACCGCGGCGCCGATCTCCTGATGCTCGGCGCCCTCGACTTCGTCTATGGCATCGGCCTGCTCACTCCCACGCCGGAGTCTGCCTCCACCAGCACCTACCTGTACCTGGCCAGCATCGCCCCCCACTCGGTGTGGGCGGGCATGTGGTTCCTCGTCGGCGCCATCTGCCTGCAGCAGGCCTTCTCTGTTCAGGACCGGGTCGGGTTCGCGGCCGCCTCCGCGCTGAAGATCTTCTGGGGGTTGTTACACCTCGTGGGCTGGCTCGCGGCTGATGTGCCCCGTGGCTACGTCTCGGCGGCCATCTGGCTCGCGGCCGCCGCCTGGGTGCTCAACTCGGCTCGCCGTCAGGAGGGTTACGGCGCGGGCGGTACGGCATGACCACGGAGACCATCGCCGCGATCGTCGCCGGCATCGCCGCGGTGTTCGCGGCGATCGTCTCCGGGCGCGCCTCGACGAAGGCCAACAAGATCAAGGCCGAGTCCGACGAGCGGATCGCCGCCCGGCAGGCGGTGAAGGACGCCTACGAGTCGGCCAAGACCTTCTACGAGGGCATGGTCGTGGAGCTCAAGGCCGAGCTGGAGCGGCTGCGCGCGAACATCAGCCGGCTGGAGGAGCAATCGGCCCGGGTCACCGAGCAGCTGGCGCGCGAGCAGGACGTCAGCCAGACCCTCCGGGCCCAGATCGAGGAGCTCCAGACCCAGGCCCACTCCTTGAAGGAGCAGCTGCGCGACCACGACCGGCAGACGGCCCGCTGGCAATCCATGGTCGAGCAGCTCAACACCCGCATTGAGGAGCTCAACACCCAGCTCGCCGAGGTCGGCACCCCGCCCCCGGCGCTGTTTTGAAACCGGGCCCATCGAGATGGAAGGAACCCTGATGACCGACCACCACGCCGAGGACCGCGAGCCGTTTCCTCCGCAGCCCGTCGACGGCGCCGCGGTGCGGCCCGAGGACGGCGACCAGAGCCCGCCCGACGACGTCGACGAGGACGCCGAGGAGGACGGCGCTCACGGCCAGGGCGACGAGGACGCCGAGGAGGACGGCGCTCACGGCCAGGGCGACGAGGACGCCGATGGCGACCGCGGCTGAGCGCGGGCTGATCGGCGCGATCCGCGCCGAGCTCGGCTACCGGGAGAAGGCAGGCGGCTGGACGAAGTTCGCCGCCTGGTACGAGGAGAACAAGCCCGCGCCCGGGTTCAGCCGGGGCGCCTGGTGCCAGATGCTCATCTCGTGGGCGGCCGCGCAGGCGGGCATCCCCGAGAGCGTCATCCCGCGCATGGCCTACACCCCGTACGCCGCGCAGTGGTTCCAGGACCGGGGCCAGTGGGGCCAGACCCCACGGCCGAACGCGCTCGTGTACTTCGACTGGGGCGGCACCAAGCGCATCGCGGCGATCGACCACGTCGGTGTCGTCCTGCGCGTTCTGCCCGACGGGCGGATCCGCACGCTGGAGGGCAACACCAGCAACCAGCTGCAGGAGCACACCCGATCGCTGGCCGGAGTGGCCGGGTTCGGCTACCCCAACTACGCCGCGGCCGCCGCGGTCGCGGATCCCACGGAGGCCCTCGTGGACAAGCTCCCCCTGCTCAAGCCGGGCGCCACCGGCCGCCACGTCAAGACCGTGTTCTTCCTGCTGCAGGCGCGCGGCTACGGCAAGGACCTGAACCCGACGGTCGTCGACCCGACGGTGTACTCGCCGCCGGTCGCCGCCGAGGTGCAGCGCCTGCAGGGCGACAAGGGCCTGACCCGAGACGGCGAGGTCGGGCCGAAGACCTGGCCCAAGCTGCTCGGCCTGTGAGACGCACCGACCCTCACCGCGCCGGCCCGCTGGTCGAGCGCTCCCCACACTCCCCGCCGTGGTGGCGGGCTGTCCCATTGGAGGGACGTATGCACGGAGAACCTGTCACCGAGTCCTCGCCGGTCGAGGCGAAGGTCAAGTGGGCGTCGTTCGGCGGCTACGCCGGATCCGTCGCGCTGCTGGCCGTGCTCCAGGCGGTCGACGCCGATCACTCGCTGATCGCGTTCTGGCCGGACTGGCTGGAGGCTCTCACGATTCCGCTGCTGCCGACGGCGATCGCCGCGGTGGCGGGGTACCGGGCCAAGCACACCGCTCGCCCGGACCTCCCGGACTCACAGCGGTAGATCGGCGCTCGCCCGTCCTCCCCTTCAGGGAGGGCGGGCGATCTTCGCGCGTCCGGCATCAATCGGGCAGATGCCCCCATACACGAATGGTGAGCATAAATGCTCATTGTCCCGGTCCATTGCGCACGCATCTGACACTCTGGTGCAGCCGCGCCACGGCCTTCCCTTCCTCCCCTCTGGAGTCATCCATGCGTTTCAAGACGCCTGCCGCCCTGCTGGCGACCGCGGTCCTCGCGGTCGGCCTGTCCAGCGTCACCACCGCCTCGGCCGCGCAGGCCGCCCCCGGCGACGTGGTGTACTCCTGCGTCCACAAGAAGACGCGCTACGTCCGCATCGTCAACGCCAGCGCGAAGTGCCGGACCACCGAGGCGCCGCTGTCGTGGGGCGGCCAGGGGCAGAGCACGGTGTCGGGCCCCGGCCCGCAGGGCGAGCGCGGCCCGGCCGGCCCGCAGGGGCCGAAGGGTGAGGCGGGCATCGGCACCCAGGGGCCGCGCGGTCTGCGCGGCGTCCCGGGGGCGACCGGTCCCGCCGGTCCGACCGGTCCGGCGGGCAAGCCCGGCGCGGACGGCGAGGACGGCGCGGACGGCGAGGACGGCGCGGACGGCCAGGACGGGAAGGACGGCGGGCTGCCCGCCGTCTACGCCTACAAGGTCGGCCCCGTCTGGACCACCTGCAAGCTGCTGAGCGGCTACGCCATCGCGGCGTATGACTGCAAGGTCACCAAGGAGCCGGCGAAGGGCAACCCGGCGCCGACGCCCACCCCGACGCCGTCCTCCTCCTCGACCGGCGGGCAGGGTACCCCGACGCCGGCCCCGTAGCCCGTACGCACGAAAGCGCCGCCCTCCCCATCCGGGGAGGGCGGCGCTTTTCCGTGTGACAGCAGGACGTCCGCCCCGCCGGGTGGCGGGGCGGGGTGGCCGCTCAGGCGCAGCACTCGCAGTAGCGGTGGCGCAGGGCGTCGCGCTCGATCGCCGCGTCCACGTGGCCCTGCTCCTGCGGGGTGAACCCGGCCACGATGCTCTGCCGGGCGGCGGGGGTGAGGCGCTCCATCAGGCGGGCGACGAGGGCGTCGGCGGTGAGGAGGTTCTCGAGGGGGTTCTGGGTGCTCATGTCGGGCTCCGTTCGTCGTTCCTGCTGTCATGTATGACTGTACCGGAAAAGCTGCATTGGACGTACCGGAAAAGCTGCGATCACGCCATCTGTTACTCACCTGTGACTGTCGTCTTTGTGGTACGGTCAACGCATGGCAGACACCGCACTCGACATCGTGGGAGCCCTGGAGATCTGCGCCAGGGCCGAGCAGGAACACGGGGTACCGGTCAAGGTCGGCACCGTCAGGTCGTGGGAGAAGCGCCGCGCCGCCTGGGTCGAGGCCGGCCGCCCCTCCCGCAACGCCTCCCGCCCGAAGGAGGAGCCGATGCCCGACCCGCTCGGCGAGGTCAACGGCTCTCCGGCGTGGTCCTGGGCCATCGTCGAGCCATGGATGAAGCGCTCCGGCAAGCTCGACAAGTAGACCCCGGACACGCGCGACGCCCGCACCTCGGCCGAGGTGCGGGCGTCGTCTCATCTCACCGGCGGGGGATCTCCCCCTTGCCGCCGCACCGGCGGCACGCGCCGTACGCCTCCCGGTTCCACGCCGACATCCGCCGGCCCGGGGAGGACCGGCAGGACGGGCACCGCCGCAGCGGATGCCGGCGCCGATCCCACCGCCACGCGATCGCCGCCACCGTGATTCCCACGATCACCAGCTCCACGCCGTCACCGGCCCCGGGCGCCGAAGGTGATACCGACCTGGGCGACGTCCTCGCCCGCCTCGTTGACCACGGTTTCGCCGGTCCTGCCGGTCTTCGTGCTCTTGCCGGTCTTCTTGTCCTTCGCCATGGTGCCTCCTTCGGTCCCCCAGGCGGGCGCCCGGGAGTGGTTTCTGGGTGTGCGGGAAATGGCCCTACCGCCCCTACCGCGCAGGTCAGGCACGGTAAGGGCCAGGTAGGGGCAGCTGGTCGGGTAGGGGCCCGGTAGGCCCGGGTCAGACCCCGGCGCCCGCGGCCGCGAGGTCCTCGCGCCGGTAGCCCTGCAAGACCCGGCCGTCGATCTTCACCGACCGCGGCGCGACCCCGTACGGCTTGAGCGCGGCGGCGATCCGCTCCGGAGTCCACCCCGGGCCCAGCGCCTCGACCAGGTCGACGGTGTGCAGCCGCCCCGCCTCCTCGATGGCGGCCAGGATCTCCCGCGCCGGGTCGACGTCGACGGCGGCCGCGCTCTCCCGGGCGGGCAGCGTCCCGGCCGCCCGGCGCAGCTCGTACGCGACGTCGGCGACGTCGGTGAGGTCGGTTCCCTGGTCGTCGAGGAAGTACGAGCGCAGCCGCGCAGGGTCCGCGCCGTCCGCGTCCAGGATGCCGACGCCGCGGTGAGACCGGGGGATCTCGGAGGCGTCGTATCCGGCGCCGACCGCGCCGGGGCCGAGCACCGCGTTGGAGGCGATGCTGTCGGCGCACCGCATCGCCCACCTGAGGGAACACACCCCCTTGAGCTTCGGCGGGATGCCCTCCCGCGTGGTCCGCTGCGTCGCCAGGACCAGGAGCACACCGGCGGCCGGGCCGCGCGAGGCGATGTCCACCATCAGCTCCACGATCTCCTCGCCGTGCTCGGAGGAGACGTAGTAGCGGGTCTCGTCGACCACCGTGAGTTCGATGTCGATGCCGAGCTGGCGGCACAGCTCGGGCGTCAACTTCGTCGAGCCGCCCGCCTCGTCGAGCATGTCGAAGACGCGTTCCATCTGTGCCTGCATCCGCAGCAGGTGGTGCAGCAGTCCCTTGGCGTTGCGCTTCTCGGCGGTGTGCGCGACTCTCCTCCACGGCCGGTGGTCACCGGCGCCCTTGCCGTCCCACAGATGGATGCGCACGGTGGGCGCCAGCGCGGCGGCCGCGAGGATCCCGTTGACCGCCGCCGACTTCCCGGCGCGTGGCTCCCCGGCGACGATGAGGGAGGCGTCGACCAGGCGCAGCCACTCCTCCTCACCGCGCCCGTTGGGACCGGCCGGGACGCCCCGCCAGAAGTCCCACGGCTCGGTGCGGCCGATCAGCGGGTGCGGGTACACCTTGAGGAACGGGTCGGCCTTGGCGACGAACACGGCGAGCTGCCCGGCGTGCTCGTCCAGCGCCTTGAAGAACACCTGGCTCTCGCCAGTGCCGAGCGCGCTGGCGAACGCGCCTTCCTTGCCGAGGGCGGCCCGTGCCCGGTCGCCGGGCGCCAGCTGCAGCACGGTGGACCAGCCGCCGTCCTCGGCCAGCACCGGCGCGGCCAGCTTCATCCCCTCGGGGCGGCCGAGCCGCGCGGCGATCGCCGCCTTGACCACGACGCCCTCGGCCGGGGTCCGGCCGGTCCCAAGCCCGGGGAAGCGCAGCGGCACCGGGCGGGCCTTGACGCGCTTGCGGACCTCGGCCGCAGTGCCGACGCTCACCACGGCACCGGCCGCCAGGAGCGCCGCCGACCCACCCGTGACGTACGCGCCCATCGCGGACGACAGGACGTACCCGCCGCCTACCCACCACGCGGTGCGGCGCCGCCGGGTCCGTACCCGCTCGACGAACTTCAGGTCGTCGGCGCGGGCGTAGTCATCGGCGCGTACCCATCGCCAGTACGCGCGGGCTAGCAACGCGGTCCCGTCGACGGGCGCCGTACCCGCCCGCCACACCAGCCGCCCGGCGCGTACCCCGTACCGGCCCTGCCGTACCCGGTGCGCGGCCGTACGTACCCGCACCCGTACCTCCCGGGTACGGCTGCGGGTACGGCGCTCCCAGAACTCGGTCGGCGTCGACGGGCGGACGAACTCGGCGAGCGGCTCGGCCTCCTCGGCCGGCCGCTCGGTGGTGCTGATGCTCACGCGCTTACCTCGTGCCGGGTACGGGCAGCACCGCGCGGCCCCTCGACTAGATCGGTCAGGTACGCCTGCACCCGCTCGGCCCGCGGCTGCCCGCAGGCGAGCTCCCGCTTGATCGTCTTGATGGGCGGGACCTCGGCCAGCTCGCCGCCGGGCGCGAAGGTCTGCACCGCGCGCAGGTACAGCTCGCGCGGCTCCGGCACCTCGGGGAGCACGGGGATGACCTGCTGCTGGCCCTCGGCCGGAACGGGCGCGGAACGATCCGGAACGACCTCCGACCACTCCGGAGCGGCGCCCAGGTGCGGCTGTACCTCTTCGGGTACGGCGTCGCCGGGGGCGTACCCGCCCGAGTACGGGGCCGGGTCGACCGGCCCGGCCAGGTCCTCGCTGAACTCCCGCCACCGGTCGGCGTAGGAGTCCAGGGGGGATGGGACGGGGGCGACGCCGGGCGGCAGGAGTACGGTCGGCGCGGCCGCGGGTACGACGTCGGGCGCGCGTACCTCAGCGGGTACGGGGGCGGGTACGGCGGGCGCCTGGCGCACCTCGGCGGGTACGTCCTCGGGTACGTCGGCCCGGCCGATCATGCCGAGCAGGTGCACCAGGCCGCCGAGCGCGATCGGCGGCAGGATCGACACCGCGACGATCAGTACCCACGCCGAGTCGCCGAGTACGATCACCCGGGCCTCGATCAGGTGGTACACCGCGTTGCCGAGTACGGAGACGAGCACCGCGGCGAGCGCGTGCCAGAACGCGTGCTGGCGTACCTCGGCGCTGTACCTCGCCTTGTTCGTCGTGATGCGCGCGGCGCCGACCCCGTAGGCGTCCACGCTGAGCGGCACGAGCCAGCTCATCGGGAGCTCGGCGCCGAACACGTCGAAGATCTTGGTCCAGCCCGCCAAGAGGCCGAGACCGGCCAGCGCGGTGAAGGACGCGATGACGGTGGAGCCCGCGACCATGCCGACCGTGATGATCACAGTCCAGTCGCGGCGGTGCGGGGTGGCGCGTATGGGTAGCGCGATGGAGGTGGTGCTCGTACTCTCGGCCATGCTGCTCGGTCTCCAGGTAGGTGGGGATCAGGCGGTGACCCTGCCGGCGCTCGAACGCCGGCAGGGTCGTTGTGTTTTCAGGGGCCCCCGCGCGCGCTGCCCTTCAGCGCGCGCGGGGGCCGGGGCCGGCAGGAAGAGAGGGGGCTCTGCTACCTGCCGGAGTGGGGGGTGGTCCCGTCCTCGCTGTGCTCGTCGGGCGGGGCGTCGTCGGCGTGCTGGGGGAAGCGCTTCTTGATCGCCTCCAGAGCTGCAGCCGGGTCCTTGTCGAGCTGCTCCAGGATCTGGTCGAGGAGATCGTCGGCGCTCTGATCGGGGGTGGGCTCTGGGGTGGTCACATGCTCTCCGGTGAGTAGGGGTGGTCCCGCCCTGCCCATCCGCGCGAGGGGCGTCCACTTCCGTCCAAGTGGTGGGCGGGACCACGGTTGGCCCGGCTGCCGCCGCCCCCGGCGGGCACCGGCAGCCGGGGGATCATAGGCGGCGGGTGATCACCTGGCCGACGTCCGCCGAGGTGTCCAGCGGGGCGTGCTTCTTGTCCGGGCTGGACCTGGAGGTGCAGGCGA
The DNA here is from genome assembly GCF_059358815.1 of Streptosporangium nanhuense. Lineage (NCBI taxonomy): Bacteria > Bacillati > Actinomycetota > Actinomycetes > Streptosporangiales > Streptosporangiaceae > Streptosporangium > Streptosporangium nanhuense. The sequence goes on from NZ_JCADBG010000007.1 coordinate 291,482, forward strand.
CCCGGTCGAGCTTCGGGTCGAGCCGCCAGTCCAGATAGATGAACCCGTGCAGACCGGAGCGCCGCTCAAGGTCGAGGTGGCAGAAAGCACAGATCGCGTGGGGGTCGCTGAAGCTCACGTCTTCTCCAACTCGTCGACGAGGCCGAGGGGAGTACCTGCGGTCAGCGTGCGATGGATGCCTGCTTTCACTTCCTCGCGGGTGACGTCGGTGTCGCGGGTGGCCCACCAGTGATCGATGTCGCTGGTCCACACAGTCCAGCCGGGAAAGCGGTCGGCGATCATCGCCCGTACGGCGTCGATCCATGCGGTGCGGGCCTCGGTCTCGGTGGTGAACCACCGGGCTCCGGCTGCTTCGCCGTCGCGGCAGGCGAGGTGGAACAAGCCGGTGCCAGGGTCGATCAGTACAGCCGCCTCGACGTCGGCCGTGGGCCAGATGACAGAGACGACGCGCTGGTCGTGGGTCAGGATGCTGCTGGCGACGCTGCGCCAGAACGCGGCCTCAGCCTGCGCGAGGGTGGGGTAGGGGTCGCCCTTGGACACGCTGGAGGAGACCAGGACGACGGCGGGATCTGGAGTGTCGATCAGGTGCCAGTACTCGTCGCGCCAGGTGTAGGACAGGTGAGCGTGATGTGCCGGATCATGGGGGACAGCAGCAGGCATGGGCGCTCCAAGGCGACGCCGTATACAGAGTGAATAAGTTTGTATACGAACTTGCCCGACCGTGTACGGTGCTGTCAAGCCAATCTGAAGTTCGGGGGGTAGAAGTGACCGAGAGGCCACACGCCTATCTCCGCGTGGCTGATCATCTGCGCGACCTGATCACAACGGGCGAGCTCGCCCCAGGCACGAAGCTTCCAGCGCAGCGACTGCTCGCCGAGGAGCACGGAGTCTCGGACATCCTCATCCGGCGGGCGCTGGAGATCCTCCGCAACGAGGGCTTGATCGAATCGCGGCAGGGCTCCGGCACGTATGTCCGGGAGCGCCCGCCCGTGCGACGCATCTCCATGGACCGCTACCTCGCCGACGCCGGCCCCCAGGAACAGCCCCAGACGTCGTTCACGTACGACGCCGGGATCGCCTGGTCGCAGTACAGGCTGGACAAGGCGTTCCGGTGGATCGAGGCCGACGAGCGCCTGGCCGATCTGTTCGGTGTCGACCCCGGCGCCAGAGTGCTGGAGCGCCGGTTCGTCTTCTATGCCTCCGGCTCGCCGTCCCAGATGTCGCGCTCGTGCCTGCTGGCCGTCGACGTCGAGGGCACGCCGGTCGCTGACCCGCACAACGAGCCGTGGCCCGGCGGCAACATCGGCCAGCTGCGGACGCTCGGCATCGAGGTGGACCGCATTACCGAGGACACCGCGACGCGCATGCCGACGCCGGAGGAGACTGACCTGCTCGGGATCGCGGTCGGGGTGCCGGTGTTCTCGATCACCCGTCTGATGTACGCGGCCGGGCGCGTGGTCGAGGTCGCGGACCCGATCGTCATCCCTGGGGATCGCGCCGTGCGGGTGGACCGCATCGTCCTGTAAGGAGCGCGGTGCGCTGGCCGATGCTGGCCATGATCGAGTTCGCATAACCTCGCTGCCACTTGATCGGCAGAGGGACGATTGAGAGGCGACCCCGCACACTCCCAGCGCGGGGTCGCCTCTCGCCCAGACCGGACATGGTGCTCCTGGACATGCCCGGACGGGCCGCCTGACCCTGCTTGCTAGCGACTGATCGCAGCAAGTTGGACGCTCACCGTAACCTTGGTACTGACAAGCGCACAAGAGTATCAGCGCTTATAGTCATTTACACAGGCGCTGACCTGCGCCTATACCCTCGCCGTGTGTCCATAGATCGTGACTCCTACACACCTGCGTATCTCCAGCTCGCGGATCTCCTGCGGGCGCGGATCGGCAAGCTCCCGCCCGGGGAGAAGCTGCCGAGCGAGACGGAGCTGATGAAGGAGTACGACCTCGCGCGGATCACGGTGCGCGCGGCGATCAAGGAGCTCCGAGGCCAAGGCCTGGTGGAGACCCGGCGCCGTGGGGGGTCGTACGTCCGGAGGGAGATTCGGGTGCCCATGGACATCGAAGGGCCGGCCGACGTGAGTGCGCGGATGCCGACGCCCCAGGAGCGCAAGGAAATGAAGATCCCCGAGGGGGTCCCGCTGCTCGTGATCGAGCGCGAGGGACCGGAGGGTCCGGTGACGGAGCTGGTGCCGGCGGACAGGGCCGTCTTGAAGATCAACAGACGGGACTGAGGTACGGATTTCCGCGAGGATCCGCGAGGTTCCGCATCCCTTCAAGCTGTCACTTTATGCTGTCACGGGGCCTGACCTGGCGATCATCAATAGCCCGTATCGCCAGGTCAGGCAGGGGTAGGGCGCCTGGGACTCGAACCCAGAACCTACGGATTAAAAGTCCGCAGCTCTAACCATTGAGCTAACGCCCCGCAGGTGACAGCGTACCGAGGATAGTGTCCACTAACGTCCGTCGCCAGGCCCATTCATGGTCATCTGTTTGTGGAACGCCCGGTGAGAGGCGGGGGCGGCTCCTAGAGTGGCAGGCATGACGAGCTCGGGGCTTGAGCCCGCCCTCACCTCCCATGTCTCCACGCGCCCAGGTTATGTGGTGGTCGACGTGGAGACCACAGGTTTCTCGCCGTCGAGGGGCGACCGGATCTGCGAGATCGCGCTCATCTCGCTGGACGCCGGGGGCGAGATCGTCGACGAGTGGCACTCGCTGGTCGACCCCCGCCGCGGCACCGGGGCCGTTCACGTCCACGGCATCACCAACGCGATGGTCCAGGGCGCGCCGGTGATCGAGGAGGTGCTGGACGAGATCTGGCGGCGGGTCGCGGGCCGGGTTCTGGTGGCCCACAACGCCTCCTTCGACCTGCGCTTCCTGCGGAGCCTTCCCGGCAGCGAGTGGGTGACCGAGACCCTGTGCACGCAGCGGCTCGCGCCCGCCTTCATCCCCGAGGGCAGGTGGACGCTCGCCGCGTGCTGCGAGCGCGCCGGAATCCCGCTCCTCGGCGCGCACGCCGCGCTGGCCGACGCCCGCGCCGGCGCCGAGCTGCTCCGCTTCTACCTACGTACGGGCGCCTCCTGGGAGGCGGAGCTCGCCAGGGCGGCCCAGGCCCCCGAGTGGCGTCCCTCCGGGCTGCCCCAGCGGCCTCCCCGCCGCCGATGAGCCCTGAGCGGGAGCCACGGGCGAACCTCGGACGGGAGCCGCGGGCGAACCCCGGGCAGGATCAGCGGTAGGCGGCGATCCCGGTCAGGGCCTCGCCGAGCACGAGCGTGTGGATCTCCTCGGTCCCCTCGTACGTCAGGACGCTCTCCAGGTTGTTCATGTGCCGGATCACCGGATACTCCAGCGTGATGCCGTTGCCGCCCAGGATGGAGCGTGCCTGGCGGGCGATGTCCAGGGCGGCGCGGACGTTGGCGAGCTTGCCGAAGCTGATCTGGCGCGGGGTGAGGGTTCCCGCGTCCTTGAGGCGGCCCAGGTGGAGGGCGGTGAGCTGCGACTGCCCCAGGCCGACGTACATCCAGGCGAGTTTCTCCTGGGTCAGCTGGAAGCCGCCGATGGGCCTGCCGAACTGGACGCGGGAGACGGCGTAGTCGGTGGCCGACTCCAGGCAGGCGCGGGCGGCGCCCACCACGCCCCACACGATGCCGAAACGGGCCTCCGACAGGCACGACAGCGGGCCCTTCAGGCCGTGCACCCCGGGCAGTACGGCGGACGCGGGCAGCCGGACGTCGTCGAAGTACAGCGACGAGGTCACCGAGGCCCGCAGGGACATCTTCCGGTGGATCTCCGGGGCGGTGAAGCCCGGGGTGTCCGTGGGCACCACGAAGCCGCGGACGCCGTTCTCGGTCTGCGCCCAGACCACGGCGACATCGGCGATGGAGCCGTTGGTGATCCACATCTTGGCGCCGTTGAGGAGCCAGTCGCCCGAGGGGTCCTGCTTGGCGTGGGTGCGCATGCCCGCCGGGTCGGAGCCCTGGTCGGGCTCGGTCAGGCCGAAGCAGCCGATCGCCTCGCCCGCGGCCATCCGGGGCAGCCACTCCTCCTTCTGCTCCGCGGAGCCGTACTTCCAGATCGGGAACATCGCGAGCGAGCCCTGCACCGACACGAACGACCGCAGCCCGGAGTCCCCCGCCTCCAGCTCGCGGCAGGCCACGCCGTACGAGACGGCGTCGAGGCCCGCGCAGCCGTACCCCTCCAGGTGCATGCCCAGCACGCCGAGCGAGCCGAGGGCCGGGGCGAGCTCGCGGGCGGGGAAGACGGCCTCCTCGAACCAGTCGCCGACGTGGGGGAGGATCCGGTCCGCGACGAGGTCCCGTACGGTGTCGCGGATGAGGCGCTGCTCCTCGGAGAGCGTGTCGTCGATGCGCAGGAGATCGTCCATGGGCTTCCCTCTCTCTCGGCCCTGTCAGGGTATTACCGGTGCGGGTGGGACGGGGGTCAGGGTCACTTTCGGCCCGGGGCGGGGTGTATGTCAGGGTCGTGCCAGGGGGAATCCCGATGTGAGGAACGTCCCCCCTCGGGCAGTCTGAGGACATGAACGAAAACGACTTCGCAGGCGTCAAGAAGCTCCAGCGGACCAGGGACGGTCGCATCATCGCGGGTGTGGCCTCCGGCCTCGGACGCTACGTCGGGGTGGACCCCAACATCATCCGGGCGGCCCTCGCCATCGCCACCTTCTTCGGTGGCCTCGGGGTGGCCGTCTACGCGATCGGCTGGGTGCTCCTGCCCGACGAGAACAAGGACAGGTCGGTCCTGCAGGACGTGATCGACAAGAACAAGGACAACCCGATCTGGGTGGACGCCAGGACCAAGGCCGAGCAGAGCTGGGCCAAGGCCACCAGCAAGGCCGCCGACAAGGTCGCCGACCACCACCGCGCGCCGTACCAGCCGGCCCCGGAGTACACCACCACCCACCAGACCCCCTTCCCGCCCGCCCCGCCCGTCGCCCCCCAGGCGCCGTACGGCACGGCGCCGCGGCAGGACGACGACACCCGCCCCCAGGTGTGAGTCAGGAGGTCGCCTCCGCGCGAACCCTCTCGATGATCTCCCTGCGGGACCTCCTCCAGAACACGGCCAGCGCGGCCGACAGGGCGAGCCCGGCCGCGCCGGCCAGCGCGACGACCGTCTCGGGACCGAGGTGGTCGGCCGCGGCCCCACCGGCCAGGATGCCGATGCCCTGGGAGGCCAGCAGGCCCGACTGGACCAGGCCGAAGGCCTGTCCCCGCTGCTCGGCGGGGACGCACTGCACGAAGGCGGCGTTGGCCGCGAGCTGGTAGGCCCCGCCCAGGCCGGACACGAACCACAGCAGCAGCACCACAGGAAGCGGTGGCTGCGCGGCGCACAGGATCAGCGGCGCGCAGGTCAGCATCGCCATCCAGCCCATCGACCGCAGCCGGTTCGATGGGCTGACGTAGCGGCTGTAGAGGAACGCGCCGACGACCGTACCGGTGGGCATGGCGCCCATCAGCAGGCCGGTGACCAGCGATAGCTCCTGGGGATTTCCGGTCAGCTCGTCGGCGTACGGGCTCGCGATCCCCTCGGGCAGCACGTAGAAGCCGCAGAGCCAGGCGAAGAGCACCAGCGTACGCAGCCGGGGGTCGCCGAAGACCAGCCTGGCGCCCGCACGGGTCATCGTCCACATCGAGGGCCGGTTCTCGTCGGCGGGGATGGGGGCGGGACGCCGCCGTACCCCCGAGACGATGATGAGCGCGGAGGCCAGGAAGGTCGCCGCGTCCAGCGCCAGAGCGCGGTACGGCCCCATTCCCATGATCAGGACGCCGCCGGCGGCGAAGCCGAGCATCTGCGCGCCCTGATTGGTCATGTTCTGCAGGGCGGACCCCGCCACGTAGCGGTCGCCTTCGAGCAGCTCCGGCAGCAGGGCCGCCCGCGCCGCGGAGAACGGTGCGCTGAGCAGCACGACGCAGAAGACCAGCGCGCACAGCGCGGCGAACGAGACGCCGGGTACCGCCATGAGCGCGACCAGGAGGGCCCGCAGCAGGTCGCAGGAGATCATGATGCGCCGGCGGGCGTAGCGGTCGGCGAGCCCCGCGAGAAGCGGCCCGCCGATGATCGGTGGCAGGTAGGTCAGGGCGTAGACCGACGCCGTCGCCAGGGGAGAGTCCGTCCGTTCGAAGACCAGGACGGACAGCGCCACTCGTGAGAGCTGGTCACCGAGGAGAGAAAGCCCCTGGCCGAGCCAGAGCGCGCGGAACTCCCTGATGGCGATGACCTCGCCGTAGGTCGCTTGGCGTTCCGCCGGACGGCGATGCCGCCCGGGTAGTCGGCCGGACTTGGTCGCCGCCATAGGACTCCGCTGAGCTCGCAGGCACACTGACTGTGGGTGTTCACTGTGTAACCTACGGTGCCTGTTGCGAAGCCCGCGCGCAACCGAAAGCAATCAAGCGCATGCAAACCGTAATGATAAGCGGCGACATTCCGGAAAGAAGGGCTTTGAGATGCTGTGCGGGGTTACTTACCAGCCCAGCTCGTGCAACCGGTCATCGTCGATGCCGAAATGGTGGGCGATCTCATGAACAACGGTTATCTGCACCTCTTCGACGACCTGTTCCTCTGTGTCGCAGATCGAGCAGATGGGGTTGCGGTAGATCTCGATCCGGTCGGGTAGCACTCCTGCGTACCACTCGCCACGCTCGGTGAGTGGGATACCCGTGTAGAGACCTAGAAGATCCGGTTCTGGTGGGTCGTCGACGACGACGAGCACCACGTTGTCCATGACTTTCGTCAGCTCGGGGGGAATGGTGTCCAGGGCTTCTGCCACGAGCTCCTCGAACTTCTCCCGCGAGATCTCGATCACACCCGTCATTCTGCCCCGTGAACCCGGGTAGAGGTGGAGGCGCATGAAATTCGCTGATTGGACCCAGAGAGCCCGCCGTCTCGTCACCGGGCGAATCGCCCGCGGTGTGGTCGTCGCCGCCGTCGCCCTGGCCGGGGCGTGGCTCGGCATCATGCTGGGCGGGGCCGTACGGTCCAACGTCGGCCCTGTGGAGCTCGGCATGTCGGCCGAGCCCTCGTGGGCCGGGGAGACCGTCGTGGACGCTCACCCTTTCGGCACACTCCTGTTCGACACCCATGACGCCCCGGTCGGCCTCCGCGTGACCCTGGAGAACATCAACCCCGACCGGGCCCGCGGCTTCCTGGACGACCCCAGGTTCTCCGCCGACCGGCTCCCCGCGCTCCTGGAGGAGGAGCTGGGCGCCGGCGTCAGGACGCTGATCCTGCGCGCCGCGCTCTGCGGCGTGACGGGGGCCCTGATCACGTCCCTGATCGTCTTCCGGCGCCCGGGACCGGCCCTGGCGGGCCTGCTGGGCATCACCGTCGCGATAGCCGGTACGGGCGCCGCCATCGCCCTGACCTTCCGGCCCGACTCCGTGGTGGAACCCAAGTACACCGGCCTGCTGGCCGGCGCGCCGTCCCTCGTCGGCGACGCCGAGTCGATCGTGACCAGGTTCGAGTCCTACCGGGTCCAGCTCGCCAAGCTCGTCAACAACGTCTCCCAGCTCTACGACGTCGTCTCCGCCCTGCCGGTCTACGACGCCGACCCCACCTCGATCCGGGTGCTGCACGTCTCCGACATCCACCTCAGCCCCATCGCCTGGAACCTCATCCGCTCGGTCACCGCCCAGTTCAAGATCGACGCGATCATCGACACCGGCGACCTGACCGACCACGGCACCGGCCCCGAGGACAGGTTCACCGAGGAGATCGGCACCTTCGGCGTCCCGTACGTCTTCGTCAGGGGCAACCACGACTCCATGGTCACCCAGCGGGCCGTGGCCAGGCAGAAGGGCGCGGTCGTCCTCGACGGCGAGGCCAAGACCGTGGCGGGGCTGCGCATCTACGGCATGGGCGACCCCCGGTTCACCCCGGACAAGTCCGTCCCCGTCGACTCCAACCTCGAATCGCTCGCCGCCCTCGGCCGCTCGCGCGCCGCCGAGCTGGCGAAGCTGCCCAAGCGGGTCGATCTGGTCGCGGTCCACGACCCGACGATCGCCAAGGGGTTCTCCGGGGCGGTCCCGATGGTCCTCACAGGTCACTCCCACGAGCGATCCACCGAATTGCTGCCCTCGGGCACCCGCGTCCTGGTCCAGGGATCCACCGGCGGAGCGGGCCTTCGGGCCCTCGAACACGACGAACCCACCCCCGTCGCGGCCTCCGTTCTGTACTTCGACGCCAACACGCACCGCCTGCGGGCCTGGGACGACATCACCCTGGGAGGGCTCGGCGAGCAGTCGGTTCAGATCCAGCGTCACGTTGAGACCGACCCTGGCCGTACAATTTCTCCTGTGCCGACGATCGCTCCGTCTCCAACGGCGTCGATCACCGTCACACCGACGCCGTAGGCCGCAAACCGCTTTGGCATCGGGGGCAAAAGTCCCCTATGCTTCAGAGGTCTCCAGCGGAAGACGGCGACGGAACGAGACGAGAGTCTCGAGCCCCCATCGTCTAGTGGCCTAGGACACCGCCCTTTCAAGGCGGCGACACGGGTTCGAATCCCGTTGGGGGCACGGCCGAGCCAAGGCTCGCCAGGGAAACGGCAGGTCGAAGACCTCCGGAAAACTGGTAGGCTAAGCAAGGCAAGAAAGACCGGGACAAAAACCCCGGAAGCAAGGTCCTGTAGAGCAGTTTGGAGTGCTCGCCACCCTGTCAAGGTGGAGGTCGCGGGTTCAAGTCCCGTCAGGACCGCTCTGGTAGGTGTTCGATCCACCACCGAGGTCAGGTAGCTCAGTCGGTACGAGCGTCCGCCTGAAAAGCGGAAGGTCGGCGGTTCGACCCCGCCCCTGACCACAGCAACTGAGCAGCACAAACGCCCCGAGCCGACTATGGCCCGGGGCTTTTTGATGTCTGGTGACAGCAACGTCCCGGCGGAACGTGGGCCAGCTTCTATCGAAGTTTGTAATGCCTCAAACGAGGAGCCTCGGTGATGCGGGTAAGCGGTAGCGCTTACCCGAGGTCATGGGCCGAATCGACTGGGTGCCGCAGAGTGAGTTCAGCACTGCGAGCGAGGCGGTTGACAGTGCAGGGGCACTGAGATCTCAAGCCCGTGTGCGAGTTCGGGTAAGCGGTGACGCTTACCCTGATCCGGGACCAGGACGACTCGCTTGTCGCGAGGCCGTAACTGGCCCGGGGCTGCCCGTTCAATCTCACTTGTAAAGTGAGATCACCGTCGCGGTCACGGTAGCCAACCCTGCGAGCAGAGTGACTATCGCTGTGACAGCATCAAGATCCGGCAACCACCGTGTCCACACATTGTGGGATTTTTTCCGATGGCGAGCCACCGACGTTACCTCCTCACTCCCGTCATTCTTCAGGTGACGGACATCCCGACACCTGCGAGTGACGAAGAGGAAGCGGTTCCCACTTTGTGTGCACTTGGCCTCATCGTAAGTGAGTCGGCTTTGATCTGGCGCCACATCAGCGACTTCTATTGACAGTTGTCGCTAAAGAGCTTGAGAACGACAAGACGCCTCGGCCAAAGCCGAGGCGTCGGAGTAGGGCTCCTGTTCTATGCGAGCGCGTCGCCGAGTTTGCCGAGGGCGTTGCGCTTGTCGTCGAGGGAGACGTGGGCGTAGATGGTCATGGTCACTTCGATGTCGCTGTGGCCGACGATGTCGCGGACGACCTGGGGCGGGACGCCGAGGTTGAGCAGCAGGGTCACGCAGGTGTGTCGGAGGTCGTGAAAGCGCATGTCCCCGAGGCCGGCAGCCTTGCGAATGGCTCCCCAGCTTCGCCGGAGGTTGTCCGGCTCCATCGGGGTCCCGCGCCGGGACGGGAAGACCAGGCCGTGTTCCTCCCAGTCGTCCCAGCGGTCGGAGCGCTCGGCGAACTGCTGCTTGCGATGCACCCGGAGTGCTTCCACGCAGATGGAGGGGAGCGGGACGGTTCGCTCGGAGTCGTTGGTCTTGGGCCGGACGAACTGAAGACGGCCCTCGACACGCTGAAGGGTCTGGATCACTTCGAGTTTCGCGCCGTCGAGGTCGATGTCCACCCAGCGCAGCCCGAGCAGCTCCCCGCGCCGCAACCCGAGACAGAGCGCCAGGACGTAGAGAGCGGACAGCCGGTGCTCGTGGGCGGCCTTGAGGACCAGGCGGGACTGAGGGACGGTCAGGCCGCGGTTGACCGTGTACTTGGGAACCGGGACCTTGACGAGCTTCGCCGCGTTGCGCGGGATGATCTCCTCTCGTACCGCGGAGTACGGCGTGCACGGACTGGACCATGCGAATCGACAGCCTGGACTCGCAGCACTCACCGTCCTTGATCGCGCAGCAGGCGGGAGTCTCCCGGGAGGCGTCCCAGCCGTGCTTGCAACACTGGCACTCGGCACGGGGCCGGGTGATGAACAGCCGGATGACAGCAACGTCGTTCGATTACCGGTGAGCGTGAGACACGTGGATGATGTCCAGCCGAAGTTTCTGCTGATTGACGCAGATAAGCAAATCTGTGGCTCCTGACTTGATGCCGAGGGCGTCTTCGTCGAGGCGCCGGAGGACGACGAGCTTGGGACCGTCGAAATCCTGGGGTGTCTGGCTTTGCTCGTGAGTTCCGGCACCAGATGTCGCTGAGTTTCGGCACCAGCGGGCATCTCGCCGATCTCGATGTTCGTGGGTTTGGGCGTCACCCCTCGGTGGGGGCGGGATACGTCTGTCGTCGGCCAGCGCACCGCTCACGCACGGTGACGGGTGTCGGAGGCGGGACGCGCCTTGTCCGCGGCAGATCCGAATGAGTCAGAATGTGCCGATGACGATATCCGTTGACGACTCCGGTCCGGTCCGGATTGTGACGGCCGTTCTTCGCGACGGCGATCGGGTGTTGCTGTGTCATCGAAGCGCCGGACGCCGTTGGTATCCCGACGTGTGGGACCTGCCGGGCGGTCATGTTGAAAAGGGGGAGGATCCGAAAAAGAGCCTTGTCCGCGAGCTTCGGGAGGAGTTGGGGATCACGGCATCGGAGCCGTCCAGCCCGCCGATGCATGAGATCCGGGCCGCGACGTTCGACATGCAGATCTGGTTGGTCGACAGGTGGACCGGAACACCCGTCAACGCCGCGCCGGACGAGCACGACGCTGTGGCGTGGTTCGAGACGTCCGACCTCGACAACCTGCGTCTCGCCCATGAGTCGTATCTCTCAATGCTCACCGCAGTGCTCGTCACGTGACGTCGCTCCGGAGCTACCGCCGGCGCCACCGATGGGCAAGATCTACAAGCGGTGCCGGTTCTCACGAACATCTCGGCATGCGGCGTCGGCAACGTGGCGCCGAAAGTCACGAACAGCTGGCGCCTAATCTCGCGAACGAAGCCAGGTGTCTCCCCTTCCAGCGGCTGCGCGACTACCTCAGCGGGTCCAAGCGCTACCGCCGGAGGAATCCGCTGAGACCGGGTGCGCTGCGGATGCTTGATACGGCGGGGAATCGGCTCGCGGAGTTCTGGATGGGCGAGATCATCGACTGGCTGCCCTCATCGCTCGGCCATGAACGGGTGAACCCGCACCTTCTCCGTCATATTTCAATGAGCTAGGGGGCGAACGACTCCTTTTTGATGAAGTAGGGCGAGACGGGACGATCGTGACGATGGCCATCGTTGGCGAGTAGGCCTGCCCTGTTCCGGCCGCCTCGGCAACTGCCAATGGGTGCTTGAGTAAAGCGGTGGCGCCGATTCAATCCCCAGGGCGCATCGACACTGTTGCTCACCCCCACTGCCAATTATGGCTTTAGGTGTGCATGTCGTTGCTTTAGGTTAAACAACAGGGGATGGCATTTCGAGGATCTGACCCGATTTGCTTCCTGAGCCGACCGGCCCGACCGGACAAGGCGTGCTTAAGAACCCCTGAGATCTTCTGTCGGCGCGTCAGCTGATCCAGCGCGTCGGTTGTCCGGTCAGGCGGGAGATGGTGTCGAAGTCGGCGTCGGCATGCAGAACGGTGAGCTTGTGATGCCGAGCCGTCACCGCCATGAGGAGATCGACCGGAGAGGCGCTCTGGTGCCATCCCTTGTCGGCGAGATCGCGCTGCAGCCCGCTCGTCTCGTCCCAGGCCGATTCGGGGGTGACGTAGTACGGGAAGGTCTCCTGGAGCAGATTGCCGGCTTCGTAGAAGGCTGGTCGGCCGCCGACAGCTCGGAGGTACTCCTGCCTGACCGGCTCGCAGATGCCTACGAGCCCGGCAGAGACCGCCTGGTCCCATTCTGTCCCGACCTGGCCGCGATAGAAGCGGACCAGGGCGCTGGTATCCATGAGATAGAGCTCTGTCACGCCACGGCCTGGTGCGCGCTGTCACCCTTGTCGATGGCTGAGAAGTCGATCTCACCTTCAGCCACCATCTCGCGCATGCGAGCCACGGCCGCGGCCCGCTTGCGTCGATCGATGATCTCTCGTAGGGCGGCGTTGACCGTGTCTTTCTTGGACGAGGTGCCGAGCAGCTTCGCGGCCTCCGCCAGGGCCTCGTCATCGAGGTCGATCAGGGTCTTGGTCATGATGCCCCCACCTGTATATACGAACTGAGATTAGTATATCAGCGATGTTGATCTGGAGACGTTGTTCGCAACTTGAACGCGCGAAAAGGAGGATCAGGTTCCTGCTATGAGGTCGAGGGTTGTCGGTTGCCGAGGGTGACGGCAGTCCTGACAGCAACGTCTCCACACACGGGCTCACTTCGACCACCGTCCATCGCCCTCTGACCACGGTCCTCGCTACTTGACCAGGGTGATCGGTCCGCCTGGCTCGAAAATCGGTGCGTTAGTGGGCAGGCGGCAGCGAACCCTGGCCAGTGATGTCGGGGCAGGGTCTGCTGGGCGGGAATTGGGGTCAGGCGGTTGGTTGCAGGGTGACGGTTTTGCCGGTGAGGCGTTCGAGCTGGCGGACGAGGTCGTGTTCGCGCCGTCTGGTGGCGATACGCGATTGGTAGAAGTCGGGGCCCAGGTCGCGGTAGCGGGCCTCGGGGTTGGACAGCAGATGCCAGACGATGGTGAGGACGGAGTTGCCGACGGCGACGATGGCGCGTTTTCGCCCGCGGCGTCTGGACAGTCGCCGGTAGCGCTCGCCCAGGAAGGTGTTGGAGCGGGAGGTGGCTGCGACGATCTCGCCGAGGGTGGCGCCGAGCCAGGGATTGCCCTTGCCGGTGGAGCCGCCCTTCTTCTTGCCGGCGGAGTTGTTGTCGATGGGCGCGAACTTGGCCCAGGAGGCCAGGTGGCCGGCGGTGGGGAAGCGGCTCATGTCGATGCCGATCTCGGCGATGAGTTCTTGGGCGGCGATGGTGCCGACACCGATGATCTCGTCGAGTTGAGCGACCGCGGCGGCATACGGGGCGATCTTGTCCTCGATCCGGCGGGACACGGCCTCGATCCGAGCGGTGAGGTCATCGACTCGATCGGTCATCATCTGACATAGGAAGCCGTGCTCGTCGGTGAAGTGGCCGGTGAGTGCTTCGTGCAGTAAGGGGATCTTCGAGCGCATCGGGCCGCGTGCCATCGCGGCCAGCATCTTGGGATCACGTTGTCCGCCGATCAATGCGGCCAGCATCTCGCGGCCGGAGACGCCGAAGATGTCGCTGATCACGCTGGACAGCTTGATCTGCGCGTCTTCCAGCAGCTTTTCCACGCGCTGCTTTTCGCGGGTGCGCTCGCGCACCAGGCTGCGCCGATAGCGGGTCAGGTCGCGTAGCTGGCGGATCGGCTTGGGGTGGACCAGGCTGGGCCGGCACATGCCACGCTCGACGACCTTGGCCAGCCACACCGCGTCCAGCTTGTCGGTTTTCGGGCGGCCGGGGACGTTCTTGACGTGCTTGGCGTTCAGCAGCCAGCAGGTGAATCCCTCGGCTTCCAGCAGGTGGTAGACCGGCTTCCAGTAGTCGGAGGTGGCCTCCATCGCCACCAGGGTGACGGCTTGGCAGCGCAGCCAGTCGGCCAGGGCGAGCAGGGAGGCGGTCAGCGTGGTGTACTCGCGTACCTCTTGGCGGCGCCGTGCGGGTTTGTCGTCGTGGGGGACGCGCACGCACACCACCAGGCCGCTCTTGCCGATGTCGATCGCCGCGACCCGCTCCACCAACTCCAGTGGCTCATCGCTTTCCTGCACAGGTGTCCCTCATCTCCTCCGTGATGGGCAGGGATGGTTGCCCGGGGAGCCGGTAGGGGAAGGATCAAGAGCCGGGCTCTCGTGCTCGAAGCGACAGTTCAGGGCCCCTTGGGCGGCTCCCGGCGTCAGACTGAAAACCGGCCTCGACCAGGCACCAGGCGGCCTCGACGTCGGCGGGCAACCACCCCCGATTTTCATGCCCGCAGGGCGTGCGCGCAGCCACATCAAAGACTGAAAAGCGGAAGGGCGGCGGTCCGACCCCGCCCACTGCAACTGAGCAGTAACTGAGCAGCACAAACGCCCCGAGCGACTATCATTCGGGGCTTTTGATCTCCAGTGACAGCAACGTCTCTGCTGCTTCGAACCTCAGGTTTTTCGTGTCCTGGACGATCCCGCCCAAACGCAGGATCATGAGAACGTGAGCAGGACGGACAACACAATGCCGCTTCGCTTGCAGGAGCAGGATGGTCGCCGCTACAGGCACGATATGGGCGGGTCTTATTCGGGCATCGGTGAAGATGCCAGCCTGGCGGAGCGCAAGGCCCGGCAGCGCGTACGACTTGCATTGCTGCGCGGTGAGGAACCAGAGCCGACCAGGCATCGCCATTGCGAAAAGTGGCTCTATTGACGAGGGCAAGCAATGAAGCGTCCCGGAGGTGACCTTCGGGGCGCTTCATCCACGTATGTGCGATGTCAGCCGAAGACGTTGTGCTTGTCGTCGAGAGTGACATGGGCGTAGATGGTCATGGTCACTTCGATGTCGCTGTGGCCGACGATGTCGCGGACGACCTTGGGCGGGACGCCGAGGTCGAGCAGCACGGTCACACAGGTCTGTCGGAGGTCGTGAAAGCGCATGTCCCCGAAGCCGGCGGCCTCGCGGATACAAGAAAAGTCGCGCGCCTCGTTCGTCTGTGATCCAGGGGCCCAAAGGCCGGTAAGAACGATCAACGAGTCCCCGCCAAAAATCAGATAGTCTGATTTCATGAAGGTGATGACTGCCACTGAGGCATCTCGAAGCTTCGCGGTCGTTCTGGACGAGGCGGAGCGAGGGGAGACGATCGTGGTCACTCGGGGAGGTAAGCGGATCGCGGTGATCGGTCCCGCGCCCACGGCGCCGGGACGTATGGTCAAAGCCTTCCTGGCCAGAGCCGCGGGGACGCTGGACGCCGATTTCGAGGCCGATGTCGCAGCGGCCCGGGAGGCCGTCGACGACGAGATGAGGAGCACGTGGCCCGACGCCTGATCCTGGACACGGGCGTACTGATCGCGGCGGAGCAGGGCAAGGCCTCCGTGGACGCGGTGATCGGGGATGCCGACGATGTGGCGGTCGCCGCGATCACTGTGGCCGAGCTGCTCGTCGGCGTGGAGCTGGCGGATGAGGCGCGCCGCCCAGGGCGACAGGCTTTCGTGGATGAGGTTCTGGCGTTGATTCCGGTCGAGGAGTACACGGTGGACGTCGCCAGGGTCCACGCCCGTCTCATGGCACATGTGCGCCGGTCGGGAAAGACGCGGGGAGCGTACGATTTGCTGATTGCCGCGACGGCGGCCGCCACCGCCAGAATCGTGATCACGATGGATTCGTCCGCCGCGTTCGACGACCTGCCCGGAGTCCGGGCGCAGGTCGTTCCCCGCTGAACGTCGACGGTGATCTTGCCGATAACGTTCACGGTGGTCAACCGTCTCATCAAGCTCGTCGGTGGTAGGAACGTCGGTTTCTCCGCGTGGGTTGTGAGGGAGGAAGGCGCGGAGTTGGCGACGGTTGTGCTTGGACGTGGCCTTTTCCATCTTCTGACCTTGTGTCCGTCGAGAGGAACAAGGTGGTCGCTCCGCCCGAAAAGCGGAGGGTCTGCGGTTCGACCCCGCTCCTGACCACAACAAAGGTTGAGCAGCAGGGTCACGCAGGTGTGCCGGAGGTCGTGAAAGCGCATGTCTCCACGGGCGGCCTTGCGGATGGCTCCCCAATTTCGCCGATGGGGTACCGCGCCAGGACGGGAGGACCAGGCCGTGTCGTGTCCGTCGGTTTGCCCCGCGACCACGGCGGCCCGCTCGGCGACAACCTGTGAAGCACCGGGTAAGGGCATTGTGGCGGTCGCCGCGCGCTCAGGATGGTCAGGGTGGGGCGAGGCGGAGGATCTGATCGCGGACGTGATCGTCCAGGTCGGCCTGGAGCAGGCCGTTGTTGATGGCGGGGGCGCAGTTCATCGAGATGCTCACCGCGGCGGCGGGTCCCTGTGGATAGTCGAATATGAGCCGGATGTGGCGTTCCGGAGCGCCTCCGAGTCCTTTGCAGGTGTTGTCGCTCGGCACGGTGTCCAGGGAGTTCAGTGTCGCGGCCAGCGCGCGGGCGATGTCCCTGTTGTGCCGCTTGCGGTAGGGCGGCCTTGAGTACGTGGCGTCCCTGCACATGGTGAGGCGGCCGGGGCGTCCGGGAACCATCAGCTCGTCCTGCCCCCGGCGGTCACCGGGGCCCCGGCAGGGGTCCTCCGGCGGTACGGGCTTCCAGATCCCGTCCTTGTAGGCGGTGGTGATGGCGGGCCCGACGTACGAGTTGCTGTCGGCCGTGCCGTTGGTGGTCCGCACGCAGCGGTTGACCTCCTCGGCGCTGCCCACCCACAGGGCACGGCCGTCGGGGTAGGCGAACCGAATGAGGTAGTTGGTCATCGGTCCTCCCATCAGCGAGCATGGACGGCCCCTGGGGGTGGTGGTCACCGGGAGGTAGGCGAGGTCGCGGGCCATCGCCGTCGCCTGGTCCGTCAGTGTCCGCGAACCGGCCAGCCGCTCACCGCCCGAATGCGCGTTGTCCCTCCCGGGGTAGGCGCAGATGAGGGCCTTCACCGGTGAACCGGGGACGAGCGACTTCTCCACCCCGTCGATGTCGGCGGCGGCCGGCACCCAGCCGCCGATGTGGTCGCTGTCCCAGCGTTGCGGGCAGGTGGCCGGTACGGGTGGCGGCTCGCTGATCGCTCCCGAGAGGACCACGGCCGCCCCGCACACTCCGGCCGCCGCGAGGCCGAGCCCGATCGACGTGGAAAGCTTCATGGTTCATAGACGTCGCTTCCCGGCCGATCGGTTCGCCTTTCTCATCCTTATGCGGGGACCGGGTGAATGAGATATGAGGTACGAGACCCCCTGTGAAGCGTCAGACGACCACGTACCACCCGAAGCAGACCGGCCGAAGGGGTGAACCGCGCCAGGATTGCCGGCGGCTTCGACGTGCCTTAGGTTCGGTGAGCCGGCTTGGCCGGTTCTCATGTCGGCGGAGGCGGACACCATGGGGCGACGGCGCTACTCAGCCGCGGATATCACGGTGCTGAGCGGGGACGATGTCGTTCGTAAACGCCCGGCGATGTATTTCGGAGTCGGTCAGCGGCATCCGGATCTGCCGACCAGGATCCTGGCCGCTCTGATGACGGACGCACTCCATCTCCAGGACGGCGAACACCGGAAGACGAGCGTCGAGATCATCGGCGATCTGCGATTCACCGTCGTCGACGATCAGATCCGCGAAACAGACGAGCAGGGCGTGCCCAGGCTGGACGGTGTCGGGTCACTCCTCGATCGGCGAAGGTGCCATCAGGCCGCCGCGGCAGCGCTGAGCACACATACGGTCATCGAGGTGTGGGCGGAGGGGCGCGGCCATCGCCAGGAGCTGGCCGGCACGCGGCCCTTGGCCCCTCCACGGGCGATCGCCGCTCCCGTAGGAGACGGAACGCTGGTGACGTACGAGCTTGATTCCTCGTACTTCGTTCCGGGCGCGGCGATCGCCACCTCGCTCGAGGATCTGGACCTGCATGGCGAGTGGTGCGCGGGACGTCCCCCGGTCGGCTCGGTCGTGGTGAGGGATCTGCGGCAGAGCACGGCGGGGTGACCCTGGTCGGGTCGACAAGCAAGGGAAAACCGGATCCGGTGTTCGTACGCGGACGTGCGTCCTGGGTTGATGCGCGTCCCATGGCTGTGGACACGCATACGTCGCGGTGGAGTCATGGCGAGGGCTGTGTGGGCGTCGGTGCCGGGCCCTGTGGTTCTGTGTACGGCGACGCGGGTCACGTCCCGGTCGGCCGCTCGTCGGCCAATCTTGCCGTGCTCTCCCGGATCGTGAGAGTGGTGGCGAGTTCGAGACCGACCTGCGTCGGCTCCTCGCCGCGTCCCAGGGCCAGCGCGAGTTCGGTGGCGGCGGCGGCCATCTCGGTGAGCGGCTGATGGACGGTGGTGAGCGGGGGGTCGACGAGGGCGGTGACGGGCAGGTCGTCGAAGCCGACCACGCTCAGGTCGGCGGGAATGCGCAGGCCCAGCTCGCGGGCGGCCTGGTACACCCCGAGCGCCTGCAGGTCGTTGCACGCGAAGATCGCCGTCGGCCGGTCGGCCGCGCCGAGCAGGTCGAGCGCGGCCACGCGCCCGTCCTGCAGGGTGAGGTCGGCGCGCACGATCAGAGCCGGGTCGACCGGCAGGCCCACGGCCTCCAGCGCGGAGCGGTAGCCGTCGAGCCTGGCACGGCAGCACAGGACCTTGTCCGGGCCGGCGATCATCGCGACGCGACGATGTCCCAGCTCGATCAGGTGACGGGTGGCCGAACGGCCGCCGGCCCAGTTGGTGGCGCCCACGAACGGCACGCCGTCCGGCAGTTCGCCGGTGGGGTCGAAGACCACGAACGGGATGTTCTTGGCGCTCAGCTGGTCGCGCTGCTCCTGCGACAACTGCGCGACCGTCACCACACAGGCCGGCCGGCGCGCGACCGTGTCGTCGATCGAATGGTTCAGCGGATCGTGACGCGGGCCGAACTCGGTCAGCATCACGCCCACGCGCTGCTCGCGGGCCACCCGCTCCACGCCGCGGATGATCTCCATTCCCCACATGTCCTCGAGCTGGCCGAAGACGAGTTCCAGCACGTTCTTGCGATTGCTCCTGCGGTAGCCGTACTCCGTGATCAGGGCCTCGACGCGAGCGCGGGTGTCGGCGGCGACGCCGGAGCGGCCGTTGATGACTTTGGAAACGGTCGGTATCGACACCCCGGCGCTCTCGGCGATGTAGGAGATGGTCACGGGACGGGACGGGTCGCCCTTCTGTCGTGTCGCGTCGGTGGCCGGTCCGCCCGGCTCGTCATGTGACACCTGGGCCCCTTTTCGTTTTGGCGCGAAGAACTTCGATGAGGGACGCCGGTGAACGACGTCGATCGCTGCGTACGTACAAGCTGTGGATCCGGTGCGGCAGTCGCCGGTCTTCCGCCGGCGGGTGTCAGATCCTCACATTCTGGCGCAGGACACCGACGCCGTCGCACGCCGGACGCGGCACACCGGGGGTTTCGACGGTGCCGGGCACGGGGCGGTCGCTCCTCGGCGGTCCGGCGGATGCTCGATCAGGCACATCGCAGGCGCCGCGGGTCCGATGCGTTTCCGCGGGTCGCGCTCCCGCGGCCGTGGTCGTACCGGAGCCACTTCTCTGAAAGATTCATCCTGAGAACCAAGAAAGTTTCTCGACGTTTTTCGCGCTCGCTTCGCTGACCTGGCTCGAAGGGGCGGCGGTCTTTTCGATCTCAGGATCATCCGGCCGGGCTGTATCAGCGTGGTTGGCGGCGATTCTCTCCCTCACTACATTATGTTTCGCGCCAATCGATAGAAAGTTTCCATCGACCCGGCCCGGTGTTCGGGATCGGGCCGCAGGCCGCGCCTCGGCGATGGGAGAGCAGATTGTTCACGTCGGTGCCGCGTGCGAGCGGCGAGAACGACACCACGACACGGCTCCCGTTCGCGAGGTCTCGTCCCGGGCGCCGTGACCAGCGCCTCCGCCGGCCGGAACGGGCCTGAAGCCGCGTCGGCACCCGCCACGCGCATTCCCTCATCAACACGTTCGCCCGACGTCGTTTTCCAAGGGCAGCCGATCGGCGCGGTCGAAAGGGCGACGCGCCCAAGGGAGTGAGAAATGCACAGCTTACGGAAGGTCCGCCAACGGATCGGCGCGATCGCGGGCATCGTCATCGCGTTGCTGACCGTGGGAACGATGACGGCCGTGAACGCGCGGGCGGTGGCCGGCTGCGGTGTCGTCTACACCGTCTCCACGCAGTGGCCGGGCGGGTTCACCGCCAACCTCGACGTCACCAATCTCGGTGACCCGATCAACGGCTGGAGGCTCGCCTGGACCTTCCCGTCGGGCCAGCGGGTGACCCAGGCGTGGAACAGCACGGTCACCTCCTCCGGCGCGCAGGTCACCGCGGCGAACACGAGCTGGAACGCGGCCATCGCCACGAACGCGACCGTCTCCCTGGGTTTCAACGGATCGTGGACGGGCGCCAACACCGCGCCCGGGTCCTTCACGCTCAACGGTGTCACGTGCACGGGAAAGGTGGTCGGCCCCTCACCTTCACCCAGCCCGACCCCGACCCCGACACCGACTCCGACGACCGCGATGGAGACCGTGGCCGCCATGCAGCCGGGCTGGAATCTCGGCAACACCTTCGACGCCATCCCCGACGAGACGGCATGGGGCAACCCGCTCACCACGCAGGCGCTGCTGCGCCACGTACGGTCGCAGGGGTACAAGAGCATCCGAATCCCGATCACCTGGAGCAACCACCACGGTCCGGCCCCCGACCACACCATCGACGCCGCGTGGCTGAACCGCGTCCGCCAGGTCGTCGACTGGTCCCTGGCCGAGGACTTCTACGTGCTGATCAACCTTCACCACGACTCCTGGCAGTGGATCAACACCTACCCGTCCGACTCGGCGACGGTGACGAACCGCTACACCGCGCTGTGGCGCCAGCTCGCCGGCTCCTTCCGCGACCACTCGCCGAAACTGCTGTTCGAGAGCGTCAACGAGCCGCAGTTCACCGGCACCTCCGGCGACGAGCAGGGCGACCAGCTGCTGAACACCCTCAACACCGAGTTCGTCCGGCTCGTCCGCCAGACGGGCGGCGCCAACGCCACCCGCGTCCTGGTCCTGCCCACGCTGCACACCAGCAGCGAACAGGGCCGGGTGGACGCGCTGGCCGCGACCTTCAGCGCGTTGCGCGATCCCAACCTCGCCGCGACGGTCCATTTCTACGGCTGGTGGCCGTTCAGCGTGAACATCGCGGGCGGCACCAGATACGACAGCAATGTCGAACAGGACCTCACCGCCGGGTTCGACCGGGTGCGTACCGCCTTCGTCTCCCGCGGCATCCCGGTGATCATCGGGGAGTGGGCACTGCTCAGCTGGGACCACACCCGTCCCGGCATCATCGAGCGCGGGGAGTTCCTGAAGTTCCTGGAGGCCGTGGGTTATCACGCCCGCACCCGCGACCTCACCACCATGGTCTGGGACGCCGGTCAGTTCCTGAACAGGAACGAACTGCGATGGCGTGACCAGGGCGTGTTCGACATGATGAAGGCGAGCTGGACCACGCGTTCCGGCACCGCCTCCACCGATCAGGTGTACGTTCCCTCCAGCGGCACGATCGCCGGCCGGACGCTCACCCTCAACCTCAACGGCACCACGTTCCAGGGCCTGCGCCAGAACGGCACCCCGCTGAGCCAGGGCAGCGACTACACCGTGTCGGGCACCACGCTGACCCTCACCTCGGCCGCCCTCACCCGCCTGGCCGGCGACCGGGCCCACGGGGTCAACGCCACCATCGAGGCACGGTTCTCCCAGGGCGTGCCCTGGCGGATAAGCGTCATCTCCTCCGGCACGCCGACCCAGGCCGCCGCGAGCGGGACGACGACCTCGTTCGCCATTCCCACCCAGTTCCGCGGTGACCAGCTCGCCACCATGGAAGCCAGGTACGCCGACGGCAGCCCGGCCGGACCGGCCAACTGGACCACCTACAAGGAGTTCTGGCAGAACTTCCAGCCCGACTACGGCGCCGGCACCATCATCATGAAGCCCGAGTTCTTCGCCGAGGTCAACGACGGTCGCGTCACGCTCACCTTCCACTTCTGGAGTGGGAAGCAGATCACCTATTACGTCACCAAGTCCGGCACGACGGTGACCGGCGCCACCACCTGACCACCATCCGGCGACCACCGTGACGGATGCCGCGCTTCTTCGCGCGGCACCGTCACCGGTGTGCGGTCCGACAAGGAGGCATCATGTCCCTCGCAGGTTCGAGAAGGGTGTTCGCGGCCGGTGCGAGCGTGTTGATCGCCGCAGCCTGCCTGACCGGCGGCGGCGGTACGGCTCAGGCCGCCACCACCGGCCCGTGTGACATCTACGCCTCGGGCGGGACGCCGTGCGTGGCGGCGCACAGCACCACCCGGGCGCTGTACGGCACCTACAACGGCCCGCTGTACCAGGTCAGACGTTCCTCGGACAACACCACTCGCGACATCGGCGTGCTGAGCGCCGGCGGTGTGGCCGACGCCGCCGCCCAGGACTCGTTCTGCTCCGGCACCAACTGCGTCATCACCGTCATCCACGACCAGTCCGGCCGAAACAACCGCCTCACCCAGGGGCCCGGCGGCGCCGTACCCGGCCCCGGTCCCGGCGGATCGGACAACCTCGCCGACGCCAAAGCGGCCCCGATCACCGTCGGCGGCAGCAAGGCCTACGGCGTCTACATCGCTCCGGGCACCGGCTACCGCAACAACACCACCAACGGCGTGGCGACCGGCGACCAGCCCGAGGGAATGTACGCCGTCCTCGACGGCACGCACTACAACGGAGGGTGCTGCTTCGACTACGGCAACGCCCAGACGAACGGACAGGCCGACGACATCGGCATCATGGAGGCCATCTACTTCGGCAACAACAACTGGTGGGGCTACGGCGACGGAGCCGGCCCCTGGATCATGGCCGACATGGAGTGGGGACTGTTCAGCGGGATCAACGCGCGATACAACCCCATGCCGCCCATCAACCACCGCTTCGTCACCGCCATCGTCAAGGGCGAGCCGAACCACTGGGCGATCCGGGGCGGCAACGCCCAGTCGGGCGGCCTGACCACCTACTTCGACGGGCGGCGCCCCAACGGCTATCACCCGATGAAGAAGGAGGGCGCCATCCTGCTCGGCATCGGCGGCGACAACAGCAACGGCGCCCGCGGCACGTTCTACGAGGGAGTGATGACCTCCGGCTATCCGACGGCCGAGACCGAGAACGCCGTCCAGGCCAACATCGCCGCCGCGGCCTACGCGCCGACGACCGGTGGCAACTCGCGGCAGAACGTCCAGATCGTGGGCGGCCAGTCCAGCCGGTGCCTCGACGTGCCGAACAACAGCACTACCAACGGCACCCAGACGCAGCTGTGGGACTGCGGCAGCGGCACCAACCAGCGCTGGACCCACACCTCCGGCAGGCAGTTGCAGGTGTACGGCAACAAGTGCCTGGACGCCTTCGGGCAGGGCACCGCCAACGGCACCCAGGTGATCATCTGGGACTGCAACGGCGGCACCAACCAGCAGTGGAACGTCAACGCCGACGGCACCGTCACCGGCGTGCAGTCCGGCAAGTGCCTCGACGCCAACGCCGCCGGCACCGCCAACGGCACGAAGCTCATCCTCTGGTCCTGCAACGGCCAGGCCAACCAGCGCTGGACCCTGCGCGGCTGACCCGCCGGCAGGCGGAAGGCCCGGACTCCGTACGGACCTGGCCGCACCGGACTCCGTACGGACCTGCCCGCGCCGGCCTTCGCGGTGGCGAAGGCTGTGACAGGCCCGGCGGCGAGATCCTTCTCGCCGCCGGGCCCGTGGTCACCGTTCACCACCCTCTGACCACGGTCTCCGCTACCCGGCCAGGGTGATCGCTCCGCCTGGAAAGCGGAAGGCTGGTGGTTCGACCCCCTGGCCGCAGCAGCTGAGCAGCACGAACGCCCAGGGCCGATCACGGCCGGGGTGTTTCTCGCCGTGCTCGACGACAGCGGGTTCCGGCGTTCCGAGCGGAGATCGGCCTCGACCACAGCGGTCCCGGCATCCACAGGGCCGCCCAGGTCGCCTGACCACCACCAGGGGTGTTCGCCGGAGCGGAACGAGCTCGGACACCTGCTACAAGATCGCAACGAGACGCGAGTCATCGAAGTGATGTTCAGCCCGGATAATGCTCTGATGGTGTTTCGCGGGCTGCATATCCTGATCGTTTCGTTCGTGGTCGCGGGGGTTTCCGCGTGCTCGGTCATACCTGAGCCGTTGATTTCCAAGGCGACCGGAAGAGAGTCCTACCGCGAATCGAGCGAGGCGATGATGCCCACGCTCAAGAAGGGTGACGTGGTCACCGGCACGGTGACCGACGGGACGTACACCCCCAGGGCGGGGGACGTCATCGCCTTTCTGCCCCCGAAGTCGTGGGGCGGCAGTGGCGGCTACATGATCAAGAGAATCATCGGCGTTCCAGGGAACACGGTCGGTTGCTGCGATCCGCGGCATCGGATGGTCGTTGACGGCGAGCCGGTGGATGAACCGTACGTGACCGACGAACAGGCTTCGAATTTCACCTTCGAGCCGGTAGTCGTCCCGGAGGGGCGTGTCTGGGTCCAGGGCGACAACCGCGACGTCTCCATCGACTCGCGCAGCCATCACCGCGCGGGGGTTGACGGCACCGTCCCCGTGTTCGACGTCATCGGAGTCATCGACGTCGGCACCGCGCGGTAGGACCCGCCCATGAGGCGTTCGAGGACGCGACGGGAGAGGAGTGCGGCGGCGACTACGAAGTACTCGTGAGCACTTCCGTGGACGGCCGGAGCCGGTGGTGTTGACACCGCGAAGTCCTTGAGTGCTTCACGGGTCCGAGCGCCACCGCTGGGCCGGGTGCGTCCCGGATGCTCGATGCGGCCGTGAACGGGTGGACCTGGTCGCCCGCTGCGGGGATGACGTCCCCTCCTCTCGTACGCGGCACCTCTGGGAGCGCTGGCGTACGGCCAGGCCCGACAGGATCAACCAGTGGGCCGGCTACACGGGGGCGGACAGGGAAGAGTGGCTGACCGTCGTCTTCCACAACAGCCGCCGGCGGACAGGTCACCCCGATCGCCCGTCGGGACGCGTCTACGATCTCGACGGAACGCACGTCACCGACAAGGCGAGCTTCTACCTGGCGATCGGGGAAGCGGTCAACGGGCCGGGCGGTTACTTCGGTTGGAATCTCGACGCGCTGGACGACTGTCTGTGCGGGCACTTCGGGGCGGAGGCGCCCTTCACCCTGGTCTGGCACCATTCGCATATCGCTCGGGAATCTCTCGCCTTCCCGTTCGAGGGAGCGGGTGCCGACGCGACCTGCTTCGATGTCATCCGCACCGTCTTCGAGGAGAAGAGGGTGGATGTCGTGCTGAGGTGATCCTCCGCCGCCCGGATGTTCGCCGTCTTGCGGGCCGATCCGGCGTCGTCGTAACCGGTGCCGAGGTTCGCGCGTCCGCCGTTGTCCGAGGCGTTGAGCCGCGTGAATGCCCGATCTCAGGGGCCGGCAGGACGGGCGGCGGTTCTCAGTCGAAGCCGGCGTGCGGTGTGCCGGTGCCCTGTGGCACGCGGAACGGGCCGGACGCGCCGGGCCGGACGTCGAAGTCGAAGATCGCGGTTGGCAGGTAGACGGTGGCGCAGGAGTTGGGGATGTCCACCACCCCCGACAGCCGGCCCTCGATCGGCGCGGCCCCGAGCAGCAGATACGCCTGCTCGGGGCTGTAGCCGAACGCCGTCAGGTAGTCGATCGCGTGCAGGCAGGCACGCTGGTAGGCCAGCTGCGAGTCGAGATAGCGCTGCTCCCCGTCCAGGGTGACGGACACCCCGGAGAAGGCGAGCCACTCGCTGTATTGGGGGTCGGTGCGGCCCGGCATGAAGACGGCGTTCTCGCCGACGCGGTACGTTTCCATGCCGTCCTTGATGACCTCGACCCGCAGGTCGACGAAGCCGCCCATCTCGATGGCACCGCAAAAGGTGATCTCGCCGTCGCCCTGCGAGAAGTGCAGGTCGCCGACCGACAGGTTCGCGCCGGGGACGTACACCGGGTAGAAAACGCGGGAGCCCCGGGTGAGGTTCTTGATGTCCTGGTTGCCGCCGTTCTCCCGCGGCGGCGCGGTGCGGGCCGCCTCGGCCGCGACCCGGTCGAACTCGGACGGGGAGACGGAGCCGAGGACGGCGTCCCGAGGCTCGGGAGGCAGGGCCAGCGGCGGCACTCTCCGAGGATCCGTCGCTATCAGCGCCGATTCCCGCGCGTTCCATCTCGACAGCAGCGCCGCCGACGGCGCGGTGCCCATGAGCCCCGGGTGGGTGATGCCGGTGAACGACACCGCTGGGATATGACGTGATGTAGCAGTCTGGCCGGAGAAGTCCCAGATCGCCTTGTAGGCGTCCGGGAACTGTTCGGTGAGGAACCCGCCGCCGTTGCGGGTGGGGAAGATCCCGGTGTAACCCCAGCCCTGGCCGGCCAGCGGGCCGCTGTCCTCCTGGGGGATGGGCCCCAGGTCGAGGATGTCCACGACCAGCAGGTCGCCCGGCTCGGCCCCCTCGACCGCGAACGGGCCGCTGAGCGCGTGCACCGTCGTCAGCGGGGCGTCACGGATGTCCTCGGCGGAGTCGTCGTTGTGGATCGCGCCGTCGAACCACTCCCGGCAGTGGACCCGGAAGCTGTCGCCGGGTTTGACCCGTGCCACGGGCGGGATCGCGGGGTGCCAGCGGTTGTGACCGATCTTGGCCTGGTCGGTGAACTTCCTCTTCGAGTCGAGCGGGAAAATCAGCTCCGGCACGGCTGGACTCCTTTCGGCGCTGCGAGACGGTCACGGCCGCGGCAGGCGGCCGGTGGCGGGATGGACGACCGCCGTGCCTCCGGCACGGCGCCGAGGGGGGGACGTGACGACCTCGGGCTCGAAGGCGCTGCGCTCCGCGCGCTCCAACCGGCTGGACAGGGCGGCCGGAGTACGCGTGAGCATCGGCGCCGAGAACACCCGAGCCGAGGTCGCGCCGCAGCCGGGGCACGGCACCGCGGCGGGTGCGGTGCCGATCGGAAGGGTGACCTCGATCGCAGGGCAGCACGGGCACCGATAGACATACACCGCCATAGCGCGCCCTTCGCGTGGATCCGAAATGGGTTTCCCGGTCGCGACCCTCTCCGCCGACGTGAACTCGGGAAACAGGCTCAGAGTCGGATGTATCCGCAATTCAATGTATGAATGCGATGCGGTCCATCTTGCTTCCGCCAACTTGCTCGCACGGCGAGGTAGATCGCCGAGCTCACGGTCACCAGGGGAAAGAGCGAGGGCGCGAGCCCGGAATCGTTCGGCAGGAGCGTTGCCGTGGGGCAAGCTGATGACGTGAGTGTCCATGTGTCTTCGGACGATGTCGCGGCCCCGCGGACGCAGGTCGGCCCCAACCCGCAGCACCTGCTGACGACCCTGCTCGGTGAGTATCTCGACTCCTCGGACGCCGACCTTCCGTCGGGGGCGGTGGTCGCGATGCTCGGGGAGTTCGGCATCAGCGAGTCCAGCGCGCGGGCCGCGCTGTCCCGGCTGACCAAGCGTGGCCTGATCGCCGTGCGCGGATCCGGCCGCCCGCCCGTGTACCACCTCACGCCTCAGGCGATCGCCAGGCATCGCTCCCGGATGGACCATTTCCTGGGCTTCGGCGCACGCCCGCCGCGGTGGACCGGCGACTGGGTGACCGTCTCCTTCTCGATCCCCCAGTCCGGCCAGGCCCCACGGCACGCGGTCCGCAGGGCTCTGGGGTCGCTGGGTTTCGCGCGGCTGTACGACAGCGTGTGGATCCGGCCCGGATCCGACTCCGGTCCGGTGACTCGGGCGCTGCACGACATCCTGGACGACGTCGACGGTAGCCGGTGGTCGGTGATGCGCGCCTGTTTCGACGAGGAGACCGGCCCGCACGGCCCGGCCGCCGCCTACGATCTGGCCGGTCTCGCCGCGGCCTACGAGGCTTTCATCGCGCGGTACTCGGACCTGCTGGTCGCCGTCCGCGACGGGGAGGTCGACGCGCCCCGGGCGCTGGTGGCCCGGACCTCCGTCATGGACTCCTGGCGGAAGTTCCCCGACATCGACCCGAACCTCCCCGAGCACCTCCTGCCGGCACCGTGGCCCCGCCAAGCTGCCAGGGACCTCATGCTGGAGATCCATTCCGCTCTCGGCTCGCTCGCCGAGGCGCGGCTCATCCAGGTCGCGACACCGTACTGGCCGGAGGCCGCGTCCTGGATCACCCATTTCCAGGCGTCGGAGAACTCCGTGTCGGCCCCGGCCGACGAGGACGGTTGAGAGAAACTTTCATTCGCTCGAACGACCGCCCGGCCGCCGGGGCGCGTTTCGTGACGGCCGCGGCGCGTCGGCTTCCCGGCCGGCCGCCGCCCGCCGAGATCTCGCCGGAGCGTCAGGCCGGCCAGGCGTCGTGGCCCGTGCCGGAGCTTTCTGACCTGCGCCGGAGCCGCCCGCGCCGGTGCGTCCTCCCGGCGCCGGGCAGGGGGTCGGTGGTGCCGTCCCGGAGCTTCGAGTGGCCGGCCGGCCGGCCCCCGCCCGGAGCCGGGTGCGTCAAAGGCGTTCGCGGTCCGCGCGCTCACCGCTCAACCGGCCGGGTCACGCTTGCTTGACACTTTTTATCACCGCAGTGATAGTAACTGCACGTTGCTCTCGTCGGCCCGTTCCGCCTGACACGAGCGCGACTTGTAGTCGATGGTCCGCCATGTCGACCTCCAGATTCGGTCGGCGCCGATCGGCCCGGCCGCGCCGGGTTCCGTCGGCGTGCGCCGCGCACGCCACATCGGACATGGAGCGCTGTCTTGACACCCTTGGAGGGCGAAATGAGAAAATGCTCGATCATCAGCGCGGCACTGGCGGCCGTGGTCGCCACGGTCGGTGCCGGAATAGTGGCGCTCACCATGACGCCGAGCGCGGCGGTCGCCGACACGGGTCCCTACCCGGCTGGTTACGAGACCTCCACCGGCCTGCCCAACCACACCATCTACCGGCCCGGAACCCTCCCGTCCGAGAGGCTTCCCGTTTACGTATGGGGCAACGGAGGCTGCTCCGCCAACGGATTGTCGCAGCAGAACTTCCTCCGCGAGATCGCCTCGCACGGGTTCCTGGTCATCGCGAACGGCGGCCCGAACGCCTCCGGCTCGACGACGTCCCAGATGCTCACCCAGTCCATCGACTGGGCGGTCGCGGAGAACAGCCGCCAGGGCGGCAAGTACTACGGCAAGCTCGACACCGGCAAGATCGCCGCAGGGGGCTTCTCCTGCGGGGGGCTGGAGGCCTACGCCGTCTCCAACGACTCACGCATCACCACGACCACCATCTTCAGCAGCGGGTTGCTGAACGACGCCGACGACTACCAGCTCCGCCGGCTGACGAAGCCGATCGCCTACTTCATCGGCGGGCCCAGTGACATCGCCTACCCGAACGCCATCGACGACTGGGGCAAGTTGCCGGCGGGGCTGCCCGCGTTCATGGGCAATCTGAACGTAGGGCACGGCGGCACCTACGGCCAGACCAACGGCGGCGAGTTCGGCCGCGTGGCGGTGCTGTACCTCAAGTGGCGGCTGAAGGGCGACACGACGGCCGGCACCAACTTCGTCGGCGCCAACTGCGGCCTGTGCGGCACCCAGTGGCAGGTCCAGCAGAAGAACCTCACGCTCGACGGTGGTACCCCCACCCCCACCCCGACCCCGACCCCGACCCCGACGCCCACCGCCACCCCGTCCCCCTCCCCGACGCCGAGCGGGCCCCAGGGCTGCTCGGCGACCTACTCGGTGCAGGATCAGTGGGCCGGCGGGTTCGTCGCCGCCGTCAACGTCACCGCGGGCGGGACCGCGATCAACGGCTGGAGGGTCGCCCTCACCCTGCCCGGCGGAGCCACGATCACCTCCTTGTGGAACGGCGTCAACTCCGGTACCAGCGGCGCCGTGACCGTCGCCAACCAGAGCTACAACGGGCGGCTGTCGGCGGGACAGAGCACCAACTTCGGGTTCCAGGCCAACGGAAGCGGCGCCGGAGCCACCGTCACCTGCACCGCCGGCTGATCGACTCGCCTGGGGCGGGGGCCGCCCAGGGTGGGCCGGACAATCACGGACCGCGCGGGGGCGGTCGGTGTCCTGCCGCCCGGTGGGTGTACGGCGCCGGCGGCCGGCGCTCCGGGGGAGGGGCGCCGGCGGCGACCACGGGAGACGAGCCGGTACGGTCCGACGGCCCAGGCCTGCACGCCGGTGGTGGGCGACGGGTTGCATAGGCTGACCTCGTGATCAGGACGCGGGCCACGGGGTACGACGGCCTGTCGTCCCACCCCGTTCCGGAGGACGAGC
Organism: Streptosporangium nanhuense; assembly: GCF_059358815.1. Lineage (NCBI taxonomy): Bacteria > Bacillati > Actinomycetota > Actinomycetes > Streptosporangiales > Streptosporangiaceae > Streptosporangium > Streptosporangium nanhuense. The sequence continues at coordinate 321,762 of NZ_JCADBG010000007.1, forward strand.
TGCGGGGATTCCTGCTGGACTGCTTCGGGATCGCCGGGCACGAGTTGTTCGTCGGTCACGCCGACCGGGTCGCCGAGGACCTGCGGGACGTCCCGGAGGACGTGGTGTTCGCCGCGTTCTGCACCTACCGGCAGGTTCGCGGCCACTTCGCGATGAGTTTCTGCGTCGGCGTCGAGGGACGTCTCGTCGAGCGGGTGGGCCGCCGGGAGTTCGCCGAAAGGTTCGCCGCGAACTTCGGTGTGCACGTGTTGTACGGCGACACCGAACCGCCGGGACTGTGGACGGTGATCCTGGCGGACGGTGGCCGTCTCCGCGCCGCGATGGAAGAGGAAGACGACCTGTTCACGCTCCACGCGGCCACGGCACCGGTGCCGTGGCTGCCCGAGGTCCGCGTGGACGAAGGACTCTGGCAGCTCCGATGAGACTTGGCCCGGACCTGCCGAAGAGGAGGAACCGGCGTCGGCACCAAGGGCTGGACGAGTGGTGTGAGTGCCTGGCTCCGGCTCCGGAGTCACGTCCGGTGCGGTGGCGCACAGAGGTCGCGTACGACGACACCGCCCTGTGTGATCACACGCCGCCGGCCCCGGCCCCTCCGCCGGAATCTCCGGCTGAGCCGAAACGGGATCCGGCCGAACGGTCGCCACGTCGACCTGCCCTGACACCGCCTTACGCGGTCGCGGGCCCCGTGTCCCGCTCGCCTCGAACCACCTGTCAGGCGGCGCGTACGCCTGTACGGGGAGCCCTTCGGACAGGCTGACAACACGATCTTGTTGTGGACGGCGTGCTGGCACTGCCCGGGTTCGTGGGGGTCGAGGCGGGGCGACGAGTATCCCTTCCACGGCACGGTCCCGGCGTTCTTGAGCCGCCACACCCTGGTCGTGGTCTCGCCGGGACCGACGCGCGTGCGGTCGGGGAGCGCGATGTCCCCGACGGACACCGCCGAGTCACCCTCGTGCGCGAGCGCGGCCGCGGCCAGGTGGGTCAGCCGGAACCGCCCCCCGGCCCCCGGCACGGGGAGGACCGGCTGGGTTCGGTCCTCACCGCGGTGGGCCTGGTCAACCACCCCACCGAATGGTGGCACTGGTCGTACGGGGGATCGTTACCGGGCCCACGCCACCGGTGCTCCGGCCGCCTGTTACGGCCTCCTCCACGCCCCCGCCCTGGCCGGCTGACCCATCCGGCCCGCGGATCCCGCGGGGTCATGGTGGTGGCCGCGATCAGCCGATCGGTTGATCGCGGCCACCACCCGGTGGGGCCGATCTCCCCGCCGACCGGCGGCCAGGTCCCGTCCACCGGTCAATGTCGGAACGAGCGCCGCCGTAGAAGGCTGGACACAGCAGGTCGCCGAGGTCCAAGCCCGAGAGGAAACGCTCATGCCAGCAGTGATCGAGGTACGCAACCTCCACAAGCGATACGAGGACAAGGTCGCCGTCGACGACGTCTCGCTCACCGTCCAGGAGGGTGAGATCTTCGGCATCCTCGGCCCGAACGGCGCGGGCAAGACGACGACCGTGGAGTGCGTCGAGGGCCTCCGCGTGCCGGACCGGGGCGAGATCAAGGTGCTCGGGCTCGATCCCCGCAGGGACCACGCCGAGCTGACCCGGCGGCTCGGCGTCCAGCTGCAGGCCGGCCACCTCCCCGAGCGGCTGCAGGTCGCCGAGGCCCTGGAGCTCTACAGCTCCTTCTACCCCCGGCCCGCCGACTGGCGCGCGCTGCTGGACGGCCTCGGCCTGGCGGACAAGGCGAAGACCAGGTACGGCAAGCTGTCCGGCGGCCAGAAACAACGGCTCTCCATCGCGCTGGCACTCGTCGGCAGCCCCCGGGTGGCGATCCTCGACGAGCTCACCACCGGTCTCGACCCGCAGGCCCGGCGCGACACCTGGGACCTGATCGAGGGCGTACGCGCCCGCGGGGTGACGATCGTGCTGGTCACCCACTTCATGGAGGAGGCCGAGCGGCTGTGCGACCGGCTCGCGCTGATCGACGCCGGCCGCGTCGTCATGGTGGACACCCCGGCCGGTCTGACCGAGCGGGCGCGCATCGAGCAGCGGATCCAGTTCCGCCCGTCCAGGCCGATGGACGACGAGCTGCTGACGAGCCTGCCCGACGTCTCCGGCGTCACCCGGCGGGGTGAGCTGGTCGTCGTCACCGGCAACGGGAACGCGCTCAACGCCGTCACCACCGTCCTGGCCCGCGGCCAGATCGTGGCCGAACAGCTGCGCGTCGAGCAGGCGAGCCTGGAGGACGCGTTCGTCCAGCTGACCGGCAAGCGCCTCGAACCCGGCTCCCGGTAACGAATCCCCGGCCCCCGGCAACGAATCCCCGGCCCCCGGCAACACATCACAGCGAGAGGACCTCATACCCATGTCATCCCTGCGTGCCACCGCACCCCCCGTCACCGCCGAGCGAGGTTCCGCGACGTGGCGGCTCGTCAAGGCCGAGAGCACGTTGTGCGTCCGGGACAAGGTCGCCCCCCTGTGGGGCATCGGCTTCCCGCTGGTCCTGTTGATCATCCTCGGCAGCGTCTCCGACCTGCGGGAGCCCGTGGAGGGCAGCGGCGGCCTGACGTACTTCGACCTCTACGTCCCTGTTCTGATCCTGTTCAATTTGGCCATCCTGGCCACGGCCTCCCTTCCGACCACGCTCGCGGGATACCGGGAGAACGGCGTGCTGCGGCGCATGCGGACCACGCCGGTCGGCCCGGCCCGCGTGCTCGCCGCCCAGCTCGTGGCCAACTTCGCCATCGCGGTCGTCGCGATGGTCCTGTTCCTCGCGGTGGCCGGGTTCGGCTTCGGCGTCGACCTGCCGCGGCACCTTCCCGGTTTCGCCCTCGCCTGGCTGCTCGCGGCGGCCGCGCTGCTCGCGATCGGCCTGCTGATCACCGCGCTCGCGCCCGGCCGTGGCCCGGCCACGGCGATCGGCACGGTGATGTTCTTCCCGATGATGTTCTTCGCCGGGCTCTGGGTGCCGATCTCGCAGATGCCGCCGCTGCTGCGGGACATCGCCCCCTACACCCCGCTCGGCGCGGGCATGGGGGCGTTCCAGGACGCGTACCTGGGTCACTTCCCGTCCGCCGCGCCGCTGCTGACCCTGGCGGCCTACGCGGCGGTGTGCGCGTTCGTCGCGGTCCGCTGGTTCCGCTGGGAGTAGACGCCGGGAACGGAGACCGGGGACGAACGCCGGAAATGGACGCCGGGAATAGAATCTCGCGAGGAGAGGGAATCTTGAGCAGGAAGACTTCGAGACAGCCGCCGTTCCTTCTGGTCAACGTGGTGCCGTACGCCCTGCTGGTGCTCCTCGTCGCGATCCTGGTGGTCGCGGAGGACTGGGCGGGCGGTTCCCTGCTCGTCGACCTCGGCCTGTGCGGGCTGGCGGCCGCGTGGATGCTCGGCATGTTCACCCTGCGTCCCGGCTGGTGGGACCGGCCACGGATCATGGGCGTGTTCGTCGCGGGGCTGCTCGTGATCACCGCGGTCCTGGTGGCCCGTCACCCCGCTTTCGGGCTCTTCACCCCCGCCGCCTACATCTACTCCTTCACGGTCCTGCGCTGGCCGTGGCGGCTGCTGGGCATAACCGCCGCGGCGGTCCTGGCCGGTACGGCGCAGGCGTCCGACGTCCCCAAGACCGACGCGCTCGGCCTGATGCTGTACGTGACCATCGTCGCCTTCAACGTCGCGATGATGTGCGGCTGCGCCTGGGTCCTGCGGTTCGCCGAGAAGGAGGAGGAACGGCGCGAGCGGACCCTCGAAGAGCTGAGCCGGACGAACAGGTTGCTGGAGGCGACACTCGCAGAGAACGCCGGCCTGCACGCCCAGCTGCTCGTCCAGGCCAGGGAGGCGGGGGTCCTCGACGAGCGCCGGCGGATGGCTCGCGAGATCCACGACACCCTGGCGCAGGGGCTCACCGGGATCATCACGCAGCTCCAGGCCGCCGAGCAGATGCACGAGGTCCCGGCGCGGTGGCAGCGCCCCTTCGAAGCGGTGAAGACGCTGGCGAGGGAGAGCCTGGCGGAGGCCCGGCGCTCGGTCGACGCGCTCCGGCCCGAGCCGCTGGAGACCGCGCGCCTGAGCGACGCGCTCGCCGACGTCGTCAACCGCTGGTCGACGCTGCACGGGCTCGCCGTCCAGGTCACGACGACCGGTACGGTACGGCAGATGGCGCCGGAGACCGAGTTCGCGCTGCTGCGCACGGCACAGGAGGCGCTCGCCAACGTGGCCAAGCACGCGGGCGCGACCAGGGTCGGGGTGACGCTGTCCTATCTGGAGAACGAGGTGGCGCTGGACGTGCGTGACGACGGCCGGGGCTTCGACCCCGTGGATCTCGAAGCCGGCACGGCCGGAAACGGCGCGCCGCGACCGGAGTCCCGCGACGGCGGGTTCGGCCTGACCATCATGCGACAGCGCGTCGAGGCGCTGTCCGGAAGCCTGCGGATCGAGTCCGAGCCCGGAGCCGGCACCGGGGTCTCGGCCTGCGTCCCCACCCCGCCGGCCGGGAGCCACACATGACCGACCGCACGGCCGAGTCCCCGATCCGGCTGCTGATCGCGGACGACCACCCCATCGTCAGGGACGGGCTGAGCAGCATGTTCGCCTCCGCGCCCGGATTCGAGGTGCTGGGCGAGGCCCCGGACGGCGCCGCGGCCGTGCGGCTCGCCAGGGAGCTCAAGCCCGATGTGATCCTGATGGACCTGCGCATGCCGGTCATGGACGGGCTGACCGCGATCACCGAGCTGGCCAGGCTCGGTGTCACCGCGCGCGTGCTGGTCCTGACCACCTACGACAACGACGCCCACGTGCTGCCGGCGATCGAGGCGGGCGCGACCGGCTACCTGCTCAAGGACTCGCCCCGGGAGGACCTGCTGCGAGGCGCGCGGGCCGCCGCCAGGGGCGAGAGCGTCCTGTCACCGTCGGTGGCGGCAAGGCTGATGAACCGGGTCAGGACACCCGCCCCGCAACTGCTCAGCCAGCGGGAACTGGAGGTCCTCGCGCTCGTGGCGGCCGGGAACACCAACCGCGAGACGGCGGCCCGGCTGTTCATCACCGAGGCCACGGTCAAGAGCCACCTCCTGAACATCTACGCCAAGCTCGGCGTGGGAGACCGCGCCGCCGCCGTCGCCGAGGCGTTCAACCGGCGGCTGCTCACCCCCGAAGCGCGGGAACCGTCCTGATAGGGCTTCCCCGATCCACCTGAGGCCGCACGCGACAGACGCGGGCCCGTGCCGTGACGACCGCTCGCCTCGCCACTCGCCGGCCGCGGCCCGGGCGATCGGTGCCGAGACCCTCCGTCGCCAGCCCCCGCACGGGTGATCCTCGCCGAGGTGACGGCGCCCCTGACCGCGGCGTCTCCGTACGCGGCGAACCGCGCCGAAAGACATCAAGGCTTCCGGCAACCCAGGAGCGGTTCAAAAGGAGCCGGACTTGAGCGCCTGGAGCCCGCGCTCGCAGACCGCCCACTGGATGTTGTCGCCTCCGGCGTTGGCGAGAACGACGCTTGCGACGATGTCGGCGTGACACGGGGGAGTTCCGTGCTGGCTGCAACCGCCCCGGGCACCCGTACTCCTCGGATTCTTGTACCACGCGGGAGGTTGGGGAGGGAGTATCCGGACGACGCGCGACTTCACCGCCAGGAGATCATCGAGCGCGACGGTCACGACCTCTGAGGTGCCAGGTTGCGCGAGCGCGGCCGGGGTGAGAGATGGGCGCCTCGCATAGTTCGCGGTGAGGAGCTGTTCGGGGATCCGCGCCCATCCCTGAAGGGTGCTCAGGGCATTGGCGAGTCGTGCCAGTCGTTCCCGGGAAGCCCCGCGGTTGTGCATCCATTCGAAGTTGACCGAAAGAACCGACTTGCTCACCCCTGTGTAAATGCTCCAGACCGCCGCCTCGTCGGTGCCGAGACTGAACCACGCCGTGACCGAGGGATACTCGGCCTCGCCGAAGTAGTATCCGCGGAACAACGGATGGCGTTCCGCGTGCCGGTAGACCGCCAGCAGGGTGCCGGCCACGTCTTCGGGGCAGTACTGCTCAAGTGCGTGGAGAAGGCTGCCCTCGTCCCACTTGCTCTGGCCACGTGACAGCGCTGCCCGATGCTCGTTGTTCATCGGAGGGACGGCGCCGAGGGTGCCCGCGTCGATCGGCGCGGCGTCGTAGTCCGCGGCCGGAAGCGGGTCGCCGAGGGCCAGATGGATGGCGATCGCGATCGACTCAAGCCAGGAGATGGTCTCCTCCGCCTCGCTCGCGCTGATGGCCACCTTCTGTCCGGGCCGGTCCGGGTCGTGATCGGCCGTGTGCGCGATGTTGTTCCGGCGCCAGGCGATCTCACGCAGCTTGCTCCGCACGCCGTCGGAGGTGATCGGCGCCACCGAGTCCTGACTGGTGAGGATCTCCGCCACCTTCACCCACAGGTTGACCGTACTGACATGGCTGAACCCCTCCTTGATCTTGTCCGGGTTCTGGAAGGTCATGTACGCGAATGCCTGCTCCAGGTGGGCGCGAAAGGCCTCGCCCAGGGGCTCGTCGTGATGGTGAACCCTCTCGAACAACTCGACGGGGATGGAGAGCTTGCTGAACCTGGGAGGACGAGCCACCCGCGGCTGCAACGCGAGAGCGACCGCCCGGTCGACGATCTCCCGCGTGACCCAGTGGTCCAATGCCGCCACGGACTGGGTCCAGGCGGCTCGGTAGAGATCGCTGACGTCGAAGGCACCCACTCTGAGCCGTTCCAGGTTTCGGCCCCCGTGCACGAGTTGCCGGGCATATCCGAGGTTCTGCTGAAACTGCTCGAACGCCGGCGGAACGTCATCGGGTTCGGGGGCGGGCGCCACGTCACCGGTCACACCCGGTGCGAGTCCCGCCTCGGTGAGCACCTTGCGGAAGTCGTCCGCCGTGACGCGACGCGCCGGGTTCGCCCGTCCTGCCTGGTCGAAGGTGAGTCCCTCCTGCTCCAGGACGGCGCGCGGCTCGTCGGTGCGCATGGGGTCGAGCCAGCGAAACTGCGGCGAGACCCGGCCCCCGGCCTGGAGGACTCGATGGGCGTTGTACCCCTCGGGAGCCTCGGCCATGAACCCGCCGACCGACTGTGCCGACATGCCGACCAGATCGGCCAGCTCACCGTAGGTCGTCCAGTGCCCGGGCTTCAGGTGCTCCAAGGCCTTCAGGACCAGGTTCCAACGCGGGTCGGCATACTTGCGCCCCTGTGCGGGCACTCGCCGGGCCCGGTACTGACGCCCCAGCTCCCGATAGAGCTCGACGCCCGGAAAGCTCTCCAGCGCCTGGATCCCGGCGGGTGTGATCGCCCATCCGTTCCTTTTGCTCATCCAGCCGAGCGACGCGGCCTCCCCCGTTCGAAATCCCAGCTGCGCCCACCAGCGTGTCTGACCGTGCGCGTTGAGATCCTGGTGCTCCGGGGCGATGGAGACCCGTTCGGCCACCGCCTTCCGTACCTCGTCGGGCTGTAGCGGGCGGCCGGCCTCCTGGAGGATCTCCAGGGTCGTACGAAGAATCGGTGCGATGTGCTCGGCGAAGGACACGGGGGCTCCTTGATCTTCACTTGCCGGCCGTGGCTGGGAGGGGCTGGGGCCGCCACTGCTGAGCGGGTTCGTGGCAGCGTGGACGAACCGGCAATGGTGCGGTGTTCTCCGCAAGATTGATCCGGACAATCGGAATTTATAACCTTTAGAGGGTCTGGCTAATAAAAGACTGGAACGAGCATAGTTTCCGTGAACAGCTATGGAGCTCCGGCAGATGAGAATTCTTCAGGAGATCTCCACCGCTTCCGGAAATCCATGTCGGCCACTTATCGTGTCACGGCCGATGTCCGTCCAGAACCGGTTCGCCGCGTTGCCGCACGACCGGCGGCCGGGTGCCGCTGACGCGGTCCTCACGCCAGGACGCCAATCCGCTTCCGACCGGCCTCGGTCGGCGCGAGGGCCTTTCGCGATTTCTCCTATCGCGGTCGCATCAGGTCGAGATCCTCGCCCCACGCGTCCAGCACCGCGTCGTGCCCGGCGCGGCGGGCCGCCGTCTCGACGTGGGCGAAAAGGCGCCGTTGCAGGGGCACGTCGCCCGTTCCCGAGATGCGTCCCACGGTGTCCAGCAGCATGCCGGTGTCCCAGCCGGGCAGCGGGTGCCGGGCGAGTTCCCATTCCAGATACTTGTTGTAGGGGCGGGGACGACGGTCGAGGGCGAAGAGCAACTCAAGGAGGAACCGGACGCTGTCGGCGGCGTCGAGGGGGGCGGCGAGCGAATGCCCGTCACGGTCGTTCTTGACGGAGCGGTAGAGGGAGTTGGCGTAGGCGTCGAGCCATTCGGCGGAGTCCCGGAACGCCTCATCGGCGTCGAGGCGCGCCTTGGCCGCCAGGATCCGGGAGATGCCCCCGTCGAGCCTGTCGAGCACGACGTCGGCGCGCGCGAGGGCGTAGCGCTCGAAGCCGGGCATTCCGGCCGCGCGGAACCCGGCGAGGGAGACGACCACGAGATCGAGCTCAGGGGTGCGGTGGCCGCCGAACCGGGTGAGGTCCGTTGTCGCGTCGTCGGCCAGGACCACGTACAGGTCGTGGTCGGAGTGCTCGGTGGGCATGCCGTCGTGGGCGTGGGAGCCCTTGAGGACGAGACCGACGACGGCGGGGTCGGCGGCGGCGAGTTCGACGAACGCGTGGTAGGTGAGGGGCTGCTGGGCCGGCGTCATGGGATCCACGGTGGCATGCCTGCCGGGAGTCGTCACCGGCGTCCGGGGTGGCGCGTGGCCGCCACCCGGAAGGCGGGCGCACGCGCGGAGGACGCCGTCCCGGTGCGGGAACCGTTCGAAAAACCGGGTCAGAACGTGAACGGTGTGGGTAGTCGACCGTGACGGTGGTGATTCTCGATCTTGCCAGGGGGTGGATGTGGGTCGTTCCTACGTCGTGACGGGAGGCGGCCAGGGCATCGGCCGCGCGATCGTCGAGCGGCTTCTCGGAGACGCGGACATCGTCGTCGTCATCGAACTCGACCCCGCGGCGCTCGCGTGGACCCGCGACCACCCGGCCGGTTCCCGGGTGGTCGCCCTGGTCGGCGACGCCGCCGACGAGGCCGTCACGGAACAGGCCGCCGATCTGGCGCAGGCCACGGGCGTGCTCACCGGCTGGGTGAACAACGCCGCGGTGTTCCGCGACGCCTCGGTGCACGAGGTGACCGCGCGCGAGATCCTGGACCTCATCGCGCTGAACCTCGACCCCGCCGTCGTCGGGTGTGCCACGGCGATCCGCCGCTTCCTGGCGGCGGGCCGGGGCGGTGCGATCGTCAACGTCTCCTCGCACCAGGCCCAGCGGGCCGTTCGCGGATCCCTGCCGTACGTGACGGCCAAGGCCGCCACCGAGGGGCTGACCCGGGCGCTGGCCGTCGACTACGGGCCGCAGGGCATTCGCGTCAACACCGTCGCGCTGGGTTCGATCGCCACGGAACGCTACGAGGCCTTCCTCGACCGGCAGGAACCCGCGGCGGCCGCGCGCGTCCAGGACGAGATGCGCCTGCTCCATCCGCTGGGCAGGGTGGGACGCCCGGAGGAGGTGGCGGCCGCCGTCGCGTACCTGCTGTCGGACGAGGCGAGCTTCGTCAACGGGGTGGTCATGCCCGTCGACGGCGGACGGTCGGTGCTCGCGCGCGATCCCGAGGAGGCCTGAAGACCGTCCGCCGGGCCGTGCCGGCGCTTACGAGTGGCCGCGCAGGCGTGCGCGCAGCAGGTTGGGGTCGGTGGCCGTGGTGTAGGCGGCGCTGAGCACGTACACGTCATCGCCGCGCACCGCGACGGAGGTGGGGTTCTGGAGTCCGTCAGCGGCGTCCAGAACGGTGGCGCCGGTGCCGTCGGGCCGGACACGTACCACCGTGTTGGGACCGTTGAGGGCGGCGAGGACCTCGTCGCCGCGGCCGGTGAAGGCGAAGTCGTCGATGCCGACCATGCCTGAGGCCTTGACCCGCGGCGTTCCCGCGCGGTTTCCGGGACGGATCGGGATGCGCAGGAGGGTGCCCCGGTCGAGGTTGGTCACCCACAGCGCGCCACCGCGTACCTTCGCGCCGTTGGCTCCGAGGAAGCCGGTCGAGGCGAGTTCGGGAGCCGTGGACCACGCGGTGGGCTTGCCGCCGGTGAGGGGTACGGTCCACACGGTGCCGAGCACCGAGTCGGTGACGTAGAGCCGCTCGCTCTTCCCGTCCAGCGCCAGGCCGTTGGGCAGGCCGTCCGCGGGCAGCGCGGCGACGCGCCGCGGGGCCTTCCCGGGACGCAGCCGCCACAACCCCGTCAGGTCGGCCGTGCCGGTCGCGTACAGCACGTACACGGTGCCGTCCGGGGCGTTGACGATGCCGGTGGCCAGGGGGAAGCCGAGGACGGGCGTGTTGACCCCGCCGTCGGCGGGTGCGGGCAGCGTCGCCAGGACGCGCGTCCTGCCCAGGGGGGTGACCTGGGCAACCTGGCGGCCGGCGGCGAAGGTGACGTTCGCCGTGCCGTCGGGCAGCAGGGCGATGTTCTCCGGCATCTGGCCCGCTGACAGGTCGAAGTGGGTGGCGATCCGCACGTCCGCCAGCGGGCTCCCGGTGGAGCCCGCGTCGGTCCTCGCCGATGGTCTTTCGGCGGAGGTCGCGTCGACCGGCGTGGTCGTCATCGTCAGTGGTCCTCCCGCGGACATCGCGTTGGTCGGTGTGGCGGTCGTCAGGGCGGCCGCGGCCACCAGAACGGCCGACACGGTGGTCTTGATGATTCGTGCGGACATGATTCCTTCACTGTTTTCCGGCATGCGGCAGCCGCGGCGCGGCGCCGTGGTCAAGGGAGCGTCCGACCGGCGGGGCGGGCATGGGAGCGGTTTTCGGCAGGGGTGACCCGGCGGCGGGGACCATGGCGGATGCGTACGCGCCCGGTGTCTTCGGCCGGCGGAGGGTTTCGGGTCAGGTGGTACGAGGGATTCGCCGCGGGGTGCGGGGTGCGGGGTTCGGGCCGCGGGTCAGGTGGTTCGGGACCGGGGGCGGGTGGTCCGGGGCTCGGCGTCGTGGTCCGGCCGGGCCGCCTCCCACTGCGCGGTGACGTGGGAGAGCAGGGTCAGGGCCGTCGCGGAGGGGGAGCCGGGCTCGGCCGTGGCCACCACCAGGGACGGACCGTTCCCCTGCGGGCTCTGCAGTGTCTGCTGGGTGACCGTCAGCGCCCCGACCAGGGGGTGGCGCATCTCGTAGTCGGCGACGTCGCAGGCCACGACCCGGTGGTCGGCCCACATCGAGGCGAACTCCGGACTGCGCATGGTCAGCTCACCGATCAGCCCGGCCAGCAGCGGGTCGTCCGGGTGCCGCCCGGCCGCCAGACGCAGGTTGCCCACCACGGCCCTGGCCTTGGCGGGCCAGTCGGCGTACAGGTCGCGGGTGTGCGCGTCGAGGAACACCAGCCTGGCCATGTTCGGCCGCCGGCCCGGGAGGTTCGGGCCGTCCGGGTCGAGATGGCCGGCGAACAGCCCGTGACCCTGGCGGTTCCAGGCCAGGACGTCGCTGCCACGGCCGATCACGATGGCGGGTGTGCTTCCCAGGGCCGCGAGGAGAGCGCCGGTCGCCGGGGTGACGCGTTCGGTACGTGACGGGCCCGCAGGTCTGTCCCGTCTCGGTGCGCGGGCCAGGGCGTGCAGATGGGCACGCTCGGACTCGTCCAGCCGCAGGGCGTTCGCTATGGCGTCGAGCACCTCACGCGAGGCGTTGTGCGACTGGCCCTGCTCCAGGCGGGAATAGTAGGGCGCGCTGATGCCCGCGAGCATCGCGAGCTCCTCCCGCCGCAGTCCGGGCACCCGGCGTCGCTCGCCGTAGGTCCGCAGCCCGACGTCCTCGGGCTGGAGCCGGCCCCGGCGGGTCCGCAGGAAGTCGGCGAGGCGCCCTTGCTTGTTCATGAGTCGAGTATGCGCGGCGCGGATGATCCGTGCCTCACCCCGCCGGGGTGAGGGTCCGCGGGGTCCGGCTCGCCCGGCCCTGGTCCCCGGTCCCCGGTCCCCGGGATGGGCGTGCCCCTCCACGGTCGACGGTCGCGCGGGCCGCCCCGGTCTCGTCGAGATGCCAGGTCAGAGGGCTTTGTGTGCCGTAATGCACGTTCGGGCTTATGTGTGCGTTTGTACGCAGAACGGGACTTCTCTTCTGCCTAATGTCAGTGCTGTCCGGAGCGCGCAGCACCAGAAAGGCGCACCGGACGCAGGTCACACAGGTTGTTCCCGAACACCCTCGCTCAAAGGAAGAATCCCATGCGTAAGCTTCGCAGCGTCCTTGCCGGTGCGGCTCTGGCCGGCGCTCTGGCGGCCGGTGTCGTCGCCGCCCCCGCCCAGGCGGCCACCGCGACCACCACGGCCACCGCGGGCACGGCCTCGGTCGCCCAGGCGCAGTACGAGAAGCACTGGTTCTCCGGCTACTCCAGCTTCGGCCGCGGCGAGTCGCGCGGCGAGCGCTCCTACTACAAGGGCTACTGGTACTACTCCAACGGCCGCTACTACTTCGACATCAACACCTGGGACCGTGACCGCGACCGGGAGAAGACCTTCATCGACTTCTACTACCACGACGACCGCGGCTGGCACAACCGCCGCTTCAACACCGGCGGCCACCACGAGTGGAAGTTCAGCTACAGCGCCAAGGGCGGCTTCGACGGCTTCCGCGTCCGTGTCGGCGAAGGCCGCTCCGGACACTTCGACTGGGGCAACTACCACCGCGACTCCTTCTGATCTTCCCGTGAGGTCATGAACCGCACCACACTCGACGCCGGTCCGGCGGAGGCGACCGCCCCCGCCGGACCGGCGTCGTTCCTCACAGGCCGGACCTGCGAGCGGCCGGCGCGAGTCGCGGGGACCGGCCGAACCCGGGACGCACGGGCCACCCCGTCAGGTCGCGGTGCCGGGCTCCGGGGCGTGGTGGTCGCGGAAGGTGTTCCGGTAGGTGTCGGGGGGCACGCCGAGGGCGCGGTGGAAGTGCCGGCGCAAGGTGGCCGCGGTGCCCATGCCGGTGCGGGCGGCGATGTGCTCGACGCTGTCGTCGGTGGTCTCCAGGAGTTCCTGGGCGCGGTGGACGCGTTGGGTGTGCAGCCAGCGCAGCGGGGTGAGGCCGGTGGTGGCGGTGAAGCGCCGGGTCAGGTTGCGGGTGCCCATGTTCACCTGGCGGGCCAGGTCGGACACGGTCAGCGGCTGGTGCAGCCGCCCGCCCGCCCAGTGCAGCAGGGCGGCGAGCGCGTGGCCGGTGTCGGCGGACGCCGGGAGGGCGACGAACTGGGCCTGGCCGCCGGCGCGGCGATGGGCGACTGGCCGGACGCGGACGACATCACGATCGCGATCGCGCTCGACAGCTGGCGGCCGACGTACGGGACCCGGGAGACCGTGCGGCGCAACGCCGGCCGGCACCTGGTCTTCACCGGGAACAGGCTCGTCCCGCCCGTGGGCCCGTCGCGGGCGGACACCTGGCGGTTCCCGCCCCCGCTGGGCGTCCAGGAGGTCGTCGAGCTCTCCACGGCCGACCAGGTGACCATCTCCCGCCACCTGCGGGTGCCGGAGATCCGCGTCCACACCAACCGGGCGCCCCTGCGCGACCTGGGCGACCCCGCCACGCCCCCGCCCACGCCGGTGGACGCCGGCGGGCGCTCGGCGCAGACCTTCCTCGTCGACGTGGTCGCGCGCCGGTCCGGCACGCGGCGCCGCGCGACGGCGTCCGGCCGCGACATCTACGCGGTCACCGCGCCCATCGTCGTGGAGGCGCTCGTACGGATCCTCGACGGCCGGGTCCGCGGGACCGGGGTGGCCGCCGCCGGAGAGCTCTTCGACGTCGCGGACTTCCTGCGGGCGCTCGACCCCGCCCACCTGACCTTCACCGCACCTGACCTGCGTCTTTGGCCTGCGTCTTTGACCGGCGTCTTTGAAAAGCGCGGACGGCCCGGGCACGCCCGCCGGGATCGCCGGCGTCGTGCTCCCCGGTCCGGCCGGCCTCGGATGGGACCGGCGGGCCGTGCGCGGGGATCGGCGGCAGGGGGTTCCCGTGCCGCGAGCGGAGGTTCCGGGTGCGGAGGTCGCGGGGGGTGGACGTGCCGGGAGGGGAGGTTCCGGGCCCTGCCGGAGTCCCCGGGCACCAGGAGGCGTGCCGCCTGGTCGTGGTCCCGGGGACTCCGGCTCCTGTCACCCGTTCGGGGTCACGAGGAGTGGGAGATGAGGCACTTCTTGAGCGTCTCCCTGGAGTTCTGCCGCCGCGGTGCCATCTTCTGCAGAGCCGCGTCGCGCACCTGCACGTACTTGGCTCCGGCGGCGTTGTAGGCGTCCACTATCCTCTTCGCGGCGGGGTCCAGCGCCGGTGCCTTGACACCGAGCTGCTGCAGAGCCGCCTTCTGGGAGAGCTGGTCGACGTTCCCGGTGGTGCCGGCCTTCAGCAGGGCGTTGTGGGCGGCCTTGACCTCCGGCAGGGAGTCGACGTTGAGGAGGGCGTCCTCGGCGTTCATCAGCGCGAGCTGCTCCTGCGCGCAGGGGGCCGGGGCGGTCGCGGCGGCGCTGGCGGTGCTCGCGCCGACGGTGGTCAGTGCGGTGAGAAGGCCGAGGGCGGCAAGCGCCGTCGCGGTGGTGCGGGTGTGCATGGGGTGCTCCCGTGGGTACTGAGGGTTGATTTGCATGGGACCTCATGCACCGTAATCACTGTGGGTAATCACCCCGATGCTTAAAGTCGGCGTCAAGGGTCGCGGACCACCGGCCGTGGCAGGGGGGAGGCGTCGGCGGACCACGGCGAGAACGCCACCCGTAGGTCGGAAGAGTCCGGGGAGTCCGGAAAGGGCACGGGCGCGAACCCCGTCCGGAGGTTCGCGCCCGCGGTCCGCTCAGGTCAGGACACCGTCCACTTCTGGTTCGCGGCGCCGGTGCACGTCCACAGCTGGAGGCGGGCGCCGTCGGCGCTGGTGTTGCCCGTGACGTCCACGCACTTGTTCGCGGCGGGGTTCACCAGGTCCCTGGTGGCGGGATTGTAGGTCCACTGCTGGTTGGGGCCGCCGAAGCACGTCCACAGCTGGAGCTGGCTGCCGTTGGCCGTGCCGTTGCCGACGACGTCCAGGCACTTGCCGAGCACGCGGAGCGTGCCGTCGCCGGGACGGGTCCACTGCTGGGCGGTGGTGCCGTTGCAGGAGTAGAGCTGCACGGCGGTGCCGTCGGCGCTGCTCGCGCCCGCGACGTCCATGCACTTGCCGGCCAGGCCGGTGATGGCGCCGCCACCGGGGGTGCCGGGGTTGCCGCTCGGCGTGCCGGACCAGGTGAAGGTGGCGGTGGTGCGGGCCGGCAGGGAGTACGTGAACGACTGGCCGCCCCAGTTGACCCGGACGGACTGGGCCGAGGTGCCGCGGTTGTGCGCGATCAGGGCCTTGGAGCCGTCGGAGTTGCGCCAGGCGACGTTCTGGATCGTGGCGTTGGCGGTGGAGTCGATCCGGAAGGCCCCGGGCCTGACGAACTTCGTGAGGTGGCCGGTCGTGTAGTACTCGATGGTGTTGTCGACCTGGCCCGCGCGGGAGCCGCCCTCCTGGACGGTGACCAGGCCGGTGCAGACGTCACAGCCGCCGTTGTGCGGGCCCATGTTCTGGTTGAGCGCGAGGCTCCACTTGACGAGGCTGCCGCTCCAGTTGCGGGCGTAGTTGACGATGTCGGCGAGGTCCTCGTTGTGCTGGTTGCCGATCCAGGTGCCGCCCGAGTGCTCGGTGCTGAACTGGCGTACGGCCGGATACTGGTTGTGCACCTGGGTGCCGATCGCCGGGTCGCCGCCGTAGCCGTGCCAGGCGATGCCGCCGAACAGGGGGTCGTTGCGCACGCCCGCGTCGTTCAGCACGCCGGCGCCCATGCCCGCATAGTCGCCGTAGTTCCAGTCGTGGACGAGGACCTTGGTCGTGATACCCGCGGCGCGGAAGGCCGGGTAGACGTGGTTCTTGGTGAACTCGGCCAGTCCGGAGGAGTTCCAGCTCATCCCGGGATAGTTCATCGCGGTCGGGTTGCCCGCCTGGCAGCAGTTGGGCTCGTTCTGCACGGAGATGTAGTCGACCGGGACGCCGGCGTTCTGGTAGCTCTGGACGTACTTCACCAGGTACTGGGCGTACGTGGGGTAGTGTTCCCACTTGAGCCAGCCCATCTGGTCCATCCGGCCGTTGTCCTTCATCCAGCCCGGGGCGCTCCACGGCACGCCCTTGACGCGCAGGGCCGGGTTGAGCGACTTGGCCTGCTGGGTGAGCAGGCGCACGTTGGTGTCGTACCCGTTGGCGCCGAAGTCGTTGAGGTCGCAGCAGGTGTCGTCGAGCGAGACGTTGCCGGGGCGCGAGAGGTCGGAGGCGCCGATCGGGTTGCGCACGAACGACAGGCCGATGCCGTCGGTGGGGTGGAAGAGCCTGCGCATCACGGCGTCGCGGGTGGCCGCGCTGATCGGGCCGCCGCGCAGCAGGTAGGCGGTGGTGTCGGTGATCGAGGCACCGCCGCCCTCGAACTGCTGGTAGGTGGTGCCCTCGTTGACGGTGATGGTGTGGTTGGCACTGCCTCCGGCGGGGCCGAAGGCGATGGGGGACTGCTGCTGGAGACCCCGCGTGACGGTACGGCCGCCCGCGTCGGACGTGGTGGTGAGCCAGATGTTCACGGGCTCGTTGGCGGCCAGGGCGGGAGCGGCGGCGACGGGTCCCGTCGCCCACAGGGCGGCGGCGCAGGCCAGGGCGAGGGTGAGGGCCCGGCGAGGTGGTCGGAACACGGCAGGGGGTCCTTTCGGGGGGTGCGATTGGGCCCGCGACGTCCCGGGCCGTTCACCTCAGGACACGCGCGTCATCCCGGGGACCGTCGCTGTAACCGATGTAACAGATAAGAAACTTTTCTGTTGCAGGACAGGACAACACAGGTGGAAAACGGTTGTCAAGGCCCGAAAAAGCCAGGATCCGCGCCTGCCTCACGACACCCGAGGCAGGCGCTGTCGATGAAACAAATGAAACAAATACCCTCAGCGGGGAACGGGGCCGGTGGAGCCGCGGACGATCACATCGGTTCCCAGGGAGACGTGCAGGGCCTCCAGCGTGTGCCGGCTGAGCAGCCGCATCAGCAGCGTGACCGCCATCCGGCCCATCTCCTGCAGGGGCTGGCGCACCGTGGTCAGCGTCGGCAGGGTCGCCCGGCCGAGGTCGAGGTCGTCGAAACCCGCGACCGACAGGTCGCCGGGAACGTTCAGGCCGCGCTCGGCCGCCGCCCACAGCGCGCCGACCGCCATCTTGTCGTTGAACGCGACCAGCGCCGTCGGCCGCTCGGGCAGGTCCAGCAGCTCGCGAGCCGCGCGGTAGCCGTTCTCCGAGTTGGGCTCACGCACGCTGCGCAGCAGCTCGGCCGACGGCAGGACGCCGACGTCGGCCAGCGACGCGGTGTATCCCGCCAGCCTGGCCTCGCTGGGCAGCCACTTCACCGGGCCGCCGACGATGCCGACCCGGCGGTGGCCGAGCCCGACCACGTGCGCCATCAGCTTGCGCGCGCCCGCGAAGTGCGCGGCCGACACCGCCACGATGTCCTTGGGAGGCGGCGTCCTGGGGTCGATCACCACGAAGGGGAACCGCCGGTCGCGAAGCCGTACGAGATCCTCACCGGGCTCCGGGGGCAGGATCAGGATCGCCCCCGCGATGTCGGGGCGGTCGGGCAGGCCGGCGATCGCCGAGGTGTGCTGGGCGGACTCCCCGGTGCTCAGGATCATCTGGCCGCCGTGCAGCTCGATGGTCTCGCCGACCGAGGAGACGATGAGCCCGAAGTAGTCGGTCAGCAGGTAGGGGCAGCGCACGTAGATGGTGCCGCCGGCCGTCGTCTCCTGCCCGGCGCGCGGCCGGGGCGCCTGGTCTCCGAGGCGGCCGATGGCCCGCAGCACCAGCTCCCGGGTGCGCGGGGCGACGTTGGCCTGTCCGTTCAGGACCCGCGAGACGGTGGCGATCGACAGGCCGGTCTCCGCCGCGACGTCGCGCACGGTCGCGCGCGTCCCGGGCCGAGCCATGTGCGCCCCCTGGTAGCCGTGTCCCTGCCGTCAGCATAACCAGCACCCACAGGAGGCGGCGGCCAGGCGTCTCCTCCTCCCGGACTCCCCCCGGACTCCCCTCGGATCGACGGCCACGGACTCCCGGATCGACGGTCACGGATCCCCGGACCGATGGTTGCGAATCCCCGGACCGACGACCGAGGAAAGAGGAGAAAACGGTCGAGTCCATCGGTACGACAACGTCGTCACCCGACTCTCGACAAGCCATCCGACTTGCTGGGATCCAGTTTGCCGTTAGCAGGTAAGGCCGGTGCGAGCATCGTCGAAGAGTCAGAACCGATCATGACATCTGGGGGAAAAATGCTTCAAAAACTGGTCCTGGCCGCGGTCATCGCGGCGGGATCACCGGCTATAACGACCACGGCCTGGGCGGACGGGGCGCCATCCGTCGCGGCGGCCAAGCCGGTCGCCGCCGCCGCGCAGGCGGCCGGTACGTGCAGCCCCGGATCGCCGTGCGCGGCGGTCAACTGCGGGCCGGGCCGCGTCTGCGTCCCCTCGCCCAAGCAGTGCTTCACCACACCGTGCCCGCAGTACGACTGCGTGCCCGCACCGGGTTACCCGGGCGGCTACCCCGGCGGTTACCCGGGTGGATACCCCGGCGGTTACCCGGGGCAGTGGGATCCGCCCTACCCGGGCTGGCGTCCTCCGTACCCGGGCTGGCGTCCTCCCTATCCGGGGTGGCGTCCTCCGTACCCGGTCGGCTACCCGGGCTGGCGTCCTCCGTACCCGGGCTGGCGGCCCCCGTACCCCGACGTGCGTCCTCCGTACCCGGGCCCGCGGCCTCCTTACCCCGGCGTGCGTCCTCCGTATCCGGGCCCGCGGCCTCCTTACCCCGGCGTGCGTCCTCCGTATCCGGGCCCGCGGCCTCCCCAGCCTGGACCGGGGCCCCTGCCCCACTGGCGGGTGGCGAGCCAGACGGGGAGCGCCTCCGCCGGAGGTGCCTGACCTCTGACGGGCCTCCGCCGGGGGTTTCGACCTCTGACGGCGGCGGGCGATCCCATGGGCCGGGCGCGTAGCCGCCCGGCCGTCACCCCGGCGGCGCGGCCCGCCCGTCGCCGTCCCGGACCGTCACGGCTTGTGGGGACCCCGGGTGAGCTGGTCTGATGTGCGAAGGATGAGGTGAGACCAGCACGGAGGGGTTGCTTTCTGCCGTGGAGGCATCTGTCGAGCAGCTGGTGTACGTCCGCGAGGACGAGTACACGATCGCGCGGATGAGCGCCGAGGGCATGCCCGGCTTCGTCGCCTCCGGCCGGGCCCTGGGCGGGGTCCAGCCGGGGGAGACGCTCAGGCTCGTCGGCGAGTGGGGCGAGCACCCGCGTCACGGCAGGCGCTTCGAGGTCGTCGTGTGCGAGCGGCTGGTACCGGCCACGGTCCGGGCCATCCGCATCTATCTGGGCTCCGGCCTGATCCGCGGCATCGGGCCGAGGCTCGCCCACGCCATCGTCAGCCACTTCGGCGAGGCGACGCTGAGGGTGATCGACACCGAGCCCGGACGGCTCACCGAGGTCGTCAACATCGGTCCCACACGGCAGGCCCAGATCGCCGACGCGTGGGAGGAGCAGAAGGCGATCGCCGAGCTCATGGTGGTCCTGCAGGGCTTCGGGATCAGCCCGCTGCTCGCGGCGAAGATATACCAGGTCTTCGGGGCCGACTCGGGGGAGATCCTCACCTCCGACCCGTACCGGCTCATCGGCAAGGTCAGGGGCATCGCGTTCGGCACCGCCGACAGGATCGCCCTGCGCTCGGGGGTCTCCGAGCACAGCCCGCAGAGGGTCAAGGCGGCGATCCTCGACAGGCTGGAGACGGCGGCGAGCCGCGACGGGCACTGTTACGTACGGCTGGTCGCGCTGATCGCCCAGTCCGCGGAGCTCGTCGAGCAGGACCACGAGCTCGTCGGCCAGATGGTCGACGCCCTCGTCGCCGACCGCCGCGTGGTCGTCGAGGCGTCGCCGGACGGCCACGGGACGGCCGTGGTCTACCTGAAGGAGACGCACAGCCGGGAGCTCACGCTGACCGCCCAGCTGACCAGGCTCTGGGAGGCCCCCTCGACGCTGCCCATGCGCACCTTCCAGGAGGACCCCGGGCTGGACGAGGACCAGCGGGCGGCGGTGAACATGGCGCTGACCAGCACCGTGTCCATCCTCACCGGCGGTCCCGGGTGCGGGAAGAGCCACACCGTCAAGACCGTCGCGGCGACGGTACGGGCGATGGGCGGCACGGTGACCCTCACCGCGCCGACCGGCAAGGCGGCCAAGCGCCTCTCGGAGCTCACCGGCCTGCCCGCGATGACCGTGCACCGGATGCTGGCCCACCGGCCCGATCCCGAGAGCGGCACGCTGTTCGAGCAGACGCCCGCGCAGGCCGACCTGATCGTGGTCGACGAGGCGTCCATGCTGGACCTGAGCCTGGCCACCCGGCTCACCGCGGCCGTCCAGCCCGGCAGCCACCTGCTGATCGTGGGTGACAGCGACCAGCTTCCCAGCATCGCCCCCGGCAGCGTGCTGGCCGACCTGCTGCGGGTCGAGGCGATCGCGCGCATGCGCCTGACCAGGGTCTTCCGCCAGGCGGAGGGCAGCGGCATCATCCAGGCCGCGCGGCGGGTCAGGGCGGGCGAGGTGCCCGCGCTCCCCGGCGGTGGAGGTTTCTGGTTCGAGGAGGTCGACGACCCCGAGCGCGTCGCCGAGCGGGTGATGCACCTGGCGACGGTGGCGATCCCGCGCAAGCAGGGGGTGAGCCCGGACCAGGTCCAGGTCCTGTGCCCGATGCGCAGGGGGCTGACGGGGACCGCCGAGCTCGGCCGCATGATCCAGGAGCGGCTCAACCCGGCCCGCGAGGGCGTCGCCGAGCACTGGTCGGGTGCCTCCGCCTTCCGGGTCGGCGACCGTGTCATGCCGATCCGCAACAACTACGACAAGGGCGTCTTCAACGGCGACACCGGTACGGTCACCGCCATCACCCCCGAGGAGCGGCTCGTCGAGATCCGCACCGACGACGGGCAGACCGTGAAGTACGGCTTCGGCGAGCTCGACGAGCTGACCCACACGTACGCCATCAGCGTCCACCGCTCCCAGGGCAGCGAGTATCCCTTCGTGGTCGCGCCGCTCGTCACCGAGTCCGGGGGCGTGATGCTGCGCCGCAAGCTGCTCTACACCCTGCTCACCCGGGCGCGGTCGTGGGTGGTCGTCGTCGGTGAGCGCAAGGCCCTGGAGATGGCGGTCGGCAGGCTGGACCACCGCCGCAACACCGGGCTCGCCCGCAGGCTCGCGCTGAGCCTCGGCGCGGACCTCCGGTACGAGGCCGCCCCCGCCGCCGACTGAGCACCGGACCGACTGAACACCGGACCGACTGAGCACCGGACCGACTGAGCACCGGACCGACTGAGCACAGGTCTGAACCGGTCGGGTCCGGTTCGCGTAGTCATGTCAGGCGGCGTTTCCGCGAGAGCGGGCGCCGTCCGCGCGCGTATTCCCGGCTCCGCGATCTTCTTGACATTTTTTCTTCACATAACTTGAATTAAGTTAGACAAGAACCGTCCTCGGCTTGCCGAAGTTGTTGGTAACGCCGGTCTCCGTTATGCCCGTGGGCGGGGCGGGCTTCGCCTTTGTCGTTCGTCGCGAGACAGAGGAAATGTAGATGACCAGGAAAAACGTGGTCAGCACGGCGAGGACGTGGGTGCGGCTGTTCGCCGTGCTCGCCCTCGCGCTCGGCCTCACCACCCTTCCGGCCGGTGGAAGCGCGGGGGCGTCGGCCGCCCCGAGCTTCAAAGTGATCGCCTTCTACAACGGGGTGTTCGACGCGGCCCACGCCAACTTCGTGCAGGAGGCCAACCGCTGGTTCCCGCAGATCGCCGCGCAGAACAACTTCACCTACACCGCGACCAACAACTGGAGCCAGCTGAACGCGAGCAACCTCCAGCAGTATCAAGTGGTCATCTTCCTGGACGACCTGCCGCAGAACGCCGCCCAGCGGTCGGCGTTCGAGCAGTACATGCGTAACGGCGGGGCGTGGATGGGCTTCCACGTGAGCGCGTTCAACACCAACGCGCAGAGCTGGTCGTGGTACCACAACGAGCTCCTCGGCACCGGCGCGTTCCGGTCCAACACCTGGGGCCCGACCTCGGTGACCATGCGCACGGAGGGCGGGGCGCACCCCTCCACGGCGCGGCTGCCCGCCACCTTCACCTCGTCGGTCAGCGAGTGGTACAGCTGGGCCAACGACCTGAGGAACAACGCGAACATCAGGATCCTCGGGTCGATCGACCAGTCGAGCTTCCCGGTCGGCACGGACCCCAACCAGACCTGGTACAGCGGCTACTACCCGCTGATGTGGACCAACCGCAACTACAAGATGCTGTACGCGAACTTCGGCCACAACGCCATGAACTACACCAACAACACCCCGTTGTCGTCCACGTTCGCCAGCGAGGTGCAGAACCGGTTCGTCATCGACGGCCTGCTGTGGCTGGGCGGCGGGAGCACCCCGCCCCCGACCGACACCATCTCGCCCACCGCCTGGTACAGCCTCGCCAACCGCGCCAGCGGCAAGTGCGTCGACGCCCGCGCGGCCGCCTCGGCCAACGGCACCGCGATCCAGCAGTACACCTGCAACGGCACCCTCGCCCAGCAGTTCCAGGTCCAGCCGACCAGCGGCGGCTTCGCGCGGCTCAACAACCGCAACAACAGCGCCCAGGTCATCGACGTGAAGGACGTCTCCAGCGCCGACGGCGCCCTCCTGCAGCTGTGGCTGTACGGCGGCGGCAACAACCAGCAGTGGCAGGCGGTGTCGGAGGGCGGCGGCTACTTCCACTTCGTCAGCCGTCTCAGCGGCAAGTGCCTGGGCGTGCCGGGCTCCTCGACGGCCGACAGCGTCCAGCTGACGCAGAGCACCTGCAACGGCGGTGCCGCCCAGTCGTTCCGTATCTCCGAGCAGGCCTAGTCGTCTCCGAGCGGGCTAGTCCCCGAAAGCCCGCACGCCCGCCCTTTCCCGCTCGTCGGGAAGGGCGGGCGTACCGGGTGCGGGCTCGGGGTCAGTCGTCGATCGCCTGGTAGAGCGTGGTCCAGAAGTCGTGGATGAGCCGCGCCGGATCCGGGACCGACATCCCGACCTGGGCGAGCAGGATTCCGGTGAGCCGGTTGTGCGGGTCGGCGTAGGTCGAGGTGCCGCTTCCGCCGTCCCAGCCGAACTGGCCGACGGGCGCGTAGTCGCCGCGGTAGGTGCGCACCGCCATCCCCATGCCCCAGCCGCCGTGCTGCCCCTGGCCGAACGACACGTGGACGTTGTCGACGGCCATGGCGTGCCGGGCGGCCTGCTGCTCGGGCGTCAGACGGTTGGTGGTCATCAGCTCGACGGCGGGCCGGGACAGGATCCGTTCGCCCTCGTGCGTCCCGCCGTTCAGCAGCATCCGGAAGTAGGCGTGGTAGTCGTCGGCGGTGGAGACCAGCCCGCCGCCGCCGCCCTGGAACGCCGGAGGCGCGCTCCACCGTCCACCCGCGGCCTCGTCCCACACGACGAACTCCCCGGTCCGCGGGTCGGGGGCGTAGAGGGTCGGCAGCCGGTCGATCCGGTCGGCGGGCACGTGGAAACCGGTGTCCCTCATCCCCAGCGGATCGAGGACGCGCTCGCGCAGGAACGTCTCGAACGACCGGCCGGTGACCCTGGCGACGAGAACGCCGAGCACGTCGTGGCTGATCTGGTACTGCCAGCGCTCTCCGGGCTGGCTCATCAGCGGGAGCGTGCCGAGGCGGCGCATCCACTCGTCCGGCTCGGGCATCGGCGTCGGCAGGTCGGGCGTGAGCCCCTGCTCGAAGATCGCACCCATGATCGGGGTGCCCAGCGCCGTCATGTCCATGCCGAGCCCGAACGTGGAGGTCAGCAGGTCCCGTACGGTGATCGGCCGCCGCGCCGGCACGGTGTCGTCCAGCGGGCCGTCGATCCGCTTCAGCACCTGACGGTCGGCGAGTTCGGGCAACCACGGCTCCACCGGGTCGTCCAGCCGCAACCTGCACTCGTCGAGCAGGACCATCGCCGCGGCCATCGCCACCGGTTTGGAGGTGGAGGCCATCCGGAAGACGGTGTCGCGGCGCATCGGCGCGCCACCGTCGTGGCGCATCGTCCCCATCGCCTCGACGTGCGTCTCGTCGCCCCTGCCGACCAGGGCGACGAGCCCGGGAATCCTCCCGGACTCGACATGCCGTGCCAGCACGTCACGCAGCCTGCGCAGCCCCGTTTTCGAGAAGCCGCCGTTGCCCTTTTCCATCATGAATCTCCTTGCGCACAGTGTTCGATCCGCGAGACCCGTCCCGGTGTGACGCGCGTGGCCTCGGCGAGCTGGAGCTTGGTCATGGGACTTCCTCCGCGGCGCCACCGGCACTCGCGAACGTTCGGAAATCCCTGAACGTCTGCGACACTACATTGCATTCATAAATCACGCAACGCTTGAAGATGATGCTTATGGCCTGTCAATTAGGGATTATCGAGCTTGTTTTGCAATGAACCTGACGCTGAACGCAATGGGTCGCCGGGGCGGGCGTTGCAATGAGCTGAGTGTGAATGCATACTGTGCAGCGGAGCGTGCCGGGGCGGCGGGCTCCGCGCGTGTCGACAGGTCGACGGATGGGAGACGAGCACCGATGCCCGGAGGCAGACTGACCGGCCAGGATCGGCAGCACATCGCCGCGGGGCTGGCCGAGGGACTCGGATACACGGAGATCGGCAAGCGCCTGGGGCGGCCCGCCTCGACCATCATGCGGGAGGTCACCCGCAACGGCGGCCCCGACGGCTACGGGGCGGACCGGGCGCACGAGGCCACGCGGCATCGTGCCCGCCGGCACAGGCAGGTCCAGCCTCCCGCGCCGCCGGTCCCCGACAGCGGCCACGGACGTGACCCCAGGGCGGTACAGGACTTCACGGAGTCCTTCACCGCTCTCCTCGCCCAGCAGGGCCTGCCCCGGATGGAGGCGAGGGTGCTGGCCTGCCTGTACACCACCGACTCCGGCGATCTCACCGCCGCCGACCTGGTGAAGCGGCTTCGCGTCAGCCCGGCGTCGATCTCGCACGCCGTCGCCTT
This sequence comes from Streptosporangium nanhuense, assembly GCF_059358815.1. Taxonomy (NCBI): domain Bacteria; kingdom Bacillati; phylum Actinomycetota; class Actinomycetes; order Streptosporangiales; family Streptosporangiaceae; genus Streptosporangium; species Streptosporangium nanhuense. The sequence continues at coordinate 346,854 of NZ_JCADBG010000007.1, forward strand.
CCTCGAACGGCAGGGAATGCTCAAGCGGGAACGGGTCCCCGGCGCACGCCGGGAACGCTATGTCATCGAAGACGGGTTCTGGCTCCCGTCCCTCCTCGCCGCTCTGCAGATGAACGAGGCCCTGGCGGCCGCGTCGCAACGCGGGGCCGAGATTCTCGGGCCCACGACCCCGGCGGGTGCCCGCTTCGAGTCCTCCGCCGAACTTCTTTCCCTCGTGAGCAAGGCCTTCCGGCGGGTCATGGAGGAGTGGCAGCAGAGCCTGGCCACCCGGAACACCGGGTGACGAAGGGGCGTCGCCGGAGGATCCCGTGATCCGGGACACCGTGGGTTCCCGCCGGGTGAGCGAATTTCGCCGCGCCGGTGTCCCGGTGTCCCCGTGTGACCGAGTACCCGTGTGTCCGTGTGTCCGTGTGCCGATGTGAGCGTTTCCCCGGGGGAGGGAAAGGGTCCTCCAGGTCGTCCGGGCTCACAGGAGCGGTGACGTGACGGGGGATCGCGGCGCGACTGCCATGGCGGAGGGGCATATGGGTGTGAATACGCGAAGGTATGGTGATTGTTCGTGACGACGTTTCGGATCAGCGAGGCCGCCGCGCTGCTGGGGGTGAGCCCCGACACGGTCCGCCGGTGGGTGGACGCCGGGCGGCTCGCGGCCCGGCGGGACGAGCACGGCCACCGGATGGTGGAGGGCGTCGACCTGGCGGCGTTCGCGCGTGCCCGGATCGAGTCCGAGGACGGCACGGGACACTCCTCGGCCCGAAACCGCTTTCGCGGGATCGTGACCGAAGTGATCAAGGACGCGGTGATGGCCCAGGTGGAGATCGCCGCGGGGCCGTACCGGGTGGTGTCGCTGATGAGCCGCCAGGCCGCCGACGAGCTGGGCCTGGAGGTGGGAGTGACGGCGGTCGCCGTGATCAAGTCCACCAACGTGGTCGTGGAGATCGCCGACCACGTCCGTACGACGAGTTGACGGCGCCGTGAGCGGTCCGCCCGGTGGTGTGACGGGGAGCCCGCCCGGTGGTGTGCCGGGTGAGTCGTCCGGTGGCGCGACGGGTGGTCCGTCCGGGGGCGTGCCGGACGGCGGTGCGCGGCGCGGTGCCGCGGGCGGTCTGTCCCGTGGCTCGTCCGGCGGTCGTTCCGGTGGTCCTTCCGACGGTCCTTCCGGCGGGGTGGCGGGTCGCCTGCCCTGGATGCTGGTGCTGCCCGCCGTAGCGGGCATGCTCTTCCTGACGTTGCCGCTGGCCGGGCTGCTGGTCCGCGCCCCCTGGTCCACCCTGGCGGAAAGACTGGGCGAGCCGCGGGTGCTGGAGGCGCTGCGCCTGTCACTGGTGACCGCGACCATGGCGACGCTGGTGTGCCTGCTGCTCGGCGTACCGCTGGCGTGGCTGCTGGCACGCGTCGCCTTTCCCGGCCGCCGTCTGGTACGGGCGCTGGTCACCGTCCCCCTCGTGCTGCCCCCGGTGGTCGGCGGGGTCGCCCTGCTGCTCGTCCTTGGACGGCGCGGCCTGGTCGGCCAGTGGCTGGACTCCACCTTCGGTGTCACCCTGCCGTTCACCACGGCCGGAGTCGTCGTCGCGGAGACGTTCGTCGCCATGCCGTTCCTGGTCATCAGCGTCGAGGGCGCGCTGCGCGCCGCCGACCTGCGCTTCGAGGAGGCCGCCGCGACGCTGGGCGCCTCTCGCTGGATCATCTTCCGCCGCGTCACCCTGCCCCTGATCGCCCCCGGCATCGTCGCGGGCGCCGTGCTGTGCTGGGCTCGCGCGCTGGGTGAGTTCGGGGCCACCATCACCTTCGCCGGAAACTTCCCCGGCCGGACCCAGACCATGCCGCTGGCCGTGTACCTCGCCCTGGAGACCGAACCCGAGGCCGCCATCGTGCTCAGCCTCGTCCTGCTCGCCGTCTCGGTGGTCATCCTGGCCGGCCTGCGCGACCGGTGGGTGAGCGGCCCGTGACCCTGAACGCCCACCTTGTCGTCACCCGGCCCGGTTTCCACCTGGACATCGAACTGGAGGTCGCCGCGGGCGAGGTCGTCGCTCTCCTCGGCCCCAACGGCGCGGGCAAGACCACGGCGCTGCGCGCGCTGGCCGGGCTCACCGCCCTGTCCGGCGGGCGGATCCTCCTGGACGGTGAGGCGCTGCACACCCTGGCGTCCGAACGTCGCCCGATCGGCGTGGTCTTCCAGGACTACCTGCTCTTCCCGCACCTGTCGGCCCTGGACAACGTCGCCTTCGGGCCTCGCTGCCGGGGTGCCTCCAGGGCGGAGGCGCGGCGCGGTGCCGCCGCCTGGCTGGAGCGCGTCGGCCTGGCCGGGCATGCCGCGGCGAAACCCCGGCAGCTGTCGGGCGGTCAGGCCCAGCGCGTCGCCCTGGCCCGTGCCCTCGCCGTCGGGCCCCGCCTGCTGCTGCTGGACGAGCCGCTGGCCGCCCTCGACGCCCACACCCGGCTGGAGATCCGCTCCCGGCTCCGCCGCCACCTGGCGGACTTCGACGGCGCGACCGTCCTGGTCACCCACGATCCGCTGGACGCCATGGTGCTCGCCGACCAGCTGGTCGTCATCGAGAACGGCGCCGTCGTGCAGCGCGGCACCCCCGCGGAGGTCGCCCGGCGCCCGCGCACCGACTACGTCGCCCGCCTGGTCGGCCTCAACCTCTACCGGGGTCTCGCCACGGGACGACAGGTGACCGTCGGGGAGGTGAGCTTCAGCGTCGCCGAGCATCTGGACGGCCCGGCGTTCGTCGCCTTCGGGCCCGGCGCGGTCGCGCTCTACCGGACCCGCCCGGACGGCACCCCGCGCAACCTCTGGGAGGCCACGATCGAGGGTATCGAGCGGCACGGCGACAACGTCCGCATCCACCTGGAGGGGCCGATCACCGCCTCGGCCGACGTCACCCCCGCCGCCGTCGCGGACCTCGACCTGACGTCGGGACAGCGGATCTGGGCGGCCGTCAAGGCCACCGAGACCCACGCCTACCCTGCCTGAGCCTTTCGCGGTCCACGCCCGCCCGGCTTGAAACCCTGCGACGCCGCCGTGAAGCCACCGTGAAGCCACCGTGAAGCCACCATGACGCCGCCTGCCCGTACGCCCCCCGCGATGCCGCGGGTCACCCGCGTGGCGGCCCGGGTCACCCGGACCCGCGGGGGCACAATGGCGTGAGGGGGGATGATCTATGCACGTCGCTGTACTCGGGATGGGCATGATGGGGCGGGCGATGACCCGGCGGCTGCTGGAGTGCGGCTTCCCGGTCACGGTGTGGAACCGCACGCCGGGCCGGGCGGAGGACCTGGTCGGCCTCGGTGCCGCCGAGGCGTCCTCGCCCGTCGAGGCCGCGCGGGAGGCCGAGGGGGTGCTGCTGTCGCTCTCCGACGACCAGGCGGTTCGCGATGTGATGTCGCAGCTGGCCGGAATCGGCTCCGACGGGCCCGTCGTGGCCGACACGAGCACCGTCGCCCCGGACACGGCCCGCGCGCTACGGGACATGGCCCCCGGGGGCCGGTTCGTGGCCGCGCCCGTCATCGGCTGGCCACCGGCCGTCGCCGGGGGGCAGGCGTCGGTCCTGCTGGGGGGCGAGCGTGACGTCACCGACGCGCTGAAGCCGGTGTGGTCGGAGGTGTTCGCCGCCCACTCCTACTGCGGCCGGGACCCCGGCGCGGCACTGGCCTTCAAGCTGCTGAACAACTACCTGCTGATGACCGGGATCGCCGCGCTCTCCGAGGCGACCGCCACGGGCCTGGCGGTGGGCCTCGACGAGACGCTGCTGCACGACTTCCTCCTCACCTGGCCCACCGTCGCGCCCGCCCTGCACAACCGGGTCGACGACATCGTGAGCGGCGACCACCAGGGGTGGTTCACGACCAGGCTCGCCGCCAAGGACGTGCGGCTCGCCGTCGACCTGGCGAGCTCGGCGGGCATCGACCTGCCGATCGCCCGGCTGGTCGAGCGGCGCTACGAGGAGGCGGCCGAGCGCGGCTGGGGTGACGCGGACATCGGCGCGGTCATCGAGTTGCTGCGCGGCCGATCGCGCTAGCGTCACCCGTCACCGCGCGGGCCGGTCCCCGGCATCTCGACGCGAGGTTCGGTCTCCCGGCACTTCGACGCGCGTCCCGCCGGGGCCGCCGGTCCCTGTGACGGCGGCCCCGGCGAGTCCCGGGTGACGGGTCCGGCGGGAGGCCGGGTGCCGGGTGGACGCGTCAGGAGTACGGGACGGCCGGTCACGTGGTCAGGACCTCGACGGTCACGACCCGTTCGGCAGCCCGGTGCGCCCGTACACGACGAGGGCCCAGGCGATGCAGCCGAAGGCGGCCACGCACGCCAGCGTGCGGACGAGGTTCCAGCGGACCCACGCCGCCTCGAACCGCTCGCGCACCGCCGCGAGGTCGGCGACGCCGTCGGGGTCCCCGGCCGCGTTGAGCGCGTTGTTGAGCGGCACGTTGATTCCCATCGTGATGGCGAGCATCACCACGTACAGGACGAGCGCGGCCACGATCCAGGGCAGCACGGGCCGCCCGTCCGTCTGGAGATGGAGTACCGCGGAGAGGGCGGTCAGCACCAGCGCGCCGCCGAAGCAGGCGGCGAACCAGCCGTTGAGGATAGCCACGTTGATCCGCTGCATCGTGCTGACGAAGGTCCGGTCGTCCGTCCGGGCGAGGCCGGGCATGACGGAGCAGGCGTAGGAGTAGAAGAGACCCGCTACGAGTCCCATGGTGATGGCCGCCGCGACCAGCGCGACGCCTCGGAAGACCAACATCACGTTCTCCTTGGCTGTCGGGGGGATTCCGGCGACGGGATCGGACATCCTCACCGCCGGGTGCTCGGGTGCTCGGGTGCTCGGGTGCTCGGGTGCTGGGGTGCTGGGGTGCTGGGGTGCTGGGGTGCTCGCGATGGAAGCGGGGCGAGGGGTGGGACGGGGAGAGAGGCGGGGGCGGGACGCGCCCCGGTGGGTGGCTCCCGCCGTCACGCCGTCAGCCCCAGACCCCGGTGCCGGCGACCTCCCGCGCGTAGTCGCCGAAATCGCGGGGCTCCCGGCCCAGGGCGCGCCGGACCCCGTCGGTCAGGTGGGCGTTGCGGCCGTCCAGCACGGCGGTGAACAGTTCCGCCAGCTGCGCGGCGAACTCGGCCGGTACCCCGTGCTCGACCGCCCCGGCCACGTACTCCCCGGGGGAGACCGGTACGTAGCGGACCTTCCTGCCGGTCGCCCCGGAGATCTCCGCGGCGGCCTCGGCGAAGGTCAGCAACCGTGGGCCGGTCACCTCGTAGAGCTCGCCCGCGTGCCCGTCCTCCGTCAGCGCCGCGACCACGACGTCCGCGATGTCGTCGGCGTCGACGAACGGCTCGGCCACGTCCCTCGCCGGGAGCGCGATCTCGCCGGAGAGGACCGGTTCCAGCAGGTAGTCCTCACTGAAGTTCTGCGAGAACCAGGCCGCCCGCACGATCGTCCACTCGACCCCGGACTCCTGGACCGTCCGCTCGCTCACCTGGGCCTCCTCCTCGCCGCGGCCGGACAGGAGGACCAGACGCCGGACGCCGCTCCCGACCGCCCGTGAGACGAACGAGCGGACCGTCTCCGCGGCCCCGGGAAAGGCCAGGTCGGGGTAGTAGACGACGTACACCGACGCCACGTCCCGCAGTGCGGCTTCCCACGTCTCCCGGTCCTCCCAGTCGAACGACGGCTCCGCCGAGCGGGAGCCGGCCCGCACCGGCAGGCCGCGCGCGGTGAGCCGCTCCACCACGCGGCGGCCGGTCTTGCCCGTGCCGCCGAGGACCAGCGTCGTGTTCCTCTCATACGTTTTTTCTGTCATAGGACCAGTGAACTGGCCAGGAGTGAGACGGGCCATGGTCGAGAAGCGCAATTCCATGTTTCAGCGTCTACAGTGAAGCCGTGGACGCACTCACCGACCTCCTGGACGGCCCGAGGGCCAGGGGAGCGTTCCTGCTCCGCTCGATCTTGAACCCGCCCTGGTCCCTGCGGATCCAGGACCGGGCGCCGCTCGCCCTGACGGCCATGGTGCGTGGCGAGGCGTGGGTGATCCTCGACGACGGCGACCCGGTGCGCCTGGGGCCCGGGGACGTCGCGATCATCCTCGGCCCCGATCCCTACACGGTCGCCGACGATCCGGCCACACCACCGGACGTGGTGATCCATCCGGGCCAGCACTGCACCACCCTCGACGGGCGCAGCCTGGCGGAGGAGATGACCCTGGGCGTCCGGACCTGGGGCAACGACCCCGACGGGTCGACGGTGCTCCTCACCGGCGCCTACCAGATGCGCGGGGAGATCAGCCGGCGCCTGCTGGAGGCGCTGCCCCGGCTGCTGGTCCTTCCCGATGACGCCTGGGACTGCCCTATCATCCCGTTGCTCGGCGTTGAGATCGTCAAGGACGAGCCGGGGCAGGAGGCCGTGCTCGACCGGTTGCTCGACCTGCTGCTCATCGCGGTCCTGCGGGCCTGGTTCTCCCGTCCGGAGGCCGGGGCCCCCGCCTGGTACCGCGCGCACAGCGACCCGGTGGTGGGCAGGGCCCTGCGCATGCTGCACGGCGACCCGGCGCGTCCCTGGACGGTGGCCACGCTGGCCGCGGGGGCCGGTGTCTCCCGCGCCGCCCTGGCCCGCCGCTTCACCGAGCTGGTGGGCGAGCCGCCCATGGCGTTCCTCACCGGCTGGCGGCTGGCCATGGCCGCCGACCTGCTGCGCGAGACCGACGCCACCGTCGGCGCGGTGGCCACGCAGGTCGGCTACGGCAGCGCGTTCGCGCTCAGCACCGCCTTCAAACGCGAACGCGGCGTCAGCCCCCAGGAGCACCGCACCGGGGTCCAGCCGTCCTCGGCGTCCCCGGGGTGACCACGCCGCCGGCACGCTCGCGAGGCAGGTCCCGGTGGGCGTGACGGTAAGAGCTCCGGTGGGCGTGACGGTACGAGCTCCGGCCGCCGGTCGACGCGTCCGGGGACAACGCGACGCCGGGACAGGCCCCCGGAGCCCTCCCGGAGCCCTCAGGAACCTCCTGGAGCCCCGCGGAGCCCGTTGACCGTGTGCTGAGCCGCGGGGAGCCGCCGGAGGCGTGTTCACGTCACGCCGGAGCACGACGGCCGGAGCAGCCGGGCGGTCAGGACGAGTCAGGAGATCAGAGCGGGCCAGGTGGTCAGAACAACCAGTCGAGCAGGCCGCCCCGGCCGCCACCGCCCGAGTTGCCGTCCGTCCCCGTGTCCTGCGGCGGTGCCGTCGTCGGCTCCTGGCTCGGCGTTGCGCTCTCCGTGGGGACCTGGTCCGCCGGCGAGGGGTCGGGCTCGGAGCTGATCCGCGAGTTCGGGGTCGGGTTCTCCCGGGAGCTCTCCTCCTCGGCCTCCTCGCTGGAGGTCGTCGGGCGGGTCTCCTTCGGCGGGTCGCTGCGGGCCGCCGACGGCCGGGTGGAGGGCTGCTGGGTCCGGGGAGCCCTGCTGGGGGCGGTCGTGGGTTCGTCGGCCGTCGACGGCTCGTCGGACGGCTCCGCGGTCTCCTCCTCGGGCCGGGGCGTCGGCGTCTCCGAGGGAACCTTCGGCAGGTCGGCCACCGAGCACCGCACGCCGGGCGAGCACGTGGTGTCGGTGTTCCCGTCCAGGGAGGCGGAGAGCAGCCAGCCGCCCGCGACGCCCGCGGCCACGACGCCGCCCACGACCGCCAGCAGGATCCTGCTCTTGCTCTTGCCCTTGCGGCGGCGCTCCTCGTAGGGATCGGTCTCCTCGCGCCAGCCCGACCCCAGGAAACCACGCGACGGCGTCACCTCGTCGTCGTCGCGGTAGAGGGGGCCGTCGGACGTGATGTCGGTGTCCCCGACGTCACGACGCTCGTTGAGATAGACCATCTCCCGGGATCCGTCGGCCCGGAGGATCTCCCGGGACCCGTCGACGTGGACGATCACCTGGGACCCGTCGCCGGGCGTGAGCTCCGGAAGGTCGATCTCGTCCCATCCGTCCGACAACACGTCGCCGGCGGGACGTTCGGGTTCGTACTGCGCCGGTCCGAGGGGACCGGTCTGCTCGCGAGGATCTTCCTCGTACGATCCTTGGATATCGTCGCGCCCCACGATGACCCTCTCTGACGTGAACCTTGGTCGGGCATCTTGATAGCAGATCCGACAGTGACTTGTCCGAAAAGTTCACATACAGCTGGGAATAATGTGACTTATGGGGTTGTGTTGGAAGCCGAGGGTGGACCGAGCCATTCTTCGCTGAGCGGCGGATATGAGGGGCCGGGAGCCGAGGCCGAAAGCCGGGACGAATATCCGAGGCGGAGAGCCGAGCCGGCTCCCGCACCGGCGGGAGACGCGGGCCGGAAACCGGGCCGGAAGCCGGGCCGGGAGCGCCGAGGAGACCGGGAAGCCGAGAAGATCGAGGGAATCCGCCCGCGCCATGGCGCGATAGGGCCCCGTCACGAGAGGCGAGGAGGACACGGGCGCGCCTGATCAGGTGAAAGACGTGCTTGATCCCGGTAGGCGGGGTAGGAAGGGCGCCTGACGTTCTTCTCCGTCCGAGGGCGTTCTGGGGCGTTCGCGGGCGGAGGTCTCACACTCAAGGGCTCCACACTCAAGGGCTCCACACTCAAGGTCTCCACATCCAAGGTCTCCACACTCAAGGAGAGCCGATGACACCGGATCCGACGGCGGACGCGCTGCCCGGCCCCTCACCCTTCCCGCCCATCGCCGACTACGGCTTCCTGTCCGACTGCGAGGTCACCGCCCTGGTCGCCCCGAGCGGGAACGTCGAGTGGCTCTGCCTGCCGCGGATGGACTCGCCCAGCGTCTTCGCCGCCATCCTCGACCGGGGCGCGGGTGGCTTCCGGCTCGGCCCCGCCGACCTGAGGGTGCCCGCCGCGCGCCGCTATCTGCCGGGCACCATGATCCTGGAGACGAGCTGGGGCACCCCCACCGGCTGGGTCATCGTGCGCGACGTCCTGCTCATGGGCCCCTGGCACCACGACGGCGAGCTCTCCCGTACGCACAGGAGGGCGCCGACCGACTACGACGCCTCCCACGTGCTGCTCCGCACGGTGCGCTGTGTCAGCGGGGAGGTGCAGATCACGCTCGACTGCGAGCCGATCCTCGACTACGGCCGAAGGCCCGCCCGCTGGTCGTACACCGACAGGGGTTACCACCAGGGCGTCGCGACGGCCGAGGGGGAGAGCCTGGAGCTGCGGCTCACCACCGACATGCGGCTGGGGTTCGAGGGCGGGCGCGCGATGGCGCGCACCCTCCTCAAGGAGGGCGACACGCGTTTCTGCGCGCTCTCCTGGACCCCGCACGAGCCGCCGTACACCTTCCAGGACGCCTACGAGCGGCTCGTGTGGACCGCCCACCACTGGCAGCACTGGCTCGCCAGGGGCGCCTTCCCCGACCACGCCTGGCGGAGATACCTGGAGCGCAGCGCCCTCACCCTCAAGGGCCTGACCTTCGCCCCCACGGGCGCCCTCATCGCGGCGGCGACCACCTCCCTGCCCGAGACGCCGGGCGGCGACCGCAACTGGGACTACCGCTACGCCTGGATCAGGGACTCGACCTTCGCCCTCTGGGGCCTGTACACGCTGGGCTTCGACTGGGAGGCCGACGACTTCTTCTGGTTCATCGCCGACGTGGCGGAGCGGGACGAGGATCTCCAGGTCATGTACGGCATCGACGGCGAGCGCGAGCTGGACGAGCACATCCTCGACCACCTCGGCGGGTACGAGGGCGCCAGGCCCGTCAGGGTCGGCAACGCCGCCTACCGGCACCGCCAGAACGACGTCTGGGGCGCCGTCCTCGACTCCTTCTACATCCACACCCGGTCACGGGACCGCCTGGACGAGCGGATCTGGCCCATCCTGAAGCGGCAGGTCGAGTCCGCCATCAGGCACTGGCGGGAGCCCGACCGCGGCATATGGGAGGTACGCGGCGAGCCCCGGCACTTCACCTCCTCGAAGGTCATGTGCTGGGTGGCGACCGACAGGGGCGCCAGGCTCGCCAGGCTCAGGGAGGAGCCAGAACTGGCCACGCGCTGGCAGGCGGTCGCCGACGAGATCCACGCCGACGTGTGCGCCCACGGCGTCAGCGAGCGCGGGGTCTTCAGGCAGCACTACGACACCGACGCCCTCGACGCGTCGCTCCTGCTCATCCCGCTGGTGCGCTTCCTGCCGCCCGACGACCCCAGGGTCCGTGCCACGGTGCTGGCCATCGCCGACGAGCTGACCGCCGACGACCTGGTCCTGCGCTACGAGACGAAGGCCACGGACGACGGCCTGACCGGGGAGGAGGGCACCTTCGCGATCTGCTCGTTCTGGCTCGTCTCGGCGCTGACGGAGATCGGGGAGCACGCCCGCGCCCGCAGGCTCTGCGAGAGGGTCCTCTCCTTCGCCAGTGCCCTGGGTCTCTACGCGGAGGAGATCGACCCGGTGACGGGGCGCCACCTCGGCAACTTCCCCCAGGCCTTCACCCATCTGGCGCTCATCAACGCGGTCATCCACATCATCCGCGCCGAGAGCGGGCAGCTCCCCCCGACCAGCTGGCCGTCATGATCATCTGTCGTCCCCGGTGGCCCGCCGTGTCCTGCGGTGCCCCCGGGTGCGCCGACGTGCGAGACCGCCGGACGCCTGACTAGGCTTTCCGGTATGAACCGTCGGGTGATTGCCATAGTGGTGCTCGTCGGCCTGCTCGCGACGAGTGGCCTGTCCGTGGTGCTGGCCTGGGGACTGAGCGGCTGAGCGACTGAGTAGCCCTGTGTCAAGCTGCCGCCGATTGATCTTGTTTGAGTAGGGTCTGGAGGGCTCCGTGTTTGGCGG
>NZ_JCADBG010000070.1:0-4189 GCF_059358815.1 Streptosporangium nanhuense
TTCGACGCGCCGTCCTGGTTGATCGCCGAACCACGAAGAACCGCGAGCACCTGGTGACCGTTGCGCCGCGCGTCCGACAACCGCTCCAACACGAGGACGCCCACGCCCTCGGACCAGGTCGTGCCGTCGGCGGCGTCGGAGAACGCCTTGCAGCGGCCGTCAGGCGACAGCCCGCCCTGACCGCTGAAATCGACGAACACCAGCGGCGACGCCATCACCGTCACGCCGCCGGCCAGGGCCAGGCCGCATTCACCCGAACGCAGGGCCTGAGCCGCCATGTGCATCGCCACCAGCGACGACGAACACGCCGTGTCCACCGTCACCGCCGGGCCCTCCAACCCCAGCGCGTACGCGACGCGACCGGTGACGACGCTCCCGGCGCTGCCGTTGCTGACGAAGGTCATCACGTCCGGCGGGAAATCGGCACTCGTCCCGTAGTCGTGGTAGATCACCCCGGCGAACACGCCGGTGCGGCTGCCGCGCAGCGAGACCGGGTCGATCCCGGCCCGCTCGATCGCCTCCCAGGAGGTCTCCAGCAGCAGGCGCTGCTGCGGATCCATCGCCAGCGCCTCACGCGGAGAGATCCCGAAGAAGCCCGGGTCGAAGTCGGCCGCGTCGCGGATGAATCCACCCTGGAAGTCCAGCTCGCCGCGCGTCTGCCAGCCCCGGTCCCGTGGCAGCGGGGTGATGGCGTCCTGGTTCTCGGCGACCAGCCGCCACAGGTCCTCCGGAGAGCTCACCCCGCCCGGGTAGCGGCACGCCATCGACACGATCACGATCGGGTCGTCCGCCACCGGCACCGTCGCCGACGGCGTCCCCGCGTGCGCCTGCTCGCCCGGCACCTCGCCCAGCACCTCGGCCAGCAGGAAGTCCGCCAGGACGGCCGGGGTCGGGTAGTCGAACACCATCGTCGCCGGCAGGCTCAGGCCGGTCGCGGCGCGGAGCGCGTTGCGGAGCTCGACCGCGGTCAGCGAGTCGAACCCGAGGTCCTTGAAGGCCCGCTCGACCTCGACGGCCTCCGCGCCGGAGTGCCGCAGCACGACGGCCACCTGCTCGCGGACCATGCCCCGCAGGACCTGCGACCGCTCGCCCGCCGGCAGCTCGCGCAGCCGCGCCCGCAGGGCGGAGACGGCCGACTGCTCGTCCTCCCTGACGGCACGTCCCGCCTCGGCCAGGCTCAGCACCTCGGGCAGATCGCCGAGCAGGGCGCTCTGCCGTACGGCGGTGAACGTCAGGGCGAACTGCTCCCAGGCGATGTCCGCGACGGCCACCGTCGCGTCCCGGTGCGCGACCGCCCGCCACAGCGCGGTGACGGCCGCTCCCGGCGCCATCGCCCGCACGCCGCGCCTGGACAGGTAGTCCTGTGCCCCGTCGGCGGCGGCCATGCCGTCCCCGGCCCACGGGCCCCAGGCGACCGAGGTCGCCACGACCCCGCGTGCCCGCCGCCCGTCGGCGAGGGCGTCGAGGGCGGCGTTGGCGGCGGCGTAGGCCGCCTGGCCACCGCTGCCCCACACCGCGGCGATCGAGGAGAACATGACGAAGAAGTCGAGCTCGCGGTCGCCCAGCAGCGCGTCGAGGTTCAGCGCGCCGGTGACCTTCGCCCGCATCACCTCGGCGAGCTCGGCGGCGTCCAGCCCGTCCAGGCTGTTCGCCGGGCTGATGCCCGCGGCATGGACCACCCCGGTCAGCGGGCACTCGGCCGGGATGTCGGCCAGCACGGCCGCGAGCGCGTCCGCGTCGGCCACGTCGCACGCCACGACGCTCACCCGGACGCCCAGCGCGGTCAGCTCGTCGCGCAGCCCGGCCGCGCCGTCGGCCTCCATGCCCCGCCTGCTGATGAGTACGAGGTGTTCGGCGCCCTGGGTGGCCAGCCACCGGGCCACGTGAGCGCCGAGCGCGCCGGTGCCACCGGTGATCAGGACCGTGCCGCGCGGTCGCGGCGTGGCGTCGGTGCCCCGGTAGGGGGCGTGAGCCAGCCTGCGGCCGTAGACGCCGGTCGGGCGGATCGCCACCTGGTCCTCTGAGCCGGGCACGGTGAGGACGCCCGCCAGCCCGGTCACCACCCGGCGGTCCAGCGTCCGGGGAAGGTCGATCAGGCCGCCCCAGCGCTGCGGGTACTCCAGCGCGGCCACCCGGCCGAGGCCCCACACACCCGCCTGAGCCGGGATCGGCGCCGTGTCGGACCGCCCGAGCGAGACCGCGCCCCTCGTGACGCACCACAGCGGCGCCTCGACACCGGCGTCGCCCAGCGCCTGCAGCAGGGTCGTCGTCAGCGCCGAGCCGTCCGAGACGTCCGGCTCCGCGGTCTCACGCAGCGCCAGCAGCGAGGCCACCCCGGCGGGCGCCTCGCCGGCGCCGAGGTGCTCGCGCACCAGCTCGGCGAGCGCGGCCCGGTCCTGGCCGGACACGTCCAGCCGTACGGCCGCCGGCCCGAACACCTGGACCGCGGACTCCACCCAGAGGTCGCCGGCCAGCTCCGCGGGCACCACGACGAGCCAGGTGCCCGGCACGACCTCGGCCGAGACGCCGGCCAGCGGCTTCCAGACGACGCGGTACCGCCAGGAGTCCGCGACGGACGTCTCGCGTCGCGCCCGGCGCCACGACGTGAGCGCCGGAAGCACCGAGCCGAGCGTCTCCTGCTCCACGTCCAGCCGTGCCGCGAGGGACTGGAGGTCCTCGCGTTCGATGGTGGCCCAGAACTCCGCGTCCACCGGGTCCGCCGCGGCGGCGGCCCTGGCGGGGGCGCCGTTCTCGGGCCAGAACCGCTGGTGCTCGAAGGGGTAGGTGGGCAGGTCGACCCGGCGGCCGCGCGGCAGCACCGCCCGCCAGTCGACCGGCACGCCGTGCACGTGCAGACGGGCCAGCGCCTCGGTGACGGCCTCGCGCTCGTCCCGGCCGCCGCGCAGCGCGGGCACCAGCACCACGTCCGGGCTCTGATCCGGGTCCGTCGCCAGCGTGTCCTGGGCCATCGCGGTCAGCACGCCGTCGGGGCCGAGCTCCAGGTAGGCCCGTACCCCCTGATCATGCAGGGTGCACACCCCGTCGGCGAAGCGGACCGCGCCGCGCACCTGGTCCACCCAGTAGTCCGGCGAGCCCAGTTGCTCCGCCGTAACCGCCTCCCCGGTCAGGGTGGACACGATCGGGATCCTCGGCGCGCCGTAGGTGAGCCTGCTCGCCAGCGTGCGGAAGTCCTCCAGCATCGGGTCCATCAGCGGGGAGTGGAACGCGTGCGACACCCGCAGCCGCTTCGTCCTGACCTCGCTCTCCTCCAGGGCGGCGGCGATCTCCAGGACCGGCTCCTCCACGCCGGAGATCACCACCGAGGCGGGACCGTTCACCGCCGCGATCGACACCTGGTCCTCGTGCCCGGCCAGCAGCTCGGCGACCCGCTCCTCGGAGGCCCGGACCGACACCATCGCCCCGCCCGGCGGCAGCGCCTGCATCAGCCGCGCCCGGCCCGCCACCAGGGCGCACGCGTCGGTCAGGGACAGCACCCCGGCCACGTGGGCGGCGGTGATCTCCCCGACCGAGTGCCCGGCCAGCACGTCGGGCCGGATGCCCCACGAGGAGACCAGCCGGAACAGCGCGGTCTCCAGCGCGAACAGCGCGGGCTGCGCCCACCCGGTCCGGTCCAGCGCGTCCGCCTGTTCGGCGAACAGGACCTCGCGCAGCGACCCGTCCAGCATCGGCTCCAGCTCGGCGATCACCGCGTCCAGCGCCTTCGCGAACACCGGGAAACGGTCGTACAGCTCCCGGCCCATCCCGGCCCGCTGGCTGCCCTGACCGGTGAACAACACCGCCAGCCTCGGCTCGCCCGCCGCCGCGCCGCGCACCACGCTCGCGCCCGGCCGGTCCTCGGCCAGGGCGTCCAGCCCGGCGAGCACCCCGTCGCGATCGGCGGCCAGCACCACCGCCCGGTGCTCGAACGCCGGACGGGTCGTGGCCAGCGAGAACGCGGTGTCGGCCAGCGCCAGCTCACCGCGCTCCCCCATGTGCGAGGCCAGCCGTCCGGCCTGCGCCCGCAACGCCTCGGCCGTACGGGCAGACACCAGCACCGGCAGCACGTCCGCGCCCGGCGTCACCGTCGCGGAGTCCTCGACCCGCGGGGCCGCCGGTCCCTGCTCCAGGATGACGTGGGCGTTGGTGCCGCTGATCCCGAACGACGACACCCCCGCCCGGCGCGGATGAC
>NZ_JCADBG010000071.1:0-4053 GCF_059358815.1 Streptosporangium nanhuense
GCCGCCCCCGGCGCCGCCGACGGCGCGGGCAACCCGCTGCTGGACGCCATCAAGCAGGCCCGGGTGCAGTTCCACGGAGCCACCGTCGATGAGCGCGGCGTGGTGCGCGCCAAGGTCGTCACCCAAGACGGCGGCACCCTGGACGGCGCCCGCGCCTTGATGCCCGCGCTGGCCGCGCACGCCCAGGCGGTGCCCGGCGGCACCAACCTCGCCGCTGACGCCACCCGGGCTGGGGTCGGCGAGCTGGAGATGCCCACCCGCGACAACCTGGCCATCCCCGGAGGCATCCCCTGGCCCGGCGTGGACGCCACCTTGTTCGGCGCGCTGCCGACCGAGCCGTTCGCACTGGGGGAGTACCAGACCGACCTGTGCCTGGTGCGGCTGCTCGGCAACTACGACACCGACCCCGACGCCGAGGACGTCGCGCACGTCAAGATCGGCGGCGTCACCGGGGCGGGCAAGAGCGTCTGCGCCCGGGTCGTTTTGGGCAGCCTGTCCATCCGGCGCCGCCTGAACATCATCGGCATCGACGTCAGCAAGGGGATGCAGACGTTCGGGCCGGTCGCGGCCGCACTGACCTGGGTCATCAACGATCTGGGCGAGGCTCGCCGGGTCATGAAGCGGCTGCGCAAGGTCATCACCGGCCGCACCAGCCACCTCGCCGGTGAGGGCCTGGACCGGTGGGCGCCGCGCTCCAGCCTGAACCTGCTGCTCATCTGGATCGAGGAGTCCTCGGACTTCGCCACCCTGGGCGCCGATTATGAGCACCTGCTGGGCAAGGCCCGCTCGGCGGGCATCATGGTGGTCTCCAGCCTGCAGCGCATCACCTACAAGGCGATGAGCACCGACGCCCGGGCCAACCACACCGCCGGTATCTGTTTTGGCGTGGACTCGGCCGAGGACGCCGAGTACGTGCTGCCCGCCCCCGCGCTGGCCGCGATCGGCCGCGAGAACCTGCCCACCTGGGGAGTCAGCCGCCGCGGCTACTCCTACGTCGCCGGCATGGGCGTGCCGTCCAAGCGCTGGTCGAGCATGCAGCGCGTCTACAACCCCACACCTGCGCAGCTGATGGACACCGTGGACGCCGGGGCGCCGTTCCGCGACCCGATGGACGCCGTCACCGCCGAGCTGTTCGGCGAGCTGTTCACCCAGCGCACCTACTACACCGGCCCCGTCTGGGGCCCCCGCAGCACCGACCCCGCCCCCAAGCCGACCCCGGCCGGGCCTGCGATCCCGGCGGCGGGCACAGCGGCGGGCACGGCGGCGCCCACCACCGTGCCGGCCATGCGATCGGCGCGGTCGGCCGCCCCTCAGATGAACCAGGAGAGCGACATGGACGACCAAGCCGTACAAGAGACCGCCCTGGAGCGCGAGGCGATGCAGGAGGCACTGCAGGACTCCCGACGCGAGCACCTGGGCGAGGACGCCCGCCCCGAAGACCTCGCCGACGTCGACCCCACCACCGTCATCAGCGGCGTCATCGTCGCCACCACCGACGACGAGGACGACCAGGACGGCGACGGCGACGGCGAGGAGGCCGAGCAGCCCGCCAAGCCGCAGATGAGCACCGAGGAAGCCCAGCGCGTCTGGGACATGGCGCTGGACACCTGGTACCGGGAGGGCCGCACCACGGTCCGCACCGCCGACATGTACGAGCTGCTGCAGCAGGTCGGCCGCGCCCGCCGCTTCCTCTACCGCCAGACCGACCGCTGGAGTGAGCTGGAGTGCATCTCGGCCCGGCCCGACGCCGACGGCTGGGACCTGATCGCCTCCCCGCTGGAGAACGTGGGCCGCCAGTAACCCACCCGGCCGGCCCCTCCGCCGGGCGCACGCTGCGTGCACGCCGCGCGAGCGCCCGGCCCGCTTTACCGAATGTGACCGAACGCCGCGGTTGGTGTGCGGCGTTGGGCGGGCCCCCTTTCTCTATAGGGGAGGGGTGGTGTGCGCAGCTCCGCACACCCCGCGCACACGGTCCGCACACCCCGGCGCACAAGATCCACACACCGGCGCACATCAACGCAGAGTAACCGCACACACCGCGCACAGCCCCGCCCATACCTACCGCACACGCGAAACGTAAGCGCACAGTCACGCACTGCGACCGCACATCGAGCGCACAACCCCCGCACAGTCACCCACCGTCACCACCACCCCGTACAGAGAAGAGGGAAAATGGCCACCCGAGCCCGTCGATCGACCTCCCGGCGAGGCCCCACCACCGCCCGCCGCACCGTCCGCAGCGTGCGCAGCAGCCCCCTGCTCGGCCTGGCCGGGGCCGCGGCGATCCTGGCCTGGATGAAGCTGGCCCGCGGCGCCGGGAAAGGCATCCGGGCGCTGAGCCCCGGCCGGGCCGACCTGGACGCCGCCTACCAGCGCGACGGCCTAGGCCTGGCCAGCGTCGTGGCCACCGTGGTGCTCGCACTGCCCGCCTGGAACCTCGCCGGCGGCATCGTCATCGACCTCATCGAGCTCGCCACCCGCGCCCTGATCGGCTCCCTCCTCGTCGCCGCCCCGATCGCCACCGCCTCCCTGGCCTGGCGGCTGCTGCGCGGCGGCGATGCGGAAATCACCCTGGTGCGGCTGCTGCTGGGCTCGGTGGCCACCACGGCCGCCGTCGCGGGCATCATCCACCTCGCCCACGGGCCGGACGCTGACGTGCTGGCCGCGGGCGGGGCGATCGGCTACGCCGCCGCCTCCCCCCTGGAACTGCTGCTGCCCACCCCGCTGAGCATCGCGCTGCTGGTCGTGCTCGCCACCTGGGGACTGCTGGTGGCCACCCAGACCCCGATCCGCCAACTCCCCGCCCGCCTGGTCGGCCTGCGCACCCGCCGCCCCGGCACCGGGACCCGGGGCTCACAGCCGGGCGGCAACCCCCGCTACGCCACCCGCGACGACGCCGACCACCCCGGCCGCCACGACAGCGCCGACGTCGTGGACGGCGAGAACGTCGACCAGGACGACGCGGTCGACGAGGCCGGGCCGCGCCGCCCGGTCGAGGTCGACCCCGACCTGATCGGCGAGCGCGGCCCCTACGACACCCCCGTCCTGGGCGCCGAGACCAGCGCACCGGCCGGCCCCGGCGACGTCGCCGAGCAGGCCGCTCCCCAGGCCGCGACCACCGCGCCGGGAGCGCTGCCCAGCCTGGACCTGCTGCGCCCGGGCAGCGCGCCGCGCGCCTCCACCAAGGCCAACGAAGTCGTCGTCGCCGCGATTGACCAGGTGCTGGCCGACTTCAACATCAAGGCCTCGGTGACCGGCTTCACCCGGGGCCCGACAGTAACCCGCTACGAGGTCGAGGTGGCCCCCGGCGTCAAGGTCGAGAAGGTCACCGCGCTCACCAAGAACATCGCCTACGCGGTCAAGTCGGCCGACGTGCGCCTGCTGAGCCCGATCCCCGGCAAGTCCGCGATCGGCGTGGAGATCCCCAACACCGACAAAGACCTCGTCTCGCTCGGCGACATCCTGCGCAGCGCGGCCGCCCGCGCCGAGCGCCACCCCCTGGTCGTCGGCCTGGGCAAGGACGTCGAGGGCAAGACGATCCTGGCCAACCTCGCCAAGATGCCGCACCTGCTCATCGCCGGGGCGACCGGCGCGGGCAAGAGCGTATGCATCAACACCCTGATCTGCTCGGTGCTGATGCGCGCCACCCCCGAGGAGGTGCGCATGGTGCTGATCGACCCCAAGCGGGTCGAGCTCAGCATCTACGAGGGCATCCCGCACCTGATCACCCCGATCATCACCAACCCCAAGAAGGCCGCCGAAGCCCTGGAGTGGGTGGTGGGGGAGATGGATCGGCGCTACGACGACCTGGCCGCCAGCGGGTTCCGCCACGTCGACGACTACAACCGGGCCGTGCGCGCAGGCAAGGTCCCCGCCGCCCGCGGGAAGGAGCCGCGCCAGCCCTACCCCTACCTGCTGGCCATCGTCGACGAGCTCGCCGACCTGATGATGGTCGCCCCCCGCGACGTCGAGGACTCCGTGGTGCGCATCACCCAGCTGGCCCGCGCCGCCGGCATCCACCTCGTCCTGGCCACCCAGCGCCCCAGCGTCGAC
>NZ_JCADBG010000072.1:0-4049 GCF_059358815.1 Streptosporangium nanhuense
GCCGCCCCCGGCGCCGCCGACGGCGCGGGCAACCCGCTGCTGGACGCCATCAAGCAGGCCCGGGTGCAGTTCCACGGGGCCACCGTGGATGAGCGCGGCGTGGTGCGCGCCAAGGTCGTCACCCAGGACGGCGGCACCCTGGACGGCGCCCGCGCGCTGATGCCCGCGCTGGCCGCGCACGCCCAGGCGGTGCCCGGCGGCACCAACCTCGCCGCTGACGCCACCCGGGCCGGGGTCGGCGAGCTGGAGATGCCCACCCGCGACAACCTGGCCATCCCTGGCGGCATCCCCTGGCCCGGCGTGGACGCCACCCTGTTCGGCGCGCTGCCGACCGAGCCGTTCGCGCTGGGGGAGTACCAGACCGACCTGTGCCTGGTGCGGCTGCTCGGCAACTACGACACCGACCCCGACGCCGAGGACGTCGCGCACGTCAAGATCGGCGGCGTCACCGGAGCGGGCAAGAGCGTCTGCGCCCGGGTCGTCTTGGGCAACCTGGCCATCCGGCGCCGCCTGAACATCATCGGCATCGACGTGTCCAAGGGAATGCAGACGTTCGGGCCGGTCGCGGCCACGCTGACCTGGGTCATCAACGATCTGGGCGAAGCTCGCCGGGTCATGAAGCGGCTTCGCAAGGTCATCACCGGCCGCACCACCCACCTCGCCGGTGAGGGCCTGGACCGGTGGGCGCCGCGCTCCAGCCTGAACCTGCTGCTCATCTGGATCGAGGAGTCCTCGGACTTCGCCACCCTGGGCGCCGACTACGAGCACCTGCTGGGCAAGGCGCGCTCGGCGGGCATCATGGTGGTCTCCAGCCTGCAACGCATCACCTACAAGGCGATGAGCACCGACGCCCGGGCCAACCACACCGCCGGCATCTGCTTCGGCGTGGACTCGGCCGAGGACGCCGAGTACGTGCTGCCCGCTCCCGCGCTGGCCGCGATCGGCCGCGAGAACCTGCCCACCTGGGGAGTCAGCCGCCGCGGCTACTCCTACGTCGCCGGCATGGGCGTGCCGTCCAAGCGCTGGTCGAGCATGCAGCGCGTCTACAACCCCACACCTGCGCAGCTGATGGACACCGTGGACGCCGGGGCGCCGTTCCGCGACCCGATGGACGCCGTCACCGCCGAGCTGTTCGGCGAGCTGTTCGCCCAGCGCACCTACTACACCGGCCCCGTCTGGGGCCCCCGCAGCACCGCCCCCGCTCCCAAGCCGACCCCGGCCGGGCCTGCGATCCCGGCGGCGGGCACGGCGTCGGCGCCCACCACCGTGCCGGCCATGCGATCGGCGCGGTCGGCCGCCCCTCAGATGAACCAGGAGAGCGACATGGATGAGCAGGCCGCAGAAGAGACCGCCCTGGAGCGCGAGGCGCTGCAGGAGGCGCTGCAGGACTCGCGGCGCGAGCACCTGGGCGAGGACGCCCGCCCCGAAGACCTCGCCGACGTCGACCCCACCACCGTCATCAGCGGCGTCATCGTCGCCACCACCGACGACGAGGACGACCAGGACGGCGACGGCGACGGCGAGGAGGCCGAGCAGCCCGCCAAGCCGCAGATGAGCACCGAGGAAGCCCAGCGCGTCTGGGACATGGCGCTGGACACCTGGTACCGGGAGGGCCGCACCACGGTCCGCACCGCCGACATGTACGAGCTGCTGCAGCAGGTCGGCCGCGCCCGCCGGTTCCTCTACCGCCAGACCGACCGCTGGAGCGAGCTGGAGTGCATCTCGGCCCGGCCCGACGCCGACGGCTGGGACCTGATCGCCTCCCCGCTGGAGAACGCGGGCCGCCGATAACCCACCCGGCCGGCTCCTCGGCCGGGCGCACGCTGCGTGCACGCCGCGCGAGCGCCCGGCCCGCTTTACCGAATGTGACCGGACGCCGTGACCGGTGTGCGGCGTTGGGCGGGCCCCCTTTCTCTATAGGGGAGGGGTGGTGTGCGCAGCTCCGCACACCCCGCGCACACGGTCCGCACACCCCGGCGCACAAGATCCACACCCCTGCGCACATCAACGCAGAGTAACCGAACACGCCGCGCACAGCCCCGCCCATGCCTACCGTACACGCGAAACGTAAGTGTCCAGTCACGAAAAGCGACCGCACATCGGGCGCACATCCCCGCATAGTCACCCACCGTCACCACCACCCCGTACGGAGAAGAGGACGCATGGCCACCCGAGCCCGTCGATCGACCTCCCGGCGAGGCCCCACCACCGCCCGTCGCACCGTCCGCAGCGTGCGCAGCAACCCGCTGCTGGGCCTGGCCGGAACCGCGGTCAGCCTGTGCTGGATGAAGCTGGCCCACGGCGCGGGCAAGGGCGTCCGCGCGCTGGGCACCAGCCGCGTCGACCTGGACGCCGCCTACCAGCGCGACGGCCTGGGCCTGCTGAGCGCGGTGGTCGCCGTGGTGCTTGCGCTGCCCGGCTGGAACCTCGCCGGCGGCATCGTCGCCGACCTCATCGAGCTCGCCGCCCGCGCCCTGATCGGCTCCCTCATCGTCGCCGCCCCCCTGGCGCTCATGGCGCTGGCCTGGCGGCTGCTGCGCGGCGGCGACGCCGAGCTCGCCCTGGTGCGGCTGCTGCTGGGCGCGGTGGCCACCACGGCCGCCGTCGCGGGCATCATCCACCTCGCTCACGGCCCGGACGCTGACGTGCTGGCCGCGGGCGGCGTGCTCGGCTACGCCGTCGCCTCCCCCCTGGCGCTGCTGCTGCCCACCCCGCTGAGCGTCGTGGGGCTGGTCGTGCTCGCGGCCTGGGGGCTGCTGGTGGCCACCCAGACCCCGGTCCGCCAGATTCCCGCCCGCCTGGTCGGCCTGCGCACCCGCCGCCCCGGCACCGGGGCCCGGGGCTCGCAGCCAGGCGGCAACCCCCGCTACGCCACCCGCGACGACGCCGACCACCCCGGCCGCGACAACAGCACAGACGTCGACGGCGAGAACGTCGACCAGGACGACGCGGTCGACGCGGTCCAGGAGGGCGCGCCGCGCCGTCCGGTCGAGGTCGACCCCGACCTGATCGGCGAGCGCGGCCCATACGACACCCCCGTCCTGGGCGCCGAGACCAGCGCACCGGCCGGCCCCGGCGACGTCGCCGAGCAGGCCGCACCCCCGGCCGCGACCACCACGCCGGGAGCGCTGCCCAGCCTGAACCTGCTGCGCCCGGGCAGCGCGCCGCGCACCTCCACCAAGGCCAACGAGGTCACCGTCGCCGCGATCAACCAGGTCCTGGCCGACTTCAACATCGACGCCAGCGTGACCGGCTTCACCCGCGGTCCGACCGTGACCCGGTATGAGGTCGAGGTGGCTCCTGGGGTCAAGGTCGAGAAGGTCACCGGCCTGACCAAGAACATCGCCTACGCGGTGAAGTCAGCCGACGTGCGCCTGCTGTCGCCGATCCCCGGCAAGTCCGCGATCGGGGTGGAGATCCCCAACACCGACAAGGACCTCGTCTCCCTCGGCGACATCCTGCGCTCGGCGGCCGCCCGCGCCGAGCGCCACCCCCTGGTCGTCGGCCTAGGCAAGGACGTCGAGGGCCGGGTGATCCTGGCCAACCTGGCCAAGATGCCGCACCTGCTCATCGCCGGGGCGACCGGCGCGGGCAAGAGCGTGTGCATCAACACCCTCATCTGCTCGGTGCTGATGGGCGCCACCCCCGAGGAGGTGCGCATGGTGCTGATCGACCCCAAGCGGGTCGAACTGTCGATCTACGAGGGCATCCCGCACCTGATCACCCCGATCATCACCAACCCCAAGAAGGCCGCCGAGGCCCTGGAGTGGGTGGTGGGGGAGATGGATCGGCGCTACGACGACCTGGCCGCGTCCGGCTTCCGGCACGTCGACGACTACAACCGGGCCGTGCGCGCGGGCAAGGTCCCCACCGCTCGCGGGAAGGCGCCACGCCAGCCCTACCCCTACCTGCTGGTCGTCGTCGACGAGCTCGCCGACCTGATGATGGTCGCTGCCAAGGACGTCGAGGACGCCGTGGTGCGCATCACCCAGCTGGCCCGCGCCGCCGGCATCCACCTCGTCCTGGCCACCCAGCGCCCCAGCGTCGAC
>NZ_JCADBG010000073.1:0-3885 GCF_059358815.1 Streptosporangium nanhuense
AGCGGCCGGTCCTCGTCCCGGTCCTGGCCGTAGGTCGCCAGCAGCGCCTGGGCCTCGATCGGGTCACCCAGCCTGGTACCGGTGCCGTGCGCCTCGACGGCGTCCACCTCGGCGGGAGTCATCCCCGCACTGGCCAGCGCCTGGCGGATCACCCGCTGCTGCGAAGGACCGTTCGGCGCCGTCAACCCGTTGGACGCGCCGTCCTGGTTCACCGCCGACCCACGGACGATCGCGAGCACCTCGTGACCGTTGCGCCGGGCGTCCGACAGCCGCTCCAGCACCAGCACGCCCAGGCCCTCGGACCAGCTGGTGCCGTCGGCGCCGTCGGAGAACGCCTTGCAGCGGCCGTCAGGTGCCAACCCTCCCTGGGCGCTGAAGCCGATGAACCCCAGCGGGGTGGTCATCACCGTGACACCGCCGGCCAGCGCCAGACCGCACTCGCCCGACCGCAGCGCCTGCGCCGCCATGTGCAACGCGACCAGCGACGACGAGCAGGCGGTGTCCACCGTCACCGCCGGGCCCTCCAGGCCCAGCGTGTAGGACAGACGGCCCGACAGCACGCTGGCCGCCATGCCGGTGATGGCGTGGCCCTGTACGTCCGCCTGGGCGTTCATCACCAGGCTCGCGTAGTCCTGGCCGTTGGTGCCCACGAACACCCCGGTGGAGCTGCCCTTCAGCGAGACCGGGTCGATCCCGGCCCGCTCGACCGCCTCCCACACCCCCTCCAGCAGCAAACGCTGCTGCGGGTCCATC
The DNA here is from genome assembly GCF_059358815.1 of Streptosporangium nanhuense. Lineage (NCBI taxonomy): Bacteria > Bacillati > Actinomycetota > Actinomycetes > Streptosporangiales > Streptosporangiaceae > Streptosporangium > Streptosporangium nanhuense. The sequence continues at coordinate 754 of NZ_JCADBG010000073.1, forward strand.
GCCAGCGCCTCACGCGGCGAGATCCCGAAGAACGCCGCGTCGAATCCGGCCGCGTCCGCCAGGAAGCCGCCCTGGCCGGTCGCGCTGCCGCCCTGACCGTCGGAGCCCGCCGCCGACAGCATCTCCAGGTCCCAGCCCCGATCGGCGGGGAAGGGCGAGATCGCGTCCCCGCCCTCGGACAGCAACCGCCACAGCTCCTCCGGCGAGTTCGCCCCGCCGGGGAACCGGCAGCTCATGCCCACGATCACGATCGGATCGTCGGCCACCGACGCCCTCGGCCCGGCCGCCACACCCGGCCCGGCGGCCTGGTCCTGCCGGCCGAGCAGCTCCGGCACCAGGAACCGCGCCAGCACGGTCGGCGTCGGGTAGTCGAACACCAACGTCGCCGGCAGCCGCAGCCCGGTGGCCACGTTCAACCGGTTGCGCAGCTCGACGGCGGTGAGGGAGTCGAAGCCGAGCTCGCGGAACTCGCGCCCGGGCTGGACGGCCTCTCCCGAGGCGTGCCCCAGCACGGCCGCCGCCTGGGCGCGTACCAGCTCCACCACCAGCCGCACCTGCTCGGCCTCGCCCAGCCCGGCCAGCCGCCGTACCAGCTCCGCGTCCCCGCTCGTCGAGGTGGAGACCGCCAGGCGGCGGCCCGAGCGCACCAGGCCGCGCATCAGGTGCGGCACCTCGGGGAACGTGCGCAGCACCGACAGCTCCAGCCGCGCGGCCACCACCGCCGCGTGATCCGACGCGGCCGCCAGCTCGAACGTCGCGAGCCCCTGCTCGGCGGGCAGCGCCGGCATCCCCGCCCGCGCCATCCGCTGCAGGTCTATCGTCCCCAGCCCGCCGGTCATGCCGGTCTCCTGCGCCCACAGGCCCCAGGCCAGCGACAGTCCGGGCAGCCCTTCGGCCCGGCGCAGCTGGACCAGCGCGTCGAGGAACGCGTTCGCCGCCGCGTAGTTGCCCTGCCCGGCGTTGCCCATCACCCCCGCCATGGAGGAGAAGACCACGAACGCCGCCAGGTCCAGGCCCCGGGTGAGCTCGTGCAGGTGCCAGGCCGCGTCCACCTTCGGCCGCAGCACCGTCTCCAGCCGCTCGGGCGTCAACGACGGGATCGTGCCGTCGGCGAGCACGCCCGCGGTGTGGATCACCGCGGTCAGCGGGTGCTCGTCGCCCACCTGCGTCAGCAGGGCCGCCACCTGCTCCCGGTCGGCCATGTCGCACGCCGCGACCGTGACCTCGGCGCCGTGCGCGATCAGCTCGGCCCGCAACTCCGCCGCGCCGGGGGCGTCCGGCCCTCGGCGGCTGACCAGCACCAGGTGCCGTACGCCACGCTCGGCCACCACGTGCCGCGCGAACAGCGCGCCCAGACCACCGGTGCCACCGGTGATCAACACCGTGCCCTCCGGGTCCCAGACCCGGCTGTCCTCGCCCGGACCGGAGCCGTTCGCGAGGTCGGAGACCCGCTCGGGGCCGGAGCCGTTCGCGAGACCGGAGGCCCGCTCAGAGCCGGGGCCCTCACCGGAGCCGGACGTCACCCGGGCCAGGCGCGGCACCCACACCTCGCCCCCGCGCACCGCCACCTGCGGCTCGCCCGACGCCAGCACCCCCGGCAGCACCTCGGGCAGGGACAGCGGCGAGGACTCCCGCACGTCCAGGTCGACCAGCCCGAAACGGCCCGGGTTCTCCGACTGGGCACTACGGACCAGCCCCCGCGCCGCCGCCGCGACCGGGTCCGGCGCCGCGCCCTCCTCCACGGCCGCACCGGTCGCGACCGCGCCCCGGGTGACGAACACCAGCCGCGAATCGGCGAACCGGTCGTCGGCCAGCCAGCCCTGCAGCAGATCCAGGACGCGAGCGGCCAGCGCGTGCGCCGACTCCACCACACCGCCCGCCGGATCCGGGACCGCCTCCACCATCACGACGGCCGGCACCGTTCCCGCTGCCGCCTCCGTCCCCCCTTCCGTCCCCGCTTCCGCCATCGATGACAGCTCCGCGTACACCGGCACCGGAAGGCCGCCGGGCTCACCGGACGCCCGCAGCACGGAGGCGAGACCCAACGTGTCCGGGCCGAGCACCGCCACCGGCACCCCGCCGGCCTCCGGCGAGGAAGCCGCGGGCGCCCACTCCACCCGGAACAACGTGTCCCGACCGGCCCCGCGACCGTCGGAGGCGGCTCCCAGCCACTCAGCCGAGACCGGCCGCAACACCACCGAGCGCGCCGACAGCACCGGCTCCCCGGCGGCGTCCACCGCGCTCAGCGACACCGCGTCCGGCCCCGTCCTGGCCAGCCGCACCCGCAGCGCCGAGGCGCCACCCGCGTGCAGGCACACCTGTCCCCACGCGGACGGCAACCGGCCGCCCTCCACCGGCTCCAGCCCGGCGAACGGCACCGCGTGCAGCGCCGCGTCCAGCAATGCCGGATGCAGCCCGAACGAGGCGGCCCCACCGGTCTGCTCCGACAGTCTCAGCTCGGCGAACACCTCGTCGTCGCGCCGCCAGGCCGCCCGCAGCCCCTGGAACGCCAGGCCGTAGGCGAAGCCGCCCTCGGCCAGGTCCTCGTACATCCCGCCCAGCTCGATCGCGGTCGCCCCGGCCGGGGGCCACACCGCCACGTCGAACGGCGCGGCCTCCGGAGCACCGGTCGCGAGCGTTCCCGTCGCGTACCGCACCCACGGCACCTCATCGGCGGCGTCCGCCGGACGGCCGTACACGCTCAAGGTCCGGCGACCGCTCTCCTCCGGCGCGCCCACCGCGATCTGGACCACGACCGCCTCGTTCTCACCCAGCACCAGCGGGGCGTCCAGTGTCAGCTCCTCCACCAGGTCGCAGCCAACCTGGTCACCCGCCCGGATCGCCAGCTCCACGAACGCCGAGCCCGGCACCAGCACCGAGCCCGCCACCACGTGATCGGCCAGCCACGACTGCGCACTCACCGACACGCGGCCGGTCAGCAGCACGCCGTCGGAGTCGGCCAGGCCGACCGTCGCGCCCAGCAGCGGGTGATCCGTCGCGGCCAGACCCAGCCCGCGAGCGTCCCCACCCTGCCGCGCGTTCGGCCAGAACCGCTGGTGCTGGAAGGCGTAGGTGGGCAGATCGACCCGGCGACCGCCCGGCAGCAGCTGCCGCCAGTCCACCGCCACACCA
>NZ_JCADBG010000074.1:0-3868 GCF_059358815.1 Streptosporangium nanhuense
CGCGAACAGCCACTAAGGCGAGGTCTCAAAGGACCATCGCCGCATAACCGAGTCTCCACACTTTCAGGGGATGGACAGGCGCGGGTGATCTGGACGGCCCTGCTGTCCGGAAGTGCCCGGTAGGACGGGCGTGGCGACATGGGATCTGGAGGGACCCATGTCGCCGCGTCTTTAACAGGCGGCAAATCAAGCCGGAAAAATTAGAGCTAGCAGACCCAGGAAATAGAAACCGAACGGCGGTATGACCGTCCGCCAGATCATCCCGTCTGCCGTTGCTGTCACTGATCCGCCTTTGAAGGCTGTGCGATGAGGACGGCCCATTTGGCGCCAGGTGGCGCCTCTACTTTAATGCGGCGATTTTCCACCCTATTGGGAATCGTGCTGGTTCGTATGTCGCCGGGACCGGTCGAACATCGTCGAGGGAACTGGGATTTCCCGACTCGTACCATCATTGTCCCATCTGCGCCGACGCAGTCGGTAGCGAGCCGAAAAGACGTTCCTACCTTTATATCCGTGCTCCAGACAGAGACCATCCCCTGCTTTTCCACATAGTGCAGTAGAACTTTGGTCTTAACGCCTTGCGAAATGTCGACAAGGGTCTGGGGCGCACCTGACATCGTCGTCTTGGTGGCATGCTTTGCCTCAGGTACGTTGCTGCCGCTGGGAGTGCAGCTGACTAGGAGTGCCGTAGCTGCAATAATCGTGACCAGTATGCGCACTTCACACCTTTCGGAGATCAAGACGCGCATAGATTATTGGAGCAGTGCCGCAAACACCACCGATCCTGCCTGATCTTCCCGTCTGCCTCGTCCCACCCCGGAGGGGCAACAGCTCGGAGACGGAGGGTCAAGGCCGTCTTCGCGTGTACGTCAGCCGGTAGACGTTCCTCGGCCATGGGATGCCAACGGTCACAGACGGCCTTGATCCGGAGGAGCCGAGATGTTGGGCTTGCCTGGGACGTGGTAGACGGGAAGATCCGGCCCCTACCCCAACCACCTACAGCCTTCGTGCCGGAACGGCGATCATCCCGGAGCCGAAGTGCCCCCGCCGGAGGCATCTTTCCCACGGCCCGTGGTCGCAGCCGCAAGACCACCAATCATCATGCCGACTCCGGCAAGAACGAGAAAGGCGGGCTTGATTAGTTCCACCAAGGTAACGGAAGTGGGGGCAGCGATAAAGGCGGTGCCTCTGATGCTCCAGTTGATCACCAGAGGATCGAAAAAGACCATAAACAAGCCAGCGAGGATAAAGAGGGTGCCTACGCCAAGAAATAAATTTCGCAGCATAGTGACGGATGCTACGAGATCATGCCCCTGGTGCGCGAACTCTCAATCGAAAAGCAGAACGGCCGGATCCGATGGCTGAAGCGACCTTGCGGGCGGTGGTGCGACCCCACTGCGGCGGGCGATGGTCGAGTGCGGCGGCTGGGCGGTGCGGCGGGCGGGCCGATTCCCGCCGCCGTTCGGGACCGGCGTCCACGCCGCACGCCCGGACGGCGGGCGGTGGGAGGGCCGTGCGACGGCGCGGCGCGCCGCCGCCTTGAACCAGTAAAGAAAGTCTGAGCCCACTACACCCTGAGTGAGACCTGTCCGTCTGATCCGGCCTGGTCGTGCTCGCTGGCTGCTGCGGCTTCGAAGCGGTCGCCGGGGGCCTCAATCTCGGTGAACTCCAGCGGGCGGCCGTCCTTGCTGAGCATCAGCCGGCGGACCAGCAACAGGGGTGTGCCGATGGGCTCCATGTTGAGGTCTTCGTAGGTCTCGCCGTAGGGCATCTGGGCGTGGACCGAGGTGATCCAGCGCAGCGGTCCGTGGGTGCGCTCCAGGTGGGCGTAGTAGTCCTCGGGTTCGATCTCAGAGTCGATCTCCATACCTCTGCCTTCGCCGGTGATCGTGGCGACCTGGTCAGCCAGGAGGTAGGAGCACAGGTGGATACGGGCTCGGGTCTTGGTGTGCTGCCAGTAGGCGTAGCGGTAGACGCCCATACGGCCTCGGCGCACGCCCAGGACGTCGGCTTTGCTGCCCTCGATGGTCATGAACAGCGCCGAGTTGGGAGTGACGCGACCTGCGGTGCGTTCGGCTTCGCTGGCGACGGTGACGTGTTCCCATCCCTGCTTGGCAGGGTCGTACGTGGGGCTGAGCAGGTCTTCGCGCACTGAGCCGCCCATGAGGATCAGGCGGCGGTCAGGAGTAGGGCGAACGAAGGTGCCCCGGCCGTGGGCGACGGTGAGCAGCCCTTCCCCGACGAGCTGGGCGATGGCTTTGCGGATCGTCGGGCGCGAGGTGGCGTACTCGTTGGCGAGGAAAGCTTCGCCGGGGAGTGCCTGTCCTGGCTGGTAGTGGTCTTGCACCACGTCTGAACGCAAGAGGTCGGCGATGATTCGCCACCGGGCGGCGCCCTTGTCATCGGTCATGCCGAGTTCTCCTTCTTCCACGTTTGCTCTTTACAAGAGGTAGCACGTGTTGTTTACCATGCCCACATGAGCCAAGACGTAGCACGTGTTGGAGTACCTGTCGGGATCGAGCGAAGGAGGACGTCATGAACAGCAAGGAGGAAGCGCAGCACCGCACCGCCGACCAGCAGCTGGAATGGCTGGTCGATCTCGCACGGGTGATCAACGATCCGGGCTACGACCGGTGGCGCTCAATGGTCGCGGCGACCGGAGGGTGTACCCACCCGGTGCACCTGGCGGGCGAGTCGTTGATCGTCAACGCGACCAGCGGTGAGGTGCTGCACAGCTACCGCACGACGGATGAGCCGTCCGGGCATCTGCTGGTGGCCTGCGGCAACCGGCGGGCTTCTGTGTGTTCGTCCTGCTCGGAGGTCTACCGGGCCGACACCTTCCAGCTCATCCGGGCGGGCCTGTCCGGCGGCAAGGGTGTCCCGCAGGAGGTGAGCGGGCATCCTCGGGCGTTCGTCACGCTCACCGCTCCCTCGTTCGGGCCGGTGCATACCCGGCGAGAGAAGGGCGGGACGGTGCGGGCCTGCCGTCCTCGTAACCGCGACAAGGTCTGTGAGCACGGGTATCCGGTCGGCTGCCATGCTCGCCACGAGCCGGGAGACGGACGGCTCGGGCAACCCATATGCGACCGGTGTTACGACTACGTGGGCGCGGTGCTCTGGCAGGCTCACGTGGGCGCGCTGTGGCACCGCTTCACCCTGGAAGTGCGGCGCACTCTCGCTAGCGAGGCGGGGCTGAGCCGTCGGGAGTTCGCCAGGCGGGTCCGGGTGTCGTTCGCCAAGGTGGCCGAGTACCAGCGGCGCGGCCTGGTGCACTTCCACGCCATCGTCAGGCTCGACGGTCCGGGCGGCGGGAGTGAGGTCCCTCCGGGCTGGGCTGATCACGGCCTGCTCACTCGCGCGATCCCTCCGGCGGTCCGGCGGGTCACGGTCACCTCTCCCCTAAGTGATCTCGGTCGATGGGACCTGGTCTGGGGCGATCAGCTCGACATCCGGCCCATTCTGCTCGACCAGGCGGCGGACGGGCTGAGCGAGCGGGCGGTGGCCGGCTACATCGCCAAGTACGCCACCAAGGGCGCCGAAGCATCCGGCACCGTCGACCACCGGTTGTCGTGTCCGGCCTGCGGCGGTCGCGGGCGGTTGAGTCTGATGGCGTCCTGCGGTCGCTGCCACGGAACGGGCTTGAAGCCGGGGCTGCACCTGGACGCGCTACCGGTCAGCGAGCACGCCCGGCGCATGATCCGCACCTGCTGGGAACTGGGCGCACGTCCCGAGTACAAGGCGCTCCGGCTCCGGCCTTGGGCGCACATGCTGGGATTTCGCGGCCACTTCTCGGATCTGGCAAGATTTTCGTGATGGGTGACAGTGAGTGTTCGTGATCATGCGAGCAGGACCCGTTTTCGTAGGAGGA
>NZ_JCADBG010000075.1:0-3578 GCF_059358815.1 Streptosporangium nanhuense
GGTGTGGGGTCGTCGCTGGTGGTGTCGCGGTCGGTGTTCGAGCATCGCGCGGTGGTGGTCGGCGGGAAGCGTGAGGGGCTGCTGGCGGGGCTGGCCGCAGTCGAGGCCGGTGAGTCGGCGTCCGGAGTCGTCACGGGAGTGGCCGATGTGGACGGCCGGATGGTGTGGGTGTTCCCGGGTCAGGGGGCGCAGTGGGTGGGGATGGGGGCCGTTCTCCTGGAGGAGTCGGCGGTGTTCGCAGGCCGGATGGCCGAATGCGCCGCCGCACTGGAGCCGTTCGTGGACTGGTCGTTGCTGGAGGTGGTCCGGCAGGCCGAAGGTGCCCCATCACTGGATCGGGTGGATGTGGTGCAGCCGGTGTCGTTCGCGGTGATGGTGTCGTTGGCGGCGGTGTGGGAGTCGCTCGGGGTTGTTCCGGATGCGGTGGTGGGTCATTCGCAGGGGGAGATCGCGGCGGCGGTGGTCGCGGGTGGGTTGTCGTTGCAGGACGGTGCGCGGGTGGTGGCGCTGCGCAGTCGTCTGATCGGCGAGAAGCTGTCCGGGCGTGGGGTGATGTTGTCGGTGATGGCTTCGGCGGAGCGGGTGCGTGCGGCGCTGGCCGCCGACGAGCTGTTGGATCGGGTGGCGGTGGCGGCGGTCAACGGGCCCGGGGTGGTGACGGTCGCCGGTGACGGGGAAGCGGTGCGGGTGCTGGAGCGGCGCCTGTCGGCCGAGGGTGTGATGCGCTGGCAGCTGGCCGGTGCGGACTTCGCCGCGCATTCTCCGCAGGTCGAGCGGTTCCGCGAGGAACTGCTGAGCGACCTGGCCGGGCTGGCACCGACCACGACGCGGGTGCCGATGTTGTCGACCGCGACCGGCCAGTGGCTGGAAGGGCCGGAGCTGGACGCGGGCTACTGGTATGAGAACGTGCGGCAGACGGTGGAGTTCGGGTCGGCGATCGAGCAACTGTTGCGGGAGCGCTATCGGATCTTCCTCGAAGTCGGTCCGCATCCGTTGCTGACGCTGGGGATCGAGCAGGCGGTGGACGCGGCGGAGGTCGGCGCCGCGGTGGTCGCCGGGACGTTGCGCCGCGACGAAGGCGGCCTGGACCGCATCCTGGTGTCGGCAGCGGAGCTGTTCGTGCGCGGGGTGAGGGTGGACTGGCGGCAGGCCCTGCCGGGTGGCCGTCATGTCGATCTTCCGACTTATGCCTTCCAGCGTCAGCGGTTCTGGCCGGGGCCGCGGCAGGGTGGGGATGCGCGGGCGTTGGGTCAGGCGTCGACGGGGCATCCGTTGCTGGGTGCGGCGGTGGGGTTGGCCGGTTCGGACGGGGTGTTGTTGACGGGGCGGTTGTCGGTGGCGTCGCATGGGTGGCTGGCTGATCATGTGGTGGCCGGTTCGACGGTGGTCTCGTCCGGGGTGTTCGTGGAGTTGGCGGTGCGGGCGGCTGATCAGGTGGGCTGCGCGGTGGTCGAGGAATTGACGGTGGAGGCGCCGCTGGTCCTGGGCCGGGACGGTGCGGTGGCGGTGCAGGTGTGGGTCGGCCAGGCGCGGGAGTCGGGCCATCGGTCGGTGAATGTGTATGCGCGCCCGGCTGAGGCTGAGGAGAGCCAGGCGTGGGTGCGGCACGCGACCGGAACGCTCGCGTCCGGTGTTTCGCAGGGGGCGTCGTTCGATGCGGCGGTGTGGCCTCCGGCCGGGGCGATGGCGATCGAGCTGGAAGGGCTGTACGAGGAACTGGCGCAGGAGGGGGTGGAGTACGGTCCGGCGTTCCGGGGGTTGCGGGCGGCGTGGCGGGGGGTTGAGGGGGAGATTTTCGCGGAGGTGAGCTTGCCTGAGCAGACTGGTGGGGCTGCTTCGTTCGGGTTGCATCCGGCGTTGCTGGATGCGGCGTTGCACGCGGTGGGTTTCGCCGGGCTGGATGGTGTCGCGGGTGGCTGGGTGCCGCTGTCGTGGAGCGGGGTGTGTCTGCAGGCATCGGGTGCGTCGGAGCTGCGGGTGCGGCTGGTCAGGACGGGCGGCGACGCGGTGTCGCTGAGCGCGGTGGACGCGACCGGAGAGCCGGTGATGTCGGCCAGGTCGGTCGTGCTGCGGCCGATGGCCGCCGAACACCTGGCCGGCTCCGACCCCCGCGGGACCGGGTGGGACGCGCTGTTCCGGGTGGAGTGGCCCGCGGTGGGTGGCCTGCCTCGGGCCGACCAGGCGCCGGTGTCGATACCGATGGCGGTGCTCGGCTTGGACACCCTCGGTCTTGCCCCCACATTGCGGCTGGCCGCGGGACCCGGCGGACATTCGGTGCCGGTACGTGTGGAGCCCGACGCGCATTCGGTGCCGGTGCACGCGGAACTCGACGGGCATTCGGTGCCGGTGCACGCAGGGCTCGACGGGCGTCAGATGCCGGTGCACGCGGGCCCCGGCGGGCACTTGGCGTCGGAGCACGCGGAGTCCGACGGGCACGTGGTGCCCACGTATGCGGACCTGTCGTCATTGACTGAGGCAGGTCCGGTCCCGGTGGTGGTGGTGACGGAGGTGGTCACCGATCCAGCGGTCGGGCCGGTGGAGCCGGCGCATGCGCTCACCGCCCACGTGCTGGATCTGCTGCAGCGGTGGCTGGCCGACGAGCGTTTCGCCGATTCGCGGCTGGTGTTCGTCACCCGGGGCGCGGTCGCGACCTGCGACGGCGAGATGGTGACCGATCTTCCTGCCGCAGGGGTGTGGGGTCTTGTCCGCAGTGCCCAGTCGGAGAACCCGGGCCGGTTCGTGCTGGTCGACGTGGATGATCGGGAATCCTCGCTGTCCGCCCTGCTCGATGCGCTGCCCGGGGTGCTGACCTCGGGTGAGCCGCAGGCGGCGGTACACGAGGGTGAGGTACGGGTTCCGCGTCTGGCCCGGGTGGCGCCCGCCTCCGACCTGTCCGACCTGTCCGACCTTGATGGGGAGGCGAGCCGGGTCTGGGATCCGGAGGGCACGGTGTTGATCACCGGTGGCACCGGCGGTCTGGGCGCGCTGTTCGCGCGGCACGTGGTGGCCGAGCGTGGCGTACGACATCTGCTGCTGACCAGCCGCCGGGGCCTGGACGCTCCCGGCGCGGGGGAGCTGCGGGCCGAGCTGGTCGCGCACGGCGCCGAGGTCACGGTCACGGCGTGCGACGTAGCCGATCGAGAGCAGGTGGAAGCGCTGCTGGCCGGGATCGATGCCGGCCATCCGCTGACGGCGCTGATCCACACCGCCGGCGTGCTGGCCGACGGCACGATCCCGTCGCTCACGGCGGAAGGTTTGGATGCGGTGCTGCGTCCCAAGGTGGACGCGGCCTGGCACCTGCACGAGCTGACCGCAGACAGTGACCTGGCCGGGTTCGTGGTCTTCTCCTCCATGGCGGGGGTGATGGGCAATGCCGGGCAGGGCAACTACGCGGCGGCGAACACCTTCCTGGACGCGCTGGTTCAGGCGCGCCGCGCCCAGGGGCTGGCGGGGGTGTCGCTGGCCTGGGCGTTGTGGGCTCAGGAGACCGGGATGAGCGGCTCGTTGGGTGAGGTCGATCTGCGCCGGATGGCGCGGGCCGGGATGCCGGCGTTGACGGCCGAGCAGGGGCTGGCCGC
>NZ_JCADBG010000076.1:0-3433 GCF_059358815.1 Streptosporangium nanhuense
CCCGGCGAAGACCGCCGAGGGGTCGCCGGGTGCCGGGCGGGGGTATGGCGTTTGTGCCCATGCCTGAGCCTCCATAACTGCATCACAGAAACGCGGAAGCGGACAGTCGCGAAGGGACGACCGCGGGATCGACGCCGCGTTCCGTCATCAGGGAACGCACACCACCGGGGCGTCGTGGCCGACGGCCCCTGCCGCCCACCACCGACTTGGCATGGGGCCGTCTCGGGGACTCAGTGTGGAAACTATTACAAAATGTGTCAAGCTCATCCAGCGAGCTTCTGTAGGGCTATTTGCTATACATGTCGTGCACCTGCGCCGACGTCTCCGAGCCCCTTGAAAGCCGCGGCTCCGTCGCCCGAGGCGGGACGGCTTTCATGAAATTTTCATCACATCGGCCTGTCCGGCCTGATGCGGGGCCCGCGAAACAGCAGATGGGCCGTGCCCGCCTCTCACGGTTTCCGGTGCGCCATGTTTCGTACTCTTGACAGCTTCTCTCCGCCTGGTGTTTGCTCCGCTCCACCACCACAACCGTTCGACAGAAAGAAGCCAAGACCGACAGGCGGAATGTTAGCGCTCACATCCTCCCATTCCTCAAAACGCGTGCTCAGCGACCGTGAATCCCCGACGGACACCACATCCACGGGGTTGCCCCTCGTGGTCGCCGATCCCTTGACCGGAGGCTTTCCCGTGCGGCGAAAGCTCAGATCGACCTGACACATCGGGCCTGGCGGCTCACAGGTGACCGGCGGACATCCGCGACGCACCCGAGCCGCCAGGCCCGATCGTCAGGCCTGCACCGCATGACATTCGTCGGCGAGTGACCCGAACACGAACTGTTGGCGCTACACGAGCTGTCAGCGGCAACCGCTCTCAGCTGCCGGAAAGAGGTTGAGCATGCGTGGGTGGAGACGGTGGGCCGGCGCGGCGTTCCTGGCCGTGACCATGGTCGCCCTGGGGGCGGTGACGCAGACGAGCGTCGCCGGTGCGGAGTCCAACGGCGGGGTGCGGGTCATGCCGCTGGGCGACTCGATCACCGAGGGCACACAGGTGCCCGGCGGATACCGCATCGGCCTGTGGCAGCGGCTGGTCTCCGGCCGGTACACGGTGGACTTCGTCGGGTCGCAGTTCAACGGGCCGGGCAACCTGGGTGACCACGACCACCAGGGACACCCCGGCTGGCGTATCGACCAGATCGACGCGAACATCACCAACTGGGCGCGGACCCAGAATCCGCGCACGGTGCTGCTGCACATCGGCACCAACGACATACTGCAGAACTACAACGTGTCCGGAGCGCCCCAGCGGCTGTCCACCCTGATCGACCGCATCACGACGACGGTGCCGGACGCGGACGTGTTCGTCGCCACCATCATCCCGCTGTCCAACTCCGGGCAGGAGGCCGCCGCCCGCACCTTCAACGCGGCCATTCCCGGCATCGTGCAGAACAAGGTCAACAGCGGCAAGCGGGTCCACCTGGTCGACATGCACAGCAAGCTGACCACGTCCGACCTGATCGACGGCATCCACCCCACCGCCGGCGGCTACGACAAGATGGCCGCCGCCTGGTACGCGGCACTCCAGTCGGTCTCCGGCAGCATCGGCCAGCCCGGCGACCCCGGCTCGACGCCGACTCCCTCGCCGGTGAACGGGCTCCGCGGCGTGGGTTCGGGCAGATGCCTGGACGTCGCCAACGTCTCGCAGGCCAACGGCGCCCTGGTGCAGATCTGGGACTGCAACGGCCAGAACAACCAGCGGTGGACGCAGACCGGCGCGAGTGAGCTGCGGGTGTACGGCAACAAGTGCCTGGACGTGGCCAACATGAGCACCGCCGACGGCGCCGTGGTGCACATCTGGGACTGCAACGGCCAGAACAACCAGAAGTGGCGCCTCAACAGCGACGGGAGCATCACCGCCATCGGCGCGAACAAGTGCCTGGACGTGCCCAACTACTCCACCGCCAACGGTGTCAAGCTCCAGATCTGGTCCTGCAACGGCGCCGCCAACCAGCGCTGGACCCGCGTCTGACGCGGGCGGGGATCCGCGGGGCGCTCTCGCACCGGCACGGTGGGAGACCGCCCCGGCTCCCGTACGCGACGCGCGCGGTTGCTGACGCGACGAGGTGCCAGCGCTCACAGTCTTCCTGGATCACATGAGAGGAGCGCCGGTGGGATCTGGCCCGAGGCGTCGCCCGCCCATCATGGCGGACGTGGCGAAGGTGGCGGGCGTGTCGCATCAGACGGTCTCGCGTGTGCTCAACGACCACCCCAACGTCAGCGAGGAGACCCGGAACCAGGTTCTGCGCGCGATCGACCTGCTGGGCTACCGGCGCAATCTCGTCGCGCGGGCACTGGTCACCAGGAACTCCCGCCGCCTGGGTGTCGTCAGCTTCGACACGACGCTGTACGGTCCCGCGAGCACGGTCTACGGCATCGAGCAGGCCGCCAGGAACGCGGGCTACTTCATCAGCATCGTGAGCCTCCGGACCATCGACAGGGCGAGAGTGCTCGAAGCCATCGGCTACCTGACCGAACAGGGCGTGGACGGCATCGTCGTGGTCGCCCCGCAGCGTTCGGCGGCCGAGGCGCTGGAGGAGATGCCGCCGGGCATGCCGGCCGTGGCCGTCGAGGGAGGCCGGACGGACAGCGTGTCGGCGGTCAGCGTCGACCAGGTCGAGGGCGCCGTCCTGGCGACCCGGCACCTGCTGGACCTGAAGCACGAGACGGTCTGGCACGTCAGCGGTCCGGCCAACTGGCTGGAGGCGGAAGGCCGCGCGCACGGCTGGCGCGAGGCGCTGACCGCCGCCGGCCGTCCGGTCCCCGACCTCCTGGCCGGCGACTGGAGCCCGCGCTCCGGCTACCGCGCCGGGCAGCGGCTGGCCGCGATGACCGACGAGGTCACCGCCGTGTTCGTGGCCAACGACCAGATGGCCCTGGGCGTGCTTCGCGCCTTCATGGAGCAGGGAGTGAGAGTCCCCGGCCAGATCGACATCGTGGGATTCGACGACATTCCGGAGGCGGAGTTCTTCTTTCCTCCCCTCACGACCATCAGACAGGACTTCGGGGCCGTGGGCAGGCGCAGCATCGACGTGCTCGTACGGCAGATCGAGACGGAGGGGCCGTACGTGCGTGAGCGTCACGTCGTGTCTCCCCGTCTCGTTCTTCGGGCCAGCACGTCGGCGGTGCGCTAGTCGCCCACGGAAGCAGAGAGCGTCGACGGCGCGAATGCCGGCGCTCGCATCACGAAAGGAACCTCCATGTTACGAAGGATCTCGGCACTGATCGCGGTCGGTGCCGTCGCGTTGACGATGGCCGGCTGCGGAGGCGGCGGCACTTCGGCCACCCCCGCCGACACCGGCGAGGTCGCCGACGACGGCAAGATCACTATGGGGTTCTCCCAGGTGGGTGCGGAGAGCGGGTGGCGTACCGCGAACACC
>NZ_JCADBG010000077.1:0-3368 GCF_059358815.1 Streptosporangium nanhuense
GCGCCTCCACCGCCGACGGCGCCAACATCGTCCAGTACGACGACTGGGGCGGCGCCAACCAGCAGTGGCAGTTCGTCAAGATCGGCGGCGGAACGGACCCGACCCCGACGCCCACCCCGACCCCCGGCGGCAACTACACCAACCCGGTGGTCTGGCAGGACTTCGCCGACGGTGACATCATCCGGGTCGGCGACGCCTACTACTACTCGGCCTCGACGATGCACTACTCCCCCGGCGCGCCGATCCTGCGCTCCTACAACCTGGTCGACTGGGAGTACGCGGGGCACTCGGTGCCGCGCCTGGACTTCGAGTCCAACGCCTACGACCTCAACGGCGGCCGGGCCTACGTGAAGGGCATCTGGGCCTCCACCCTGAACTACCGGCCCAGCAACAGCACCTATTACTGGATGGGCTGCACCGAGTTCAACCGCACCTACGTCTACACCGCCTCGGCCGTGGACGGCACCTGGACCAAGCGCGCCCGGATCAACAACTGCTACTACGACGCGGGCCTGCTCGTCGACGACAACGACACCATGTACGTCGCCTACGGCAACGGCACCATCAGCGTCGCCCAGCTCTCGGCCGACGGGCTCAGCCAGGTGCGCTCCCAGCAGGTGTTCCAGACGCCCTCCAGCGTCGGCACCCTCGAGGGCGCCCGCTTCTACAAGCGCAACGGCTACTACTACATCTGGCTCACCCGCCCGGCCAACGGCCAGTACGTGCTGCGCTCCAGCAGCCCGTTCGGCCCGTACGAGATGCGTCAGGTCCTGCTGAACATGCCGGGACCGATCTCCGGCGGCGGCGTGCCGCACCAGGGTGGCCTGGTCCAGACGCAGAACGGCGCCTGGTACTACATGTCGTTCGTCGACGCCTACCCCGGCGGCCGGGTCCCGGCGCTGGCGCCGATCACCTGGACCGGCGACGGCTGGCCCACCATCCAGACGGTCAACGGCGGCTGGGGCGTCAACTACCCCAAGCCGAACATCCAGACCACCAAGACCGTCGCGTCGATGATCGGTCCGGACACCTTCACCTCGGGCAGCCTCGGCCACCGGTGGGAGTGGAACCACAACCCCGACACCAGCCGCTTCTCCACCGGCAACGGCCTGCGCCTGCAGACCGCGACCGTCACCAACGACCTCTACAACGCCCGCAACACCCTGACCCACCGCATCCAGGGCCCGTCGTCGACCGCGACGATCGAGCTCGACTACTCGGCGATGGCCAACGGCGACCGGTCCGGACTGGCGATGCTCCGAGATCAGTCGGCGTGGATCGGCGTCAAACGCGACAACGGCGTCAACCGGGTCGTGATGACCAACGGCCTGACCATGAACAGCAGCTGGGCCACCACGGGCACCGGCACCGAGGCGGCGAGCGCGAACATCTCGGGCGGCAAGATCTGGTTGCGGGTGAACGCCGACATCCGGCCCGGTTCCGGCAGGCAGGCCCGCTTCTCCTACAGCACCGACGGCGTGAACTTCACCACGCTCGGACCGGCCTTCACGTTGAACAACGCCTGGCAGTTCTTCATGGGCTACCGCTTCGGCATCTTCAACCACGCCACCCAGTCACTGGGCGGAGCGGTGACCGTGAACCGGTTCGACCTCACCACCCCGTAAAACCGAGAGGTATTACGTTATGAACCCCCCAAACCGTTCGGCCCGACCCTCCGGGCGCACCCGGCTACGGAGATTCCTGTCCATCCTGAGCGCCGGTGTGGTCGCCATCGGCGTGTCGGCGGCGATCTCCGCTCCGGCGGACGCCGCCTCCACGCTGGGCGCGTCGGCGGCGGAGAAAGGCCGCTACTTCGGCGCCGCCGTCGCCGCCGGCCGGCTCGGTGACTCCACCTACGTCGGCATCCTGAACCGCGAGTTCAACTCGGTCGTCGCCGAGAACGAGATGAAGTGGAGCTCCACCGAGCCCCAGCGCGGCAGCTTCAACTACACCAGCGCCAACCGGATCGTGAACCACGCCCTGGCACAGGGCATGAAGATCCGCGGTCACACGCTGCTCTGGCACAACCAGCAGCCCGGCTGGGCCCAGGGCCTGTCCGGTTCCGACCTGCGCAACGCCGCGATCAACCACGTCACCCAGGTCGCCACCTACTTCCGCGGCAAGATCGACTCCTGGGACGTCGTGAACGAGGCGTTCGCCGACGGCGGCTCCGGCGGGCGGCGCGACTCCAACCTGCAGCGCACCGGCAACGACTGGATCGAGGCCGCCTTCCGCGCGGCCCGCGCCGCCGACCCGGGCGCCAAACTGTGCTACAACGACTACAACACCGACGGGATCAACGCCAAGAGCACCGGCATCTACAACATGGTGCGCGACTTCAAGTCGCGCGGCGTGCCGATCGACTGCGTGGGCTTCCAGTCCCACCTGGGCGGCTCCATCTCCGGCGACTACCAGGCCAACCTCCAGCGCTTCGCCGACCTCGGCGTCGACGTCCAGATCACCGAGCTCGACGTGCTCCAGGGGTCCAACCAGGCCAACATCTTCGCCACGGTGACCCGGGCGTGCCTGGCGGTGTCCCGGTGCAACGGCATCACCGTCTGGGGCATCCGCGACACCGACTCCTGGCGCGGCGATGACAACGCGCTGTTGTTCGACGGCAACGGCAACAAGAAGGCCGCCTACACCAGTACGCTCAACGCCCTCAACGGCGGTTCCACCAACCCGACGCCGACGCCGACGCCGACCTCCGGCGGGCAGGTCGACACCAACGCCTGGTACGTGCTGGTCAACCGCACCAGCGGCAAGGCTCTGGACGTCTACAACCAGTCGACGGCCGACGGCGCCCGCATCAGCCAGTGGGCCCGTACCAACGGCAACAACCAGCAGTGGCAGTTCGTCGACTCCGGCGGCGGCTACTACCGCGTCAAGGCCCGCCACTCCGGCAAGGTGCTGGACGTCAGCGGCTTCTCCACCGCCAACGGCGGCGCCGTCGTGCAGTGGGCCGACCTCAACGGCACCAACCAGCAGTGGCGCCTGGCGAACTCCGACAGCGGCTACCTGCGCCTGATCAACCGCAACAGCAACAAGGCCCTGGAGGTCCAGGGCGCCTCCACCGCCGACGGCGCCAACATCGTCCAGTACGACGACTGGGGCGGCGCCAACCAGCAGTGGCAGCTCTCCCGTGTCAGTTGACCGGTTCTCGAACAAGGAGCACATCTTGGAAATCACGCACACCCGGCGCTCGCGCCGAAATATGGCGGCGATCATCGCGGCCGTGACCACCCTCCTGGCCGGTCTCCTGGTCACCGTGAGCTCGACGACCGCCGCGAACGCGGCGACCGTCGACACCAACGCCTGGTACGTCCTGGTCAACCGCACCAGCGGCAAGGCCCTGGACGTCTACAACC
>NZ_JCADBG010000078.1:0-3346 GCF_059358815.1 Streptosporangium nanhuense
GGGATCGTCGCGGCCTGCTCGAAGGAGATCCCCTCGGGGACCTTCACCAACGTCGTGGCCTCGGCGACGACCACCGGACCGAAGCCACCCTCGGACAGGCCCATCACCCGATCCCCCGGGCACAGGCCCTTCACCTCGGGACCGGCCTCCAGCACCACCCCGGCGACCTCGGCCGTGTTCTGGAACCAGCCCAGTGCGTTCAAGCCGTCCTGCAGGTCCCGGAAGTTCACCCCCGCCGCGTGCACCGCCACCCGAACCTGCCCGGCCTCCAGTGGCCCGGCCGCCTGCGGGAACGGGAGCAGCTCCAGCGCGTCCAGGCTGCCGGCCGCCCGGCCGCCCAGCCGCCACGGCCCTCCGTCGGCCGGGGGCAACAACCCCGCGCCCGAGGCCAGCGCCGCCAACCTGGGCGCCCGTACCCCGCCCTCGCGTACCGCCATCTGGGGCTCGTCCGAGGCCGGTACCGCGAGCAGGACATCGCGCAAAGTCGCGAGCGAGGACTCCTGATCATCCAGGTCGACCAGGACGAACCGGCCCGGGTTCTCCGACTGCGCCGAGCGCACCAGCCCCCACACCGCCGCGGCCGCCAGATCGGCGACCACCTCGCCCTCACCGGCCGCGACCGCACCCCGGGTGACGAACACCAGGCGCGAACCACCACATCGCTCGTCGGCCAGCCATCCCTGCAGCAGACCCAGTACCCCGGCCGTCACCTCGTGCGCCGAGCTCGCCGCGTCCCCGTCCCGCCCGGTCACGACCTCGGCCAGCACCACCTCCGGCACCGGCCCCGCCTCGGTCAGCGCCGGCAGGTCAGGATGAACCGCGACCGGCCGGCCGGTCGCCTCCCACACTCCGGCGAAGGCCAGCGTGTCCGGCTCGAACCCCGCGAGACCGACGGCTGCCACCGGTACCGGATCGACCGTGGGAAGCTCCGGCAGCGAAGCCCATTCCAGCCGGAACAACCCGTTCCCCGCCGTCGCCTGCCCCCCGCCCGTGGTGGCGAGCTGGTCGGGCGAGAACGGGCGCAGCACCAGGGACCTCACCGACAGCACCGGCTCCCCGGCGACGTCCACCGCGGCCAGCGACACCGAGTCGGCGGCGGTCCGGATCAGCCGTACGCGCAGCATCGCCGCGCCGGTGGCGTGCAGGCTCACCTCTCTCCAGGAGAACGGCAGGCGCGTACCCGCCTCGGTGTCCAGCCTGGCGAACGTCACCGCGTGCAGCGCCGCGTCCAGCAGGGCCGGGTGCACGCCGAACGAACCCGCGCTCGACACCGCCTGCTCGGGCAGCGCCACCTCGGCGAACACCTCGTCGCCGGCACCGTGCCAGAGCGCCCGCAACCCCTGGAACACCGGGCCGTAGACGAGCAGACCCTCGGCCAGCCGGTCGTAGAAACCGTCCAGCGCGATCGCGGTCGCGCCTGCAGGGGGCCACACCGCCGTGTCGAACGGCTCGATCGGCGCGGGAGCGGCCGTACGGACACCCGTGGCCAGCGTGCCGGTGGCGTGCCGCACCCACGGCACGTCCTCCCCGGCCTGCGCCGGCCGGGCGTAAACGCTCACGCTCCGGTGGCCCGTCTCCTGGGCGGCGCCCACCGACACCTGCATCGCGACGACGTCCCGCTCGCCCAGTACCAGGGGAGCGACCAGGGTCAGCTCCTCGACCAGGTTGCAACCGACCTGGTCACCCGCCCGTACCGCCAGCTCCAGGAAGCCGGTCCCCGGGAAGAAGACCATCCCGGCCACCGCGTGATCGGCCAGCCACGGATGCGACGCCAGTGACAGGCTGCCGGTCAGCAGCACCCCGTCGGAGTCGGCCAGGCCGACCGTCGCGCCCAGCAGCGGGTGCCCTGCGGCGGCCAGACCCGCCGCCGCCACGTTGCCCGTACCGGAACCGGTGCTCTCGGGCCAGTACCGCCGGTGCTCGAAGGGGTAGGTGGGCAGGTCGACCCGGTGTCCTTCCGGCAGCACCCGCCGCCAGTCCACCGGAACCCCGCGCACATGCAGCTCGGCCAGCGCCGTCATCGCCGCGACGTGCTCGTCCCGATCCCCGCGCAGCATCGGCACCAGTGCCACGTCCGTGTCGTACTCGTCCACGTCACGGTCGGTGTCCAGAGTGCCGGCGGCCATGGCGGTCAGCACCCCGTCGGGGCCCAGCTCCAGATAGGCACGCACACCCCGTGCGTGCAGTGTCCGGACACCGTCGGCGAAGCGAACCGCGCCACGCACCTGCTCCACCCAGTACTCCGGCGAGCACAACTGCTCGGCCGTCGCCGCCTCACCCGTCAGAGTGGACACCACCGGGATCTTCGGCGGGCTGTAGGACAGCGTCCGGGCCACCGCCCGGAACCCCTCCAGCATCGGCTCCATCAACGGCGAGTGGAACGCGTGCGACACCCGCAACCGCCGCGTCTTGATCCCGCGCTCCTCCAGAGTGGCGGCGATCTCCAGAACCGCCTGCTCGACCCCGGAGATCACCACCGAGGACGGGCCGTTCACCGCCGCGACCGACACCTCCTTCTCACGACCGGCCAGCAGCTCGGCGACCTTCCCCTCAGAAGCCCGAACCGACACCATCGCCCCACCAGCGGGCAACCCCTGCATCAACCGCGCCCGCGCCGCCACCAGAACGCACGCGTCCTTCAACGACAACACCCCGGCCACATGCGCCGCCGCGACCTCCCCGACCGAATGACCGGCCAGCACCCCCGGCTTCACCCCCCACGAGGACACCAGCCGGAACAGCGCCACCTCCAGCGCGAACAACGCGGGCTGCGCCCACCCGGTCTGATCGAGCGCATCCGCCCGCTCGGCGAACAGAACGTCCCGCAACGACCCTTCAAGCAAGGGAGCGAACTCGGCGATCACGGCGTCCAGTGCCTCGGCGAACACCGGGAAACGGTCGTACAGCTCCCGGCCCATCCCGGCCCGCTGGCTGCCCTGGCCGGTGAACAGCACCGCCAGCCTCGGCTCCGCCGCCGCCACGCCGCGTACCACACCGGCGCCGAGACGGTCCTCGGCCAGCGCGCCCAGCCCTGCCAGCACACCCTCACGGTCCCCGGCCAGCACCACCGCCCGGTGCTCGAACGCCGACCGGGTCGTGGCCAGCGAGAACGCGGTGTCGGCCAGGCGCAGGTCAGGCTCGCCGTCCAGGAAGGACGCCAGCCGCCCGGCCTGCGCCCGCAACGCCTCGGCCGTACGGCCCGACACCAGCACCGGCAGCACGTCCGTGTCCGGGGTCACCGTCGCGGAGTCCTCGACCCGCGGGGCCAGCGGTCCCTGCTCCAGGATGACGTGGGCGTTGGTGCCGCTGATCCCGAACGACGACACCCCCGCCCGGCGCGGATGAC
>NZ_JCADBG010000079.1:0-3271 GCF_059358815.1 Streptosporangium nanhuense
TGGCGGATGTCGAGGGTAGGTCGGTGTGGGTGTTCCCGGGTCAGGGGGCGCAGTGGGTGGGGATGGGTGCGGCTCTGTTGGAGGAGTCGGCGGTGTTCGCGGGCCGGATGGCCGAATGCGCCGCGGCGTTGGAGCCGTTCGTGGAGTGGTCGTTGCTGGAGGTGGTCCGGCAGGCCGAGGGTGCCCCGGGGTTGGATCGGGTGGATGTGGTGCAGCCGGTGTCGTTCGCGGTGATGGTGTCGTTGGCGGCGGTGTGGGAGTCGCTCGGGGTCCGTCCGGATGCGGTGGTGGGCCATTCGCAGGGCGAGATCGCGGCGGCGGTGGTCGCGGGGGGCCTGTCGTTGCAGGACGGCGCCCGGGTGGTGGCGCTGCGCAGTCGTCTGATCGGCGAGAGGCTGGCCGGGTTGGGGGCGATGGCGTCGGTGGCGTTGCCGGTGGAGCGGGTGCGTGAGCAGGTGGCGGCCTGGGACGGGCGGGTGTCGGTCGCGGCGGTCAACGGCCCGAACTCGGTGGTGGTCGCCGGTGAGGTCCAGGCCGTGGAAGAACTGCTTGAGCGGCTAACCGAGGAGGGGGTGCGGGTCCGGCGGATCGCGGTGGATTACGCCTCGCATTCGGCGCAGGTGGATCTGATCGGTGAGGAGCTGGCCCGGATCCTGGCGGAGGTGGCGCCACGGCCGGTGCGGGTGCCGATGCTGTCGACGGTGACCGGCCAATGGCTGGAAGGGCCGGAGCTGGAGGCGGGGTATTGGTGTGAGAACCTGCGCCGCACGGTCGGCTTCGCTTCAGCCGTGGAAGCGTTGCTGGAGCAGCGCCACCGCGCCTTCGTCGAGGTGAGCCCGCATCCGGTGCTGACGGTCGGCATCGGCGAATGCGTGGATGACAGCGATGCCGTCACGGTGATCGCCGGGACGTTGCGTCGCGATGACGGCGGCCTGGACCGCGTCCTGCTCTCGGCGGCCGAGCTGTTCGTGCGCGGGGTGGCGGTGGACTGGCGGCAGGTGCTGCCGGGTGGCCGCCGGGTCGACCTGCCCACCTACGCCTTCCAGCACCAATGGTTCTGGCCGAACGCGCGGCAGGGTGGAGATGCTCGCGGGCTGGGTCTGGCCGCGACGGATCACCCGCTGCTGGGTGCCGCCGTGGGCCTGGCCGACTCCGATGGGGTGGTGCTGACCGGTCGCTTGTCGCTCTCGTCGCATCCGTGGCTGGCTGATCATGCGGTGGCCGGGATGGTGGTCTTTCCGGGGACCGGTTTCTTGGAGTTGGCGGTACGGGCCGGGGACCAGGTCGGCTGCGACCGGGTGGAGGAGTTGACGCTGGCTGCTCCGTTGGTGCTGGGTGAGGATGAGGCGGTCGTGGTTCAGGTCGCGGTGGGCGGGCCGGAGGAGAGCGGTCGGCGTACCGTGAATGTCTATTCTCGGTCGGCGCAGGCGGGGGAGGATGCGCCGTGGGTGCGGCACGCGACCGGCGCCCTGGCCGCGGGGGGCGGGGTCGCAGCGTCGTTCGACGCGGGGGTGTGGCCCCCGGCCGGCGCGACCGCGATCGAACTGGACGGGCTGTACGAGGAGCTGGCCACCCAGGGGCTGGGGTATGGCCAGGTGTTTCGGGGGTTGCGGGCGGCCTGGCACGGTGCCGGTGGTGAGGTGTTCGCCGAGGTGGCGCTGCCCGAGCAGGCGGCCTCGGGCGCGGGTTCGTTCGGGGTGCATCCGGCGTTGTTGGATGCGGCGTTGCATGCGGTGGCGTTTGTGGGGCTGGATGTGGCGGCGGGGACGCGGTTGCCGTTCTCCTGGGGAGAGGTGTGCCTGCATGCCGGTGGTGCTTCGCTGTTGCGGGTGCGGCTGGCCAAGGTGGGGCAGGACGCGGTGTCGCTGAGTGCGGTGGATGCGGCTGGGGAGGCGGTGCTGGCGGCGCGGTCGCTGGTGTTGCGCCCGTTCACTCCTGATCAGCTTGTCGGCGCCGGTGGTGGTGGGGTGGAGCGGGACTCGCTGTTCGGGCTGGACTGGGTCGTGCTGCCGCAGGTGGCGGGCGCGGGGAGCGACGCGAGCGTGGTCGAGCTGAGCGGGGATCTCACCTCACTGGATCCGGTGCCGGGCGTGGTGATGGTCGCCGTCGGGTCGGCCGATGCTGGGAGCGTGCTGGAGTCGACGCACGAGCTGGTCGCTCATGTCCTGGGCCTGTTGCAGGAGTGGTTGGCCGATGAGCGGTTCGCGGCTTCGCGTTTGGTGTTCGTCACCCGGGGTGCGGTGGAGGCGCGGGAAGGTGATGTGGTCGCTGATCTGGCGGCTGCGGCGGTGTGGGGGTTGGTGCGCTCGGCGCAGTGGGAGAACCCGGATCGGTTCGTGCTGGTCGATGTCGAGGGTGAGTTGACCTCCTCGGTGCTGACCGGGGTGCTGGCCTCGGGTGAGTCGCAGGCGGCGGTCCGTGAGGGTGTGGTGCGGGTGCCTCGTCTGGCCCGGGTGACCTCGGCTCAGCAGGCAGAGCGGCCCTGGGACCCGGACGGCACGGTGCTCATCACCGGTGGCACCGGTGGTCTGGGTGGTCATCTGGCCCGGCACCTGGTGGCCGAGCGGGGTGTGCGGCATCTGTTGTTGACCAGCCGCCGGGGCCTGGACGCCCCGGGGGCGGTGAAGTTGCAGGCGGAGCTGATCGCGCACGGCGTCGAGGTCGAGATCGCGGCTTGTGACATGGCGGATCGGGAGCAGGTGGCGATTCTGCTGGCTGGAATCGATGCCGGGCATCCGCTGACCGCTGTGATCCACACCGCGGGTGTGCTCGCCGATGGGACGATCCCGTCGTTGACGCCTGAGCGGTTGGGGACGGTGCTGCGGCCGAAGGTGGATGCGGTCTGGCATCTGCATGAGCTGACCCGGGGCTTGGATCTGGCGGCGTTCGTTGTGTATTCGTCGCTGTCGGGTGTCATGGGCTCGGCAGGGCAGGGCAACTACGCGGCGGCGAACGCGTTCCTGGACGCGCTGGCCCAGCGGCGCCGGGCCGAGGGGCTGCCCGCGCTCTCGCTGGCCTGGGGTGCCTGGAGCCAGGACAGCGGTTTGACCGGCACGCTGAGCGATATCGACATGCGGCGAATCACCCGGATGGGCATGCCCCCGCTGTCTGTGGAGCAGGGGCTGGCGTTGTTCGAGGCCGCTGTCGTGCTTGAGCATGCGGTGCTGGTTCCGGTTCGGCTGGATCTGCCGTTGCTGCGTGCCTACGGTGAGGTGCCGGCGTTGTTGCGGGGTCTGGTGCGTGGTGGTCGGCGCTCGGCGGCGTCCGGTGC